>JBEKZQ010000127.1:22100-24397 GCA_049509675.1 Thermoguttaceae bacterium | reverse complement strand
TGCGGCAGGTGGAAAAACTACTCAACAACCGCCCCCGCGCGTGCCTCGGCTTTCGCACTCCCGCTGAAGTTTTCTTCGAGGAAACTCCTCCTGCCAGTTGCGATTGAGATTTGAGACCGCCTTTCCTTTGTGCAGGCCGCCTTCATAACAAAAGCGTGGGTCGGCACACAACCTTGATGCACATTCGATTTCCTGTTCTGTAAAGACAATCCACCCTACTGCCGTCGCTCCAGCGATAGCGGCTTTTCTTTGCTCATCTTTGGATTGGCCGCAGATTCCCCTCTTCTGCTTTAGTAGTCTCTTGCCTGTCTTCTTCCGATACCCCGATACGATTGCCTTCAACTCGTCAACGTCTGTTATTAAACCTTCATAACTTGCCAGGCCGCATCCCCCAGGAAAACCTCTTAGTGCATACTCTATCGCATTTCTGGCAATACGCTCCGATACTCCATAGCCCTTCATTAGCCCTAATCTTCGTGCCATCGTGGAAAGAGGCGTGAAGCGTCTGTACATGGCGACTACATCAGCGTGGTTGCTTTGGATTCGTCGCCCTAAATCAACAGCCATTGCTATTGCTGACAATGTTCTCGCTTTTCCAGACCTAAGCGGCATTTGAGTTTCCTTCTTTGGGTTTCGGGAAAATCCTGATGCTCTGGTGGGCCTGTCCGAAAGTCCTCGACTACTTCGGTTTGGGTCGCTTGCTTTTCATTTTCACCCTCCCCCAAACCCGCTCGGCAGCTTCTCCACCGCTTCCCGGTGGACGACGCTGCCTCGTCAGGGAACAACCCGAGGCACCACCCGGCCGAGCCCGTCCGTAGCAGCGCCATGTGCTGACGACGGGTTGCGTCCCACCCCACTTTACCACGCCAGCGGGCCTTGTCCAGATATTTCTGATCGCCACTGGCCTCAAACCTGAGCGGGTTCTTGGCCGGGTCTCTGGGCATTTGACAACGGCGGAACTTGTGGTAATCTGACTTCCTGAAACTCGGAAGAATGCGGTCCATAAGTCACCGCCCTCCCGCAAGCAGTTCCCCGTAGCAGCCATTGCACAATAACCGATTCCAATCGCCGGACACCACGGCCACCAACGTCGCCTTCTTCTTTGTGTTACAGCGGGAGCAGTGGAATTCCGCCGCCACCCGAAGACGCATCAGTTGCATCTGACCGTTCTCGGGGAAACTCTTTATGACCAGTCTGGAGAGGTCGCCCTCATTTCTCATGCTGCGCTTCTCTGGCGAACCGGGAGCGACCGGGATAGTCTCGGCGGGCCGCACGAGGGCTGACTATTGCGGCCAAGAGCGGAATGGAAAGCGAGACCGTTGAGGTCGAGACGAATGGGGTGTAATGAGGGTGTTGCGCCGAGCCGAGTAGCAGCCAAGCCGTCTTCCGCCCCGCAAGGCGGGCGGAAGGGGTGGCAAGAAGACGACCTCCCGCTTTCGTCGCCGGGGGGAAGGGCGGCAACGGAGATCCGTCCGCCGCGAACATCTTCCTTGAATTGCTCGACATCCATGCCTCCTTCATAATCAATTTCCCAAAACTACGCAGCGCCAGTTTCACAGAATGGACAGCTACCCTGATTCTAGGGGTCGGGACTCGATTATATTATGGGTGTCTATTATGGGTGTCTATACTACACAAGAGAAATATGCTAGAATTGCCGCGGCCACGCTCCTTTTACACGGGACATACCGATGAAAACGACCGACAAGAAATTCCTTCGCCCACTGCTGGTTCCACCGAACCGCAAGATCTCGCTCACCAGGGACTATGATCCGGCCTTCAAGGCCGACGGCTGGCGCAAGGCCGATGCGGCCGAAAAACTGCAAGCGGGCGTCCAGCAGTTGGCCAAGTACCAGGACATGCTCTACGCGCAGAACACCTACGCGCTGCTGCTGATCTTTCAGGCCATGGATGCCGCCGGCAAGGACGGCACGATCAAGCACGTGATGTCGGGAGTCAATCCGCAGGGCTGCGACGTGCGGAGCTTCAAGGCGCCGTCCTTGGAGGACCTGAATCACGACTATTTGTGGCGCTGCTCGAAGCAACTGCCGGAGCGCGGCCGGATCGGTATTTTCAACCGTTCCTATTACGAGGAAGTTCTGATCGTCCGCGTGCATCCCGAGTTGCTGCGTGCCCAGCGCGTGCCGCCCGCCATGCAGGCCAACCACGTCTGGCAGCGGCGGTTCGACGACATCAACAACTACGAGAAATACCTGGTCGACAACGGCATCGTGATCCTGAAGTTCTTCCTCAACGTCTCGAAGTCGGAACAGAAGCGGCGATTCCTGGAGCGCATC
>JBEKZQ010000127.1:0-22082 GCA_049509675.1 Thermoguttaceae bacterium | reverse complement strand
CGCACGGAGAAGAACTGGAAATTCTCGGCCAGCGACGTGAAGGAGCGCGCCTGCTGGGACGACTACATGCGGGCCTACGAAGACATGTTCCGGCACACGAGCACCCGCTGGGCCCCCTGGTACATCATTCCCGCCGACCGCAAATGGTTCGCGCACCTGGCCGTGGCGCGGATCGTAGCCACGACCTTGAAGGGCCTCAAGTTGAGCTATCCCACCGTTTCCGAGAAGCACCGCCGCGAACTGCTCGAAGCGCGAAAGATTTTGGAGAAGGAAGAGGATTGAGGCCGGAAGGCAAGGGTCCCGTAGGTCAGGCATCCCTTGCCTGACAGTTTCAGGTTTCAGGCTTCGCAATTCACCCGCCGTCCCGGAAAACGGCCGGGCATTTAGTCCGGCTGTGCAATCAGGCGTCAGGCACAGGAGTGCCTGACCTACCTGGGCTGGTCCGACGAGAATAGGATGGCGCCTCATATCCGGGCTTCTTCCCACTGCTGTTTCAGGAAGGCGAAGGCCTTGGGGATCTCGACGTCCGGGTCGCGCAGCAGCGTCGTCTTGCCGTTGGCGTCGACGCTCGGCCTGGTGGGCTTGACGTCGCATTCCAGGCTGCAAAAGTCCTGGTAGCCGATCCGCTTGAGACCCTTGAAGCCCGAGACGTAGCTGTGCGGCTCCTGGCCGGGCAGGATGCGGCTCTTGCCGGTCGCCAGGTGGACGTGATGCACCCAGGCGCCGCCGGTTACGAAGGCCATCTCGTCGCTCTTCTCTTCCTTCGCCATGTGATAGAAGTCGCCCATCATGCAAACGCCCGGGTTGTTGAACCGCCGGCAGATGGCTGCCGCCTGTTCGAGGCGATTGACGTAAAAGGTCTCGCCTTTGTTGAGCGGTTCCAGCAGCGAGCGGGCGCCGATTTTTTGCGCATAGGCGCCGATCTCGCCGAGGAGGTCGTCCATGCGCGGGTCGATCTGGGCGGGGGTCAGCTTGGTTTCGCCGTTGAAGCAGGGGACCCAGATCACGCCGGTGGAGCCCAGGGCGGCGGCCGCATCGAGGACCTGCTTGAAGGCGGCGACGGCCTTCTTGCGCTTCTGCGGGTCGGTGGAGATGAGATCTCCGTGGCAACTGCCCCAGCACAAGGCGGCCGGGGCGATGCCGGTGCCTTCCAGTTCCTTGCGGACGGCTTCGGCGCGGCGGACGTCGATGCCGCCGAATTCCAGTCCGCAGCCGCCCCACTTCAGGATCTTCTCGGCCTTCTCCTTGACGCTGCCGCCCGGCACGATCCATTCCTGGCTGCACAGTCGCAGCACGGCTGCTTTCCTGGACGCCGGCTGGGCGGCAACGGCGGACAACAGGTTGGGCCTCGACGCGCCGGCCACGACGCCGGCGCCGACGACCGCATGGTGCAGGAAAGTGCGACGATCCATGAATCGACTCCTCGTTGAGGGACTTCGGTTAGTGGTGTTCCAGCACCCATTGCACGGCGCGCCGGCTGAGTTGGTTCGCGTTGGCCAGATTCAGCTTCTTCTTGATGCTGTCGCGATAGGTGTCAATGGTCTTGGGGCTCAGGTCCAGCCGCTTGGCGATCTGTTTGGTGCTCATGCCATGGCCGATCATGTCGAACACTTCCAACTCGCGGTTGGAGAGGTCGCGAACCGAAGCCGGATCGGACGGTTCGCCGGCAACCATCTTTTGCAAGAGGGCGTTGGCGATGGCCGGGCTGACGCAGACCTCGCCGCGCGCGACGCGGCGGATGGCGTCGACCAGGTGTTCGATCGGTTCCAGCTTGCTCACGTAGCCCAGGGCGCCGGCCCGCAAGGCGCGCTCGGCAAAGATCGCCTCATCCTGCATGGACGAGACGAGCATGGCCGCGTCGCTGTGGCCGGCCTTGATCTGCTCGATCAGATCGATGCCGTGGCCGCTCTTGAGGAACAGATCGACGACCACCACCTGCGGCCGGGCCGAATCGACCAGTTGCAGCGCCTCGATGGTGTCGGCCGTTTGGCCGCAGACGTCCATGTCGGGCTCGGCGGCGATGGCGCCGCACAGTCCGCGGCGCACCACCGGGTGGTCCTCGACAATGAGGACGCGGATGCGCGGCGGCGGCCACGACCGGCCCTGCGACGCTGGCTGTGGATCGGTTTCCATGATGGGCGTTTCTTCTCCTGTGGTTGTTGCTCAGTCCAGAGTAGCAGTTGCAAGGGCCATCCGCAATTGCACGGTCCACGCGAAGGCTGTTGCAATTCCCCTCTCCCGTTGGGTATGAAAGAATATCCGTTGCCGAAACTACCCGCGTTTCGTATACTGTACGTTTCGTGCGCGTTCCACTAAAGAGCATCGCCATGACACAAGAGCATCGTTTCATTGCTGCCGAGGAGGCCCAGGGACCATTCTTTGCAGGCATCGATCTGGGCGGGACGGGGGTAAAGGTGGGAGTTGTCGACGACCTCGGTCGCCCGCTGTCCTGGCTCAGCATCCCCACGCAGGTGGAAAGGGGCGCGGAAGACGCCGCCCAACGCATGGGCGCCGCGGTCGGCGAGGCCATCTGTCGGGCGAAACTGACGCCGACGGCCATCAGCCGCGTGGGCCTCGGTTCGCCCGGCACCATGGACATTCCCGCGGGACGCCTGGTAAAGCCGGTGAATCTGAAAGGATGGGATGATTTTCCCATCCGCGATCGCGTCGCCCACCATTGCGGCTTGCCGGTGAGCTTTGTCAACGACGCCGATGCGGCCGCCTACGGCGAGTTCTGGACCGGCTCCGGCCGCGATTTCCACAGCATGGTGCTCTTTACCCTGGGCACGGGGATCGGCTGTGGCATCATTGTCCGCGACATGGCGATCAACGGCGAGCACAGTCACGGCGGCGAGTGCGGACACATCATCATTAACGACGCCGAGGACGCCCGCATGTGCGGCTGCGGACGGCGCGGACACCTGGAGGCCTACGCCAGCGCCACGGCCGTCATTCGGCGGGCCCGGGAATTGCTGGCTGCGGGCCGCGCCACGTCGCTCACGCCGCGTCTTGCCGCCGGCGAGGAGTTGACCCCTAAGATGATGTCCGAGGAGGCCGAGAAGGGCGATGCCTTGTCGATGGAAGTCATCCTGGAGACGGCCGGCCACATGGGCGTGGGTTGCGTCAATCTCATGCACACGATCGACCCCGACGGCGTGTTGTTGGGCGGCGCCATGACCTTCGGCGGGCACGCCAGCCCGGTGGGGCGACGATTCTTGGCGCGGATCAAGGAAGAAATCGCCCGCCGCGCCTTTCCCCTGCTTGCCGAGCGCACGGTCATCGATTTTGCCATTCTTGGCGGCGATGCGGGCTTCATCGGCGCGGCGGGAATCGCGCGGCTGGACCATTTGCGGGATGTCAAGCCCCAGGCCGCGAATCGCTGTTGCTAGTGGTCTGTCCATTTTGACATTACCGGTTGGGTGCCACGACCAACCTCCGGTCGGTGCCCGGCTTGCCCAGCAGTGCTGGAAACACGGTTGGACGAGCCAACCGTGGCACCCGTAAACTCAAGTTGGACAGACCACTAGCCTGTCGCACCGGGCGCCACTGGCTTTGCCGGTGTTTCCTTTGCGATCGATCAGCCCCCGGCGTATTCCAGTCAGGTCATTCCTGCAGAAGCACTGGCGAAGCCAGTGGCACTCGGCGACGCGCGCGACAAGCAGCCGGTGGTACACGGCGCGAGTTTGCAGGTTGCACGTATGCCCCATTCGGCTTATAATTACGTGTTTCTTCACACCTGAACTGCTGCGGATAGCGTGGAATGGAACTGTCGAAGTTGCGGAACATCGGCATCTCGGCCCATATCGATTCGGGCAAGACGACGCTCAGCGAGCGGATCTTGTTCTACTCGGGCCGGATCCACCGCATGCAGGAAGTGCATGGCGGCGGCGACGGCGCCACCATGGACCACATGGAGTTGGAGAAAGAGCGCGGCATCACCATTACCAGCGCCGCCACGAGCGTCGCGTGGGGCGATGCGACCATCAACCTGATCGACACGCCGGGCCACGTCGACTTTACGGTCGAGGTGGAGCGGAGTTTGCGCGTTCTGGACGGCGCGATCCTCGTGCTCTGCGCCGTCGGCGGCGTGCAGGCCCAGTCGTTGACCATCGACCGCCAGATGCGCCGCTATCGCGTGCCGCGCCTGGCGTTCATCAACAAGATGGACCGCACCGGGGCCAGCGCCCGGAAGGTGGCCGAGCAGTTGCGGGCCAAGCTGGGGTGCGACGCGGTGCTGATGCAGATTCCCATCGGCAGCGAGGCCGATTTCCGCGGCGTGGTGGATCTGGTCGCCCAGCAGGCCATTTATTTCGACGGCGACAACGGCCAGCACGTCCGCCGCGAGGCGGTGCCCGCCGAGTTGGCCGCCGCCGCCCACGATGCCCGGCAGCGCATGCTGGAATCGATCTCCATGTACAGCGATGAGTTGATGGAGTTGCTGTTGTCGGAGGAAGCCGTGCCGCAGGCGCTCGTGCATGGGGTGGTGAAGCAGGCGGTGTCGAGTCAGCAACTGACGCCCGTTTTTCTGGGCTCGGCTTATCGCAACAAGGGCGTGCAGCCGTTGTTGGACGCCGTGGTCCGCTATCTGCCCTCGCCCCTGGAAAGCCAGGTCAAGGCGATTGCGCACAACGACCCGGCCCACGCCTTCCCGCTCACGCCCGATCCGCTGAAGCCGACCGTGGCCATGGCCTTCAAGATGGTGGAGGATGCCTACGGCGCGCTCACTTTCATGCGGCTCTACCAGGGGCGGTTCACCAAGGGCGGCAGTTACTACAACCAGCGGACCGGCCGCAAGGAGCGCTTCGGACGCATCGTCCGCATGCACGCCGACCAGCGCGAAGAGATCGATTCGGCCGAGGCCGGCGACATCGTGGCCGTGCTGGGCGTCGACGCCGCCAGCGGCGACACCTATGCCGCCGAGTATCCCTATTGCACCCTGGAAAACATGTATGTGCCCGAGCCGGTGATCAAAATGGCCATCTCGCCCGTGAACCGCGACGGCGCCGACCGCCTGGCCAAGGCCCTGCAGCGCTTCCGCCGCGAGGACCCCACCCTGCACGTCTGGACGGACGACGAGACGAGCGAGACGATCATTGCGGGCATGGGCGAGTTGCACCTGGAGATCTACGTGGAGCGCATCCGCCGCGAGTACAGCGTCGAGGTGGAGGTCGGCGCGCCGAAGGTGAATTACCGCGAAGCCCCCACGCAGGCCTGCGAGTTCAACACGCGGCACAAGAAACAGACCGGCGGCTCCGGACAATACGCCCACATCGTCGGCCGCATGGACGTCCTGCCCGAGGACGCCGCCGAACCGTTCGAGTTCGAGGAGGAAGTCGTGGGCGGGCGGATCCCCAAGCAGTACCTGCCCGCCATCGAGAAGGGCTTTCGCCAAACGATCCACAAGGGGCCCGTGGCCGGCTATCCGGTCGTGGGCCTGAAGGTGACCGTCGAGGACGGTTCCTATCACGAAGTCGATAGCTCCGACATGGCCTTCCAGATCTGTGCGCGGACCGCCATGCGGGAGAACTTCCCGCAAACCCGGCCGGTGCTGCTGGAGCCGGTGATGAAGATCGAGATCGAGTGTCCCAGCCAGTTCCAGGGTTCGGTGGTGGGCAATCTCACCAGCCGCCGCGGCATGGTGGTCGCCACCGATCTCGACGGAGTGACCGCACGCATCGAGGGCGAGGTCCCGCTGGCGGAAACATTCGGTTATGCCACCGATCTGCGCAGCCTGACGCAGGGCCAGGGCACGTTCACCCTGGAGTTCGCCAAGTACCGCCGCCTGCCGCCGAGCATCGAGCGGGAAGTGATAGCGCAGCGGAAGAAGGCGGCCATGGCCGGCGCCGTGTGATCCTTGGATCTGTCCAAGCAAATCGCTCGTAGGGTGGACTTTTGTCCACCCCCGGCGGACTGAAGTCCGCCCTACAGCTACCGGGCTTTCGCCCGCAGCAACTTGGCGTTGGCCTCGCCGCCGTTGAGCAGATACAAGAGCGGCAAGGGGCGGTCGACCTGCTCGATCCACGGCGGCCGACGCGCCCACGGCGTGACCGACAACACGTTGGCCAGGTCCATCCAGTACTCGAGCCGGCTGGGGGCCAGGTTCCACACGGCATGGAAATGATTGGCCGGCGCGTACTGCTTGTATTCGGCCATGACGGCATATTTCGGCACGATCCAGGTGTGCGGCCAGGTGACGTTCGACGTGTTGGCCACCGCCCCGGCCAGTTTCTCCGGCAGCTCGACCGTGCCGGCTTCGTCCCATACCAGGCTGAACATGCCGGAGAGCGTGCTGTAGGCCAGCCGGGCGGCAAGGCAGTCGATGCCGCCTGGGGTGACAAAGGCGACGCTGTTGCCGCCGCCGGGGAAGTAGTACAGTTCGGCGCCCGGCATGGCGACGTTGGACATGATCTTCTCCACTGGATCGCCGGGCCGGCCCGCCCAATCGAAGCTGGCCGAGCCGCTGTTGTCGCCGTCGACAATGCCCTGCCGGGCCCACAATTCGTCGCCCTTGAAGGCCACGCCCAGGCTGCGGGCCAGCCCCTGGATTTCCCACGGCTCCCACACCTTGCGGAAGTCCATGAACAGCGGCGGATTGCCCCCCGACAGCCACACGCTGAAGAGCATGGTCAGCAGTCCCTGCACGTCGGCCTCGGTGGCGAAGGGCATGGGCGGCTTGGGGCCGTTGTGGTCGAAACTGGAGTTCAGCAGGCTCTCCATGACGTCGGCGATGGGCAAGGGCGTGCCGCGCAGGTCGCTGCCCCATTCCAGTTGGTTCATAAAACCGCCGCCCACCGCGTTCAGCTCGCGAAGCAGGTCGCGGACGATCAGATACAGCCCCAACGATTTGTCGAAACGCTCGGCGGCCCCGTTCTGGCTGAGATCGAGCCGCCGGCCCACGTGCAGGTCGATCCAGGCCCGCAGTCGGCCCAGCTCCTGCTTGTCATAGGCGCCCTTGTTGAGCATGTCGGCCAATAATTTCATGTCCAGGCGGGTGATTTCCAGGCCGAAGGTGTTCCGCGTGGGAATGACGTGCGCCAGGGCCGTTTCCATGCCCATCGAATCGTGGCCGAAGACCACCACGCGGCGGCCCTTCAGTCCGGCGCAGGTCAGGGCCGCGTAGCACCAATCGACCAGCGCCTTGATCGTGGCGTCGGCGGGTTGCGGGTTCATGCCCGTGTCGGCCCACGTGCCCACGTTCAAGTGGGTCAGCCGCCCGCTCTGAGCCAGGGCGCCGTTGACGGCATGGGCGTAGACCACGCCCGGCTTGGGCCCGCTATTGCCGCAGGTGATGTTCACCGGCGTATCGGCGGGCAATTGGGCCAGCACGCTCATCAAGGTGAGTTGCGGGAAGGCCCAGGTATCGGGGGCGCAAATCACCGCGTCCACGCCGGCCTCGCGGAAC
Source organism: Thermoguttaceae bacterium (assembly GCA_049509675.1). Classification (GTDB taxonomy): domain Bacteria; phylum Planctomycetota; class Planctomycetia; order Pirellulales; family Thermoguttaceae; genus JBEKZQ01. Next base: position 14,680 of record JBEKZQ010000127.1, on the reverse strand, counting down.
AGGCGGCCGACAATGTCGGCCTGCTTCTCCCCGTCGACCAACAGCGGCGTCCACACCACGTCGACCGGCTGACCGTCCGGCAAGCGGACTGCTTCGGCCACCCGCTCGGCGATGATGCCCACGATATTGGCGGCCCGTTGCCGGGAGTCGGCGTCGATGCGCGGATCGCCGGTGGCCATGACGCCGAACGTGATTGTCTTGGATTTTGTCTCCCCACCCACCAGTTTTCTGGCCTTGCTCATGTCATGCTCCGCTTGCCGTGGAAGATCGTGTGCGACGTATAGGGCTATCTTGACCCCACACTGGGGACTGGTCCATTTTTCGGCAGAACGACGATGCGTTGGCCAACCAGCCGTTGACCGAGAACATGGAACTGTCCCCTTCGACGCCCTATTTTGACCATGCGCTGACGTGAACGCCAGGGGGACCGCCTTCCGCCAACCCCACTAATGGTGGAGGGCAACGGCTTTGCCAAAAATTCCCGAACCAATGTAGTTGACATGCGTATACTAATGTGTACAATGGAACACGTATAGGGAGGCATTGTTATGGCGAATCGTATTCAGGCTATCAAGACCCCCGTCGTGAAACCCGGCCAGCGGGGCGGCGAGCCGCAGTCGATTGGCGACATCCTGGCTGCGTTGTTGGATCACTATCACGTCCGTTTCCCCAACGTGCAGATCGGCGTGGTGGAAACGCGAGGTGCCACTGGCTCCGCCAGCCCGGATTATTCACGTAAGGTGGGTCAAGGTCGCGCAACATTATGGTGGGGCTCGCAAACCGACGAAACTCTGCTCCGCACCCGGTAAACGAATCAGACCGGCGGCAAGCGACCGAAGCCCCACCAGTACCACGGTTTGCTCGACCCACCCTACATTTTTGTGAATAATCCGGGCCCGTGCTTTCGCGCCGGTTCACTTGGCCGGAAAAGCCACCTGATTGATCGCAAGAACACTGGCAAGCCAGTGGCGCCAGACGACCGACAAGGCCCAACGGGCCGAAACGTTGCCCTTCATTGCGACCGCAAGGCGCGGATCGGATCGACCCGGGCCGCCCGCAACGCCGGATAGATCCCGGCCACCATGCTGACCACGATCGCAAACAGCACCGTGGCCGCCAACAGCCAGGGCGGAAAGGCGAACAAGTCGAGGTGTTGCGTCACGTCCTGGCTGCGGGCGTAGAAGTCGGCCGCCGCTCCCAGCCCCCAGCAGACCAGGGAGCCGAGGGCCAATCCGCTAATGCCGCCCAATAATCCGATCATGCCGGCCTCGGTCAGGAACAGCACGAACACGTCGCCGTCCGAGGCGCCGATGGCCTTGCAAATGCCGATCTCCTGGTATCGCTCCAGGACCGACATCAAGAGCGTATTGACGATCCCCAATGCGGCGATGAGCATGGCCACGCTGCCGACCAGCGTCAACAATAACTGCACGGCGATGAAGAATTTCCGCATTCCTTGCAGGCGGGAAAGCATGGTGCGGGCGGAAAAGCCCATCTTCTCCACCTGCCGCGCAACGGCGGTCAGGTCGGCGGGGTCGCGCACGCGGACCGTGGCGCTGGCGTAGCCGGGCGCCACGCCCGTAATGCCGGCCTTCAGCCGGTTCCAGGCCGACTCGAAATACAAGCCCGGGATCTGCTTCATCAGTTCCACCGGCAGGAGGATGCCGCTGTGTGCGGGACTGGGGAGCAGGGGCGGGGCATCGTACACGCCGACCACCGTCACGACGAGCTTCGTGCGCTTTACGTCAAAGGACTTCTCGGAGGTGGGCGCCAGGCCGGCGGCCTCCAAGGTGACTTGGGCCCCGACGGCCTCCTGCGGCGTCTTGAAGCCCAGACCGGGGAGCAACCGCGCGCCGAGGATCGCCTCCGGCTGCGATCCTTCGTCGAAGAATCGGCCGGCCACCAAGAACTCCTCCTCCACGCCCAGCAGGCCGACCTCGCGGGGCACTGCCGCACCGATGGCGGTCTCCTCCTTGTTGCCGTGACGGACCTTGATGCCCTTCAGATGCACGTCGGGATAGGCGACCGCCACGCCGGGCAGCTTCTCGATCCGTGCCAAGGCGTCGTCGTCCAGCGGCGGGGCATTTCTGGCCCCGGGATTGTCCTTCGGTTTGACCTGAATGTTGTTCAACAACCCCAGGGCCTTGAACGGCGCCTCGACCTGTCGCTGGATCCCCAAGGCCAGGGCCATCAAGGAGACCAGGGCCGCGCCGGCGATCGTTACTCCCACCGTGGTTAGCGTCACGCGGAGCGGGTTGCGACGCAATCCCTCCAAGGCAAATCCGGCAATCCGCAAAATCCTCATCATGTGGCTTCCACCGATTCCAGGCGTCCATCGCGGAGGTGCAGGACGCGGTTGGCGATGCGGGCGGCCATCTCCTCGTCGTGCGTGACCATCACGACCGTGGTTCCCAACTCCCGGTGTACCTGGCGGATCACGGCCACCACTTCCGCAGCCGTGGCCCGGTCCAGGTTGCCGGTCGGCTCATCGGCCAGCAACAAGCGGGGGCGATGGACGATCGCCCGGGCGATCGCCACCCGCTGCTGCTCGCCGCCGCTGAGTTGGTTGGGGCGATGGCCCGCGCGATGCTCCAGGCCCACCAGGCGGATGGCGTCGGCGGCAAGTTGCTCCCGCTGTTTGCCGAAGACACCTTGAAAGGTCAGGGCCAGGCCGATGTTCTCCACGGCCGTCAGCCCCGGCACCAGGTAGTACGACTGGAAGATGAAGCCGACGACGGTGCGGCGATAGATGGTGCGTTGGCGGGCCGGCATGGCAGCCAGGTCGTGGCCGTGGACCAGCACGGTGCCGGAAGTGGGCGTATCGAGCCCGCCCAGCAGGTGCAGGAGGGTCGATTTCCCCGAGCCGCTCACGCCCAGCACGGCCACGAATTCTCCCGCCGCCACGCGCAGATCGACGTCATGGACGGCGTACACGTCGGCAGGGCCGACGCGGTACCTACGCACCACCGCACGCGTTTCGATAAATGGCGCCGCTGCTTCCACCGTTGGTCCTCGTAGAGATTGCGAAGGGAACAGTCTCAATTGCAGAGATTGTAGCAAGAAAACGGGTTCGGAAGTCGTCTCGACGAGGAAAGGAATCACGAAAACCCGAAGACGCCGAAACCCCGAAAGAAAAAGCTGATCGTCACCGGCGGCTGTACGTCCTTCCCCGTTCGCTTTTCGGGCTTTCGTCCTTTCGGGTTTTCGTGATTACCGGATCTCCTTCTACCCACAACGTGCCGGGGCGTCAAGTAAGGCCAAAGTATGAAAAGCTCGTTGTTGCATCGGGTCCTCCCGGCCGGTAGTATAACAGTATGAGCACCGTGGACGAGATCGAACAAGCTATCCGTAACCTGGGGCCACAAGACCTCGCCGCCCTGCGGCAGTGGTTCGCCGCCTTCGACGCCGAGCTTTGGGACCGCCAGATGGCCGAGGACATGGCGGCAGGCCAGCTTGACTGGCTCGCGGAGGAGGGGCTGCGCGCCATAAGCGAAGGCCGCTGCACCGACCTATGAGGCACCGCGCCACCGCGCGCTTTTGGGCGTGCTACAATGCGCTGCCCGCCACGGTGCGGCAGTCCGCGGATCGATGCTTCGGCCTGCTACGCGTGGATCCGAGCCATCCTTCGCTGCACTTTAAGAAGGTGGGGCGGTTCTGGTCGGTACGCGTAGGACTGCATTACCGGGCGCTGGCGGTCGAAAGCGGGATCGATCTCGTGTGGGTCTGGATCGGGTCGCACGCGGAGTATGATCGCCTTGTCGCGGGGGGGAAGTGAGCCGAATCATTCGTTGCAAGGCCGGCTACCCGCTGCATGTGGAACGCACGACGCCCGAGTAGATCGCGCGTTCTCCCTCCGCAGTTTCCAGGCGCAGGGCGCCGTCGGCGGCGATTCCCAGGCACCGGCCGGAAACGGGCCCCCCAGCGGCCTCCGCACGCAACAGTTCTCCTCTCCGCAAACAAAGTTCATCCGCCCGGGCCGTGATCCGACGCGCGTCGGTCGATAGCTGCTGAAAACTCCCGGCCAGGTGCTGGACGAGATCGATGAGGATCGCGGTCAAGTCGTGCGTTCGGGCGGTGAGGTCGCGGAGGGTAGCGACTCGCGGCCGTAGTTCCTCCGGCGCGTCGGCTGACGAATTGTTCACGTTCACGCCGATGCCCACGATCGGCCGGCCGTCGCCGAGTACCTCGACGAGGATTCCCGAGAGTTTTCGCCCGGCAACATAGACGTCGTTGGGCCAATGGATCCCCATCGCCGCCTGCGGCGCCAGCGGCGCGAGGGTTTGCACCACGGCCACGGCTGCGGCTAGAGAGATCAGCGGCGAGGGTCTTTCCGGCTGCGGAGGCAGCAAGAGGCTGAAGGCCAGGCCGCCCGGTCCGGTCCACCAGCGATTGCCGCCCCGGCCGCGGCCGGCCGTCTGCTGGGCCGCCACGACCAGCAGTGGCAACGGGCAACCGTCCGCGGCAAGCTCCCGGGCCCGATCGTTGGTTGACGTGAGCACGGGATGATACTCGACGGTGGCGCAGAACGTCTCGCGGCGGATCTGGGGCAGGTCGAGGGGTGGAGTCATTAGGGATTAGGGATTAGGAAGAATACCGGGACTTGGGTCTTTGATTCTAATCCCTAGTCCCTAATCCCCAATCCCTCTTTCAACCCCCAATCCCACCCTCCCTCCTTCTGCACGGCCAGTTGACCTTGACACGCCCCCCGCATCCCGGATATGGAAGATGCCCAAAGCGTGAGCCCAGACAATCGATAGGGACCGACCGTTGGCCAGATTCGCAAGAAAGCTGTTATCTGCCGTGCCTGCCGCGATTTGCGCGCTCGCGGCCGTTGTTGCGCAGGGTCAACAACGGATCGAGTTTCCCACGCCCGTGGCCCCGATGGCGCCGGCTCCCGCGCCGCTGGTCTATGGGCAACCGCCGGTGGCCACGCTGAACGGGGGCATCCAGCCGCCCCCCCCGACGTGGGATCCCTATGGGACGCCGGGCGCCGCCGCCCCAGCACTGGTGCCCGCCCCGATCGTGCCGCCGCAAGATCCGTATGTTGTGGCTCCCGGGCAGTACTTGTATCCGAGCTACACGGCCGACGCCTTCGCCCGCATGTACCGCGCCTTGCAGGAAGTCCGCTTCGACTACCACTACTTCCCGCGCAACAGCGATTCGGGGCTGGGGATCAACGACGCCGAACTGTCGGCCACCTTCACCGTTCCGCTGCTCTATAGTCCGCAGACGCCGCTGTTGCTCACGCCCGGCTTCGCCGCCCATTTCTGGGACGGTCCGAGCGCCTCCGGCACGCCGTCGGCCGACATGCCGCCGGAGACGTACGACGCCTATCTCGACGCGGCCTGGAATCCGATCCTCAACAACTGGCTCTCGACCGAGCTCGACTTCCGCATCGGCGTCTATTCCGATTTCAAGAAGTTCGAAGAAGACAGCCTCCGCTACACGGCCAAGGCGATGGCCGTAATGGGGTACGCCCCGGAGGTCCGCATCAAGGCCGGCGTATGGTACCTGGACCGCGTTCGCGTCAAGATGCTGCCGGCAGGCGGCATCGTGTGGACGCCCAACCCCGACACGCGCATCGACCTGCTCTTCCCCAACCCGAAGTACACGCAACGCCTGGCCACGGTCGGCTGCACCGATTGGTGGTGGTACTTCTCGGGCGATTACGGCGGCGGCACCTGGACCATCAAGCGTAGCACGGGTGCAGTCGCCGGCGAGCTCGACCAGGTCGACTACAACGACATCCGCATCGCCTTGGGCCTGGACTTCAAGCGTCTGTCGGGCTCGGGCCTGAACGGCTTGATGGAGGTCGGCTACGCTTTCGATCGGGAACTGGTGTACCGCGGCGGCAATCCCTCCACGTATAGTCCCAACGGCACCGTCTTCCTTCGCGCCGGCCTAGCCTATTAGCCCGGATTATTGACGTAGGGTGGGTCAAGGTCGCGTAAGCCGATGGTGGGTCTCGCAAACCGACCTAGAGTCGAGGGTCGAGGGTCTAGAGTCGAGAGTAGGGCGGCAAGCAACCGAAGCCCCACCAGTACAACGGTTTGCTCGACCCACCCTACATTTTGATGAATAATCCGGCTTAGCAGGCGAGAATGCGGAAGTTGCAAGAAACCGCAGTGTATCTGGTGTGCCTCATTGCGGCCGCTTCCATGCCGTTGGGGGCCCAGGAGCTTTTGCCTGGTGCCGGTCCGCCGCAACCGGCGCCGCCCGTGCAAGTTGTTCCGCCCCCGCCTGGGCCGCCGCCACAGCCGCCGGAGCCGGAGCTGCCGCGCGACGCGCGGCCGGGTGTTTTTCAAAAGCTGTTGTTCGACGACGCCTACCTGCCCCGCAATGGCGACGCCGGCTACGGCAACGAGGACGTGCAACTCCGGGCCGTTTTCGGCCTGCCCTGCCCCACGCCGACCTCGCCGCTGTTGATTACGCCCGGTGTTGCCGCCCACTTCCTGGACGGTCCGGCGGGCACCGATCTGCCGCCCAGGGTCTATGACATTTACACCCAGTTTCGCTGGATGAGCCAGGTCTCGCCGCGTTTGGGCCTGGACCTGGGCGTGGCCCCGGGGCTGGCTTTCCCCGACCGAAGCTTGCCCACCGCCTCTTTCTGGGCGGCGTGGTCAGCGACGAAGTGCAGGACTGGCTCTACCTGGCCGGCGAATTGGGGGGCGGCACGTGGGCCATCCGGCGGGCCGGCGACGACGACGTCTTCAGCTATCGCGACTATCGCGTCCTGCTGGGCGTCGAGCACAAGGTGTTGCACGCCATCAGCTCGCGGCTGGAGGTCGGCTACGTCTTCGGCCGGCGGATCAGTTTCGACAGCGGCGCGCCGGACTTCACGCCGCACGACGCGGTCGTGCTCCGCGGCGGACTGACGTACTAATTTCCACTTCACTTGCTTTCGCGGGCGTCAGTCTCCGTGTCCGGCGGTAACGCGTAGTGCCGGCGGCGCCACGGCTTGTTGGGACTCGGGCTGTTCATGTCGGTGCCCTCCTCGAAAAGACCCAATATAGTGGAAACGGCGTGACCGCTTCCGTTTTCCCGGCATTTCACTCCAAGTCCGGATCGTAATAGATTCCCTCCGACGACAGGTCTCGCGCGCGGGGGTCTATGATCGGAACGAAATGGACATTGCAGCCGGGCAAGGCGCGTTTGATCTTCCTGAAACCTTCCTGGCTGATATGCGTGAATCGTAGGTCAAGATCCTCGAGTTGTCTCATACCGGCTAACTGTTCGAGCGCGGCGTCGGTTATCCGCGTCTGGATGAGGTCCAACTCCTTCAGGTGCGTGAGCCTCTTCAGGTGCTCAACCCCGGCGTCGCCGACCCTTGTCCTCCAGAGGAGCAACGCCTCCAAACTGCTAATCGCTTCGAGGTGCCGCATCCCAGCGTCCGTTATCCTGGTGTTCAGGAGATAAAGGGTGTGAAGGTGCGTCAGGGTCTTGAGTTGTTCCAGTTCAGCGTCGCCGACGTCCGTGTAACTTAGGTCCAATTCTTCAAGATTCGGCAACGCCGTGATGATGCGCATTTTCGGGCCCCTCACTCGATGGCCGCCAATCCCCAGACAGCGCAACTGGGGGACTTCCTTTAGTCGCTCCAATCCGGCCTCGGTTACGCCGCGGGCGCACCGCACCTCCTTAAGTTGATCAAATCGCTTCAGATACGCAAAGTCGCCGTCGGATTTGACCACCGCTGTTACGACATTCCTGAAGAATTCGTCGCCCAGCAACTTTCGTAAGCACCACGGTCCCGGCGGCCGCCTCCCGAGCGACGGACCTGCGTGGCCGCCGAACTCATCGAATTCATCGGCGTACTCGACCCGACCACCCGACCGTTCGATTGCAACCACCGCCTCATGCCGCCGCCTCCCGGCCGCCAAACGCGTGGAAACCGCGCTCAGACCCACGCAAAGTAGGAGGGTAAGTAGTAGGAGCGTTCGCAGGGTGTACTGGCACCGGCGGGCACGCGGCCTACGAGTTTCCTTTGCTGGTGCGCGACCCATGCTCGGTACCCCTTCGTAATGACCCCGCGTAAAGGCTCCGGCCCGCGGCGGGCCGGAGGGAACGCCCTTGGCGCAAGCACGCGACCCCGGATTTGAGGCTTGTTTGCCTGCGGATGCCACTTCTAGGGGTACAGGCCGTCCAGTTGGCCAGGAGGAAGCTTCTTTGTTCTTCCGCCAACCGCCTTCCTCCCCCACCCGGGATACGCTCCCCGATCCGGGTACCGGCGCGTAAGTTCATTGAGCCTGTCCTGGTCTTTGATCGTCTCGTTGTAATCCCGGCGCAGTGGCTCGCTTGCGCTTAGACCACTATTTTCTCTTTGGGTCTTCGTTTGGAAAGCGGTGCCACGGGAATAGCTTGCCATCGCGTTGAAGAGCTCCTGCCCTAGGCCAATAAATGGCGGTCGCTCCTTTCCGAGATCGCTCTTGGCGCCGATGGCCCTTTCGGGATTGTAGAACACAGTGCTGCCGTGCGAAGAGTTGTCGCTCCCCGTCAAATTCGGCTTGATCGTTATCGGTTTCCCCAGGTGTTTCGCATCGTCCAGCAGATCCTGGCCAGACGGCAACTCACTGAGCATCCCGATATTGCGAATGACCTGCTCCTCCCATTGTTGGCGATTCTCATCCCCCTTTATGCCGGTTGAGTCGACGTGGACGTTGTCGGGCTTCGCCTTCAGCCCTGCCATGAACCCCTTGTCTTTCTGTAGGTCCTCCAGGTGTTGCAGGAACTTCGTGTCCTTTTCGCTGAACTTCGAATCCTCTCCGTTGAACTGCTCCGGGGACACGGCGATTGTCTCCCCGCTTGCTTTCTTGAGCAGAACATTGCCGTGTTTATCAAATCCGGTGAACCGAGCGTCGAACGTCTTTGTTCCGTCTTTGCTCGCAAACTTCCGCATGCGGAACATTACGCTGTTGGCGTCGGCGCGGGAGGTACGCTCGTCCGTCGGCGTCGGTCCCTTTGGTGCAAGTTCCCGATCGATTCGTTGGCGAACCTCGTCGGCGCTCTCGCCGGGGAGTTGCGCCATCAGTTCCCCCGCCGCGGCTCCTGATGTACTTCGGCGGTTCGGGAGGTTGCTCCCCCCGCCGGCGCCGCCGGCGGTCCATCGCCCTCGCCAATCGCGGGGCTCGTCGGGGTTGTAGCCATCGCGGAGGGTGACGGGGGCAAACGGATCGGCGACCTCGCTAAAGCCGTTGAGAATCGCGCCGAACCACCCTTCGTGGGAGTGGTCGGCTCGGCATCGTTCCCTCTCACCTGCCGCTTGGCCCGGATGTTCTTCGCCGAGGATGGCGGCGACGAAGGTGGCGGTCTCGGCGGGATCGTTCTGCTCCTCCAGAATCGCCGCGAGAAACTCCTTATGCTCCGGGGACACCGGTTTCGACTTGTGCATGAATGCTCTCCTGGTCGGGAATATGTGCAAATGTACACATATCCGCGGCTAAGTGCAAGCGTTTTTTTCGGGCCATCCTGGCTAGATTGGCAGGGGGCGAGGGCCGGAAGCGCGGACTGCTAATTTCGCAGCGACTGGATGGGGGCCGGAATGCGGCCGCCGAAATGCACGAAGGCCTCGCTGGCCCCGCTGTTGCGCACTTCCATCACCGGCATCGAGCCGAACAGGCCGCCGAAGTCCACCATGTCGCCCGCCTTGGCCCCCGGCACGGGAATCAGGCGCACGGCCGTGGTCTTGTCGTTGATCACGCCGATGGCCATTTCGTCGGCAATGATGGCGGCGATCGTTTCGGGGGGCGTGTCGCCGGGGATGGCCACCATGTCCAGGCCGACGGAGCAGACACTGGTCATGGCCTCCAGTTTTTCCAGCACCAGATGCCCCTGGCCCACGGCGTCGGCCAGGGCGGCGTCTTCGCTGACGGGGATGAACGCGCCGCTCAGGCCGCCCACGGAACTGGATGCGAACAGGCCGCCCTTTTTCACGGCGTCGTTGAGCATGGCCACGGCGGCGGTGGAGCCGGGGGCGCCGATGCGGGCGATCCCCAGCATCTTGAGGATTTCGCCCACGCTATCGCCGACGGTGGGCGTGGGCGCCAGCGACAGGTCGACGATGCCGAACTCGACGCCCAACTCGGCCGCCACCTCGCGGCCGATCAGCTCGCCCACCCGCGTCACGCGGAAACTGGTGATCTTGATCTCCTCGGCCAGGTCGCCCAGGGTCAGTTTCTCGCCCAGGGCCAGGCGGCGGCGCAAGGCGCTGCCCACCACGCCCGGCCCGGAAACGCCGATGTTGACCGCGGCCTCCGGCTCGCCGCTGCCCAGGTAGGCGCCGGCCATGAACGGGTTGTCCTCGGGGATATTGGAAAAGATCACCAGCTTGGCGCAGCCGAAACCGTGCTGGCCGGCCGTGGCCGCGGCGATCCGCAGCAGGATGTGCCCCAACTGATGAATGGCGTCCATGTTGATGCCGGCCCGCCGCGAGGCCACGTTGATCGACGCGCACACGCGCCGGGTTTGCGCGAGCACCTCGGGCAGCGATTCCATGACGACCGCGTCGCCCGCACTGATGCCCTTGTGGACCAGGGCGGAGAAACCGCCCACGAAATCCACGCGGCACTGGGCCGCCGCCTCGTCGATCGCCTTGGCCACTTGCAGGGCGGCCGCCCGGCCGTGCCCGGCCAAAAGCGTCGCCGCCGGCGAGATCGCCAGCCGCTTGTTGATAACGGGAATCCCATACTTGGCCCCTACCCGATCGCATATCTCGACCAGCCGGCTGGCCCGGGACGTCACTTTCTGCCGCAGCTTTTTGCACAAGTGATCGACGTTGGGCGCCGCGCAGTCCTCGAGGTTCAAGGCCAGCGTGACGGTCCGCACGTCGAGGTGCTCGGCATGCAACATGTCGATAGTAGACAGGATTTCGTCGGTTCGAAGCATGATGGTTATGGTTGCTGGTGTCCGTCCCCCTCTCCCATCCCGTCGCCCGCGACGGGCGGGAGAGGGCTTTGTCTTACCTACGCCCGGGCCTCGGCGCGCGGCAGGCGAAGTTGGTTCGTGGCCACGAAGATATTCTCGTGCTGCAGTTTGACCGTGAATCCCAATTCCTCGCCCATCTGTTCCAGGTCGGCCTGCATCATGCGGATGTCCCAGCGGGCAGCGACTTCGACCTGGCCGATGAGCACGAACTCGGGGCCCTTGCGGCTCCCATACAGGTCCACGATGTTCACGTCCTTGCCCGCTAAGTACTGGCTGAAACGGCGGACGATGCCCGGCCGATCCTTGCCAAAAGCCGTAATCACGAAGCGATCCAGCGGCTCCGGGTTTTTCGGGGCCTCGGCCTTCAGGGCGGGACGCACCAGCACCTGATAGGGTGAACCGGAGGATTCCGCCGAGCGAACCCGCTGGGCCAGCCGCTCTTCGTCGATCGCCTCGGGCAAGCTGACAATCATGATGAGCGTGAAGTACCCGCCCAGCACGGTCTGGCTGCAGGCGTCGATGTTGCCGCCCAGCGATTCCACGGCGTTGCTGACCGCGGCAACGATGCCCGGGTGATCGTCGGACATCACGTTCAGGACATACAGATGGGGACGCGACTGCATTGCAAGCGCCCTCGGGAACAAAAGGGCCGATAATCCAATGACCGTATCGTATCAGCCCGAACCGCAGGCGTGAAGTGGCGGGGCGGGAACAGGGATTAGGGATTAGGGATTAGGGATTTGCCCGGATTATTCATCTCGTGGTCTGTCCATTTCGACATTACCGGTTGGGTGCCACTGCTGGCTTGCCCAGCAGTGCTGGAAACACGGTTGGACAAGCCAACCGTGGCACCCGCGGGAACAGGGATTGCGGCAAGCGACCGAAGCCCCACCAGTACGACTGAACTGTATAATGTCGGTTCGTCCTCTGACTCGCCACCCCCCAAGGGAGAACCACGATGCGTACGTTTGATATGAGATCCCGAGCCTTGTGCGTTGCCTTCTGGATGTTCATGGCCGCCGCGGTTCGCGCGGAAGTGTACTTCGACGACGGTGCGAAGATCAATCTGGCAGCGGTGCGAGGGGCCAAGGTTTCGGCCTGCAAAACGTGTATTACCGCGGCCGACCTGGTGTGCCGGCCGGTCCACACGACCGAGATGCGGTTCCAGAGCAACTACGGATCGGCCTGGTGGATGATCGAGTGGCCCCAGACGCTGCGGCTTTCCAGCCATCGTATCGGCTATCGCGATCCCATGAAGTCGGTCGGTTATCGCATCAAGGTATCGCTCGTGCCTCTGGATGAGGCGGGCTGGGCGGCCGTCAAGCCGGTCTTCGAGTTCCGCGGGCCGTTGAGCAGGCAGGGCCGCGACGGGTTGTGCAGCGGTTGGAGTGAAGGCCGGTGGCCGCCCGTCCAGGCCCGGCTGGTGCGCATCGAATGGTTCGGCCACAACGGCAGCGAAGCGGGCGCCCCCGGCCGCGAACACCCGGACCTGATCGTGGGCAAGATCCAGCTCTACGGCCCGAACCGCCTGGCGATCACGCCCATGATCTCCGCGGCGCAAGCGGCGTGGGCTCTCGGGCAGGCCGCCTTGGACGACGCCCGCGGCGGCAGCAGCAACTACGCCGCGGTCATCGACGACAGCCAGCCGGAGCCGCGGCAGGGGTTCGGTTCGCTGACCGCGACGTATGTCACCAATCCGGGCGACGCCGACTTGAAGAAGCTGGCGGCCCGGCCGGCCAGTATTGTCGTCACGCTGCGGCACGCGTGCCTGGTCGAGGCGGTGGGTTATTCGGCCGTGGCCCCGCCGCGCGACGAGCGGCCCCGCGATCTGGAGGTCTTCACCTCGCCCCATGCCATCGGCGAACACTGGGAACTGAACAAGGAGTTGCACGACATCGCCGGCGGGGCATACGAGGAAATCACCTTCGACCACCCTGTCAAGGCGAAGCGGGTGAAGTTCGTCATCCCCCGCGTCTGGAACACCCGCGCCGACGGCAGCCGGCTCGCCGCCGGGTACATGGCCGAAGTCTACGTCTACGGCACCGGGCTCGCCGGGAATCTGCCCTTCACGCTCCAGACCGACGCCACGGTCAGCGCCAGCATCCACGATGCCAAGGGCGACCTGGTGCGGACGCTCTGGCAGCTCCGGCCCATGAAGCCGGGCGCGCACGTGGAAGAATGGGACGGACTGAGCGACACGCTTGTCGAGGCGCCGCCAGGCTCCTATGAACTGCGGCTGGTGAGCAACGCCGGACGGTATGAGAACGTGGCCGCCGTGGGCAACACCGGTCTTCCGCCCAGCCCCGACGGCCACGTGCCGGTGAGCATCGCCTCGCTGGCCGTTGATCGCGACGGGGCCGTTTTCTCGGCCAACGGCTGGGACGAGGCGGGCCACGACTGGAAAAAATGGGACCGCGACGGCCATAGCCTGATGCATGCCGACTTCCAGATCCGCAACGGCGACCCCAACGGCATGCCATATCACGTGGCCGTGGACGACCGCTTCCTGTACGCGGCCTACTTCTCCCACAACGGCGAGCGTAAGGCCGGCAGCCAGTGGATCCAGCGTTTCGACCGCCAGACGGGCAAGGCCGTGCGTTTCCCCAAAGGCTTCGCCCGCAACGGACTGATCCAGGTCTATCCGCCGCCGGAAAACGATCGTTCGGATTGGCCGATTACGGGCCTGGCCCTCTCGGGCGACGTGCTCCTGGTCGGCGACCGCCGGGCCAATCGCGTGCTGAAGTACGACAAGGCCTCGGGGGCGGGGCTGGGCGAACTGGCCGCGGAAAACCCCGGCCCGATGGCCGTCGACCCGGCCGGGCGGCTGTGGATCGCCCGCGGGGAAACCGAAGTGGTCGTGCTGGACGTGGCCGGCGGGCAGCAACGGGCCCGGCCTATCTCGGGTGTGGGGAAAGTCGTCGGCCTGAGCTTCGCCCCCCACGGCCTGCTCTACGTGGCCGACGACAAGGCGCGGCAGATCGCCATCTACCGGGTCGACGATTTGACGGCCACGCCAGCGGCGGCCTTCGGCCGGCGGGCCCGGCCCGGCGACGACGCCCCGCAGCGGTTCTACGAACTGATCGACGTGGCTGCCGGCCCCGACGGCAGCCTGGTCACGGTCGATCGCCTGCCGGTGGGCGGATCGCGGATCGCGCGCTGGCCGGCCCGATTCGACCCGCCCCAGCCGTTCTGGACCCACCTGGGCCTGGAGTTCACCGGCAACGCAAACTACGCGGTCGAAAACCCCGACATGCTGGTCAGCACCTATTTCCAACGCTACCGGCTGGATCGGCAGACCGGCGGGTGGCAATTCCGCGGCAACCTTTTCTGCGGGGGCAACACGGGCGATTGCGCCTGGCACGGCGCACCGCGCTGGGTAACGCTCGGCGGACACCTGTTCTTCTATTTCGCCAATGGCGACGGCATTCAGGCCTACCGGCTGGCAGGCCCGGACCGAAGCGAACTCCGCTTCGTCATGGCCCTCGGCGGCCGCGAGCCCGACCCGGACGGCAAGACCCAACGCAGCCAACCGCCCGGTCAATGGACCTGGAGCGACAGCCACGGCAACTGGCGACTCGACCCTGCCGAGGTGCGCTGGTTCAAGCAGCCGGGCCAGGGCCGACTGGCCTTCTTCGGCATGAACGTCGACCGCCAGGGCAATATCTTCTACTGCGACCACCAGACGCGATCGATCTGGATGATCCCGCTTGAGGGGCTCAACGCGGCGGGGAATCCGACCTACGACTGGTCGCAGGCCCGCGAG
>JBEKZQ010000126.1:0-14100 GCA_049509675.1 Thermoguttaceae bacterium | reverse complement strand
TCCACTCGTACGTCAAGCAGCGAAACCATCGCCTGACGAGCCGGATGCTCTAATGTGTGCATGTCCGGATCTGTGGGAGCCCTGGGCGGGTAACCGCCCAGGGCCACCCGGCCCCTGATGTTGCACGCACGCCGTGTGCCTGCTACAATTTGTCCAGGTTATTTGTGCGCGAGCCCATAGCTCACGGGCTGCTGGGTGACTTGTGACGGCTGTTCAGCACGATCACCGGTATGGCAGTGGCCGCGACAATGCCGCCCACAATGACGAGCGGGTTGGTGATGAAGCTGCCGTCGCCAAGGACGCCGCGGACCGTCTGACCGGGCGCGACCAGCAGAATGCCTTGCTGAGCCGACGGAGGAGCCGTGCCCGGCAACCAGAGCCGGTAGACCTGGCGGCCCTGCGGCGACACGAGCTGATAGACGCCGCCGCGGACTCCGGCGATGGCGAAGGAGCCCTGCCGATCGGTTAAAGCCGCTCCCACTTCACGGTTCTGCGTATCCTGCAAGGAGATGTGGATGCCGCTCTGAGGGGCATTTTGGCCGTTGACCATCTGGCCAACCAACAGGCCGCCATCGTGAAGCGCCACGTCGGCGATCTGCGGCGCGGGCAAAACATTGGGGTCGGCGGTCCATCCCGTTGTCGGCAGGCACAGGCCGGCCAATGCCAACATTACCATCGCTGGTCCGAAACGACGAATGTCCATAATGACCTGCCTCCGTCAGATGGGAAACTCCCTCGTGGTCTGTCCAATTTGAGTTTACGGGTGCCACGGTTGGCTTGTCCAACCGTGTTTTCAGCACTGCTGGGCAAGCCAGCAGTGGCACCCAACCGGTAATGTCGAAATGGACAGACCACTCGTTCGATGCACGAACCGTTCCAGGAAGCAGTAGAGACGCAAGACGCCTATCTGCCTAATCGGGCCGGTTCATTAGGAAACTTCGGCCGCTGCCAAGTCCGAACTGAAGGAAAGTTCCGTTTGTGTGCAATGAATCGGATATGAGTGTGACTGTTTGTCCCTACTGTCGGAAATGCTCGATATAAAGGGCATCCAGATGGGGCAAACGGTTGGCCAGCCGCGTACTCAGCCGACCCGGCGGCGTGTTGTGTTGGATGTCGGCCAGGTAGGCCCTGAGTTCTTCGCGAGCGGCCGGTGGTCCCAGGAGCATGAAATGAACCCAAGCCCAGCAGTCGCGATACTCGGTCCGCCCCATCCCGGCCACATCGACCTTGCTCTCGAGGGTTTGCAGCTTCGGGACCTGCCCCCAGCGGACGTTCCAGCGAATGCCGTCCATGTGGGGGTGGCCGCCGGCCCTTCGTGCCGCACCGACCTCGAAGAACTGTGCCAGCCCCTCGTCAAGCCAGAGCGGCACCAGCGGCAGTGAGGCATGGAGCAATGCGTGCGTACACTCATGACGTAGGTCGACTTCAACCTCCCGGCTCCAAAAGGCAAAAACGCGTCCGGGGCCCTGGCTCTTGACGTACAAGGCCCTGCGGTTCGGAACACCGGGAAGGTAACGCTTCATGTAAGCGGCATACGTTGCCTGGTCGTGAAACAGGTAGATTTCGATCGGTTCTTTCGCGGGCGCGACGTCGAGAAGCTGAGCCAGGTCGGTCTGCACTGAACCGAGGCTGTCCAGCACGCCTTCCACAGCGGCCAGGGAAAAGTCGGCCCGGCAAACAAAGGGCCCCGCAATTCGCGCGTCGGTCCAATTTGCCGACTCACCGCAATCGCCAGTGCCAGCCAGGATTGCCAAAACGACCAGGGCGCCTCGCAGATCTCGGATCGTCGCGGCTCCGCTTCCGGCGAACATCAACCGGCCTTTCTCCCGAAGAACCAGCCGCTTGGCGACGAACGCCGCGAGGCCGGCCGGGCGGATGTCACGTCGCGTCCTTCGGCCACGCAGCGGGGGTTTCGGCTCAACAGGTCGATGGCCGCCGTTTCATCTACCAGGCCCGCAACCGCCTGGAAGGTCCTGGCCAACAGCGGACGCCTGGCACGAGAGCCGTGGGCGTCGCTGGAGACAAAGCAAACCAGCCCTTGTTGGATCAGCCGCGCGGTGAATTGTTGTACGTCGGGTCCGAAGGCGCCCAAAAGGCTTCCACCCGTAACTTGAAGCAGGCAGCCGCCCCGGACCAGTGCCGCCAGGATCTCCGGCTTGGAGCGGATGGCCGGATTTCGCTCGGGATGGGCCAGGATGCCGACCATGCCGGCCGCCTTGATCTCGGCCAACACCCGTTGGATCGGAAAGTAGACGTCGGGCGGCAGTTCTAGAAGGACGTGCCGGCAGCGATCGGCCATCGAGAGCAGATCGCCCCCCTTGAGGCGTGGGACCAGGTCGGCCTCAATGCGAATCTCGGCCCCCGGCAGAATCTTCAGCTTCACGCCTTGCTGATCGAGCCTCTGCTGGAGCTGCGCGGCCTGATTGCGGATCATGTCGCCGTGAATGTGCCCGTAACCGCCCAGTTGATGTGTCGTGGCCACGATGCACGTAATGCCGTCTTCCACGGCAAGCCGGGCCATTGCCAGGGCCTCGTCCCAGTTCAATGCCCCGTCGTCCAGTTCCGGCAGCGGATGGCAATGAATGTCGACCAGCGGAGGCATGCTGCTCACGGCGCCCTTTCAAACTTGATTGGAAGGGGGCCTAACCCAGTTCGTCGCCCAACGGTGACGGACTCCTGCCTCCAATTCCACGGGGGGCTGCTACAGTATTCTGCCGTCCCGCAAAGGTCAATACCAAACTGCCAATCGATCGCCCTCTGCCCGCGGCATGACGGGGCATTACTTCCGGCCTTGCTGCAACTCCTGCTCCAGGCTGCGAATCTTCTCGCCGAGATTCTCCGGCGGGCTGTTGAATCGCGCGGGCCAGTTCTTCTGCTTGAGCCGCGTCAGCACGTCGGCCGCTTCCGCATGGCGGTGCTCGTGGATCAAGGCATGGGCCAGGCCCGCCAGGCCGGTCGGTTCCAGCGAGCGGATCCGAGCCACTTGCTCCCACTGGCCGACGGCATCGGCCCAGCGGTCTTGCCGTTGGCGAATTTCCGCCAGGAGCTGGTGGCTTTCCGACTCGGCGGGCAGCACTTCGACGATCGACGTGTAGGCCCGCTCCACCTCGCCGGCCTGTCCGAGTTTCTCCAGCCGCTTGCCGAGGTCCTCGTAGAGCTTGATGTCGCGCGGCGCCAACTGCCGCCAGGCGAAGAGTTGCTCGACGGCCCCCTGCTGATCGTCCCGGCGATCGTAGCAGGCGAGCAATGCCTGATGGGTTTCCGCATCGTTAGGCTGCACTTCGGCGGCGATGCGGAGTTGCTCGATGGCCTTGCCGAACTGCTCCTTTTCGCGATAGACCTGGCCGATCGCCTTGCGGAGAATCGGATTCTCCTGGCGGGTCTCGGCTGTTCGCTTATCGAGTTGGATGACGCAAGCATCCAGGTCCGGCGCGGCGCGAAGGACCGCCCGCAGGGCTTCCAGGGCGTTGTTCCGGTTGTTGATGTTTCGTCCCCAGGAAACCACGGCGGCGGCGGCCGCATCGACGGCCTCGGGCGTCTTCTTCAAGCCGGCGAAGGCCCGGGCCTGGTCGCCGTAATAGCCCGAGAGCGTGCCGTCGCCGATTCCGCGCCGCGGGGCCGTGCGCTGATGGAGTGCAATGGCTTCTTGCAGATAATCAACCGCTGCCTGATAGACAGCGTTCTCCAGGCAACTGCGGCCCAACATGGCCATGGCGTTTTCGTTCCAACGATTGTCCTGATGGAAGTAATCGTGCGTCTCCTTCAGCAGCGTTGCCAACTGCTGGGGTTTGCCCGTCTTGAAGTAGGCGTTCATAAGCCACACGCGATACTGCAGGTTGTCTCTCCGTCGCTGGACCAGCGGCTCGAGGATGGCCGTGGTTTCGGCAAAGCGGTTCTGATAGCGGAGGAACTCGACGAGCCGCGATTGCCCGCCTTCATCCAGCACCTCGCGCCGATGGGCGTCCAGCAGGATCTCGATCGCCCGCGGATAGTGATCCAAACCCCAGTACAGGTACTCGGCAATGTATTGGCACGCCGCGCCGGACTGTTTGTCGGCGGCCCAGACTTCGTCGGCCGTGCGGGCGAAGTCGGGCTCTTTCTCGCTCCAAAAATCGCCCTGGAAGTAACCATTGTGCTTTGCGTAGAGCACCCGGTTCCGCGGTTGCCGCAAGTGCAGGTCGCGGCGGAGTTCGTTGAGCACGATCTTCAGCAAAGGCTTTTCCAGATCGCCCAAGTCCTTGACCTCGTTGCGCCATAGACCAAGCGTATAGGAGTAATGGTACATAAGCGGAGGGGCGCACTGGACCCAGCCGTCCTGGTTATTCAGTCGGAACCAGCCCGGCTCGCTTTCGATCCGCTGGATGAGGAAGGCCATGCCGTCGCGCGGCCCGGCGACATCGTGCAATGCGATGGCCGTTTCGGCGACCATCGACGTGTAGTTGTTCGTCTGCCGTTTGAGCACGTCGGGCAGGCGCGCAAAGGCGAAGCTCCGCAGGTCGCCGGCCACGCCGGGCAGTTTCTTGCCGTGCGCCGTCCGGTAGATCGCGATCAGCCGACTGACCACGCTATAGCGGTAGTTCTGATCGGGCGTGTCGAGTTCCTGGTGCAACTTCTTCTCAAGGGTTCGATAAAGCTCGACGCCCCGGCCCAGCGATACGTCGCCGTCGCGGGCAATCGCATTGTCGTAGAGCTGATAAAGCCGCTGGACGAGCCAGTAGGTCTGTTGCTGGTTGGCCGGATGCTTGAGTTGTTCCTGGAGGATCTTTTCGCCGCGGGCGTGCTGCGTGCGGTTCTCCAGGTAGTTGATCAGCGTATCCAAAACGTCGTTGGCCGTCGTGGGCAGCACCCCGCCGCAGGCCGCCTGGTATTCATCGAGCGATTCGGTCAGCAGATCGATCGCGCGATCGGAGTGAGAATAAGCCCAATAGGTCTGCGCCAGACACTTGGCGATCTTCAGGCGATCGGCAGCGCCGCGCTCGACGTCGCGGTGGAGAGCTTCCAACTCGGACACCTGTTCATCGGCCAACGGCTGCTGGGAGATGCGTCCCAGCGAAGTCAGCAGTTCGGCCATGAGCCGCGGCTCGCCGGACGACCACTCGTGCTTCCACGCACGCCGCATAGCGGTCAGGGCCCGTTGGACGTGCGGCCCTGGCTGGTTTTGCAGTTCAGCGGCGCGGCGTTCGACGAGCATCTCCAGGAGGTCCAGCGCCCGGCGGTCCACCTCGGTCTTGGCGCGTGAGCGAACCGCGACAATGTGTTCGATGATCGAGTCGGCCGTGGCCTCGTCGCGGACCTCCCCGAGCACGTTCGACATGTTTTGCAGAAAAGGATAGACTTGGCCGGCCGTGTGGCCGAGGACCGCATCGCTCAGCCCGGCCAGCAGGCGGAAGTCGCGCGTGGTGGCGTAGAATTGGCCGAGCTGATAAAGGTAGTTCTGCGGCTGGCCGGCCTTTTCGAACAGCGCCGTAAAGGCGAACAGAACTTCCACGTCCAACTCGCGGGGCGGTGGCTGCTGACCGTTGTAGCTGCGCAGCCAGGGTTGGACTTTCGCGTACAGCCAGCGGCTGAGCTGGTATTCCTCGACCACCTTGTAGGCGTCGATGCGGGCCCGATCGTAAGCATCGCGGCGATTGACCGCCATGTACCAATCGGCCAGGGTGCGGTAGTCGGCGCCGCGGAGCTCGTCGCTTGCGCGGACCGCCTCGAAGAGAGGGATGGCGGCGGGGATCTGGCCCGTTTCCGCTTCGAGATAGCCCAGCGTCAGCCGCCAGCCGTTGTCGGCGTCGTCGGCCGCCACCCACGCCCGAAGCCGTTTGGCCAGATCCTTCGGTCGATCCAGCGCGACGAGGAACTCATATTGCAGGGCCTTCCAGCGAGTGTCTTCCGTCTCGGCCTTGTCGCCGGCCTCCAGATAGGCCAGCACGCGCTCGGCCAGGCCCGCCTTGGCCCCCTTGCGGGCAGCCAGGTTCATCAGGGTCACCAGGCAGCGGCGCTCGAAGAGATCATCCAGCCGTTGCTGCACGGCATCCGCCTCGTGCTCCGCCAATGCGCGCGGTTTGGCCGGCAACAGTTCAAAGCATTCTTCCGCAACCTTGTCCAGGTTGCGGCCCGCCTGCACGTCCAGGTACAGCCGCTCGATGTTCATCCATGGCACGAGCGGGCCCGGCCGGGCGCTCATTTCCTTGTGCAACCGATCGGCATAGTTTTCCCGGGCCAGGCGGAGGTTCTCCTCCTGCTTGGCGCGGAACTCGGTCCGCGTGAGCTTTTCGGGATGCGCGACGGCCTTCATGCGATCCTGGAAGCGGGCCTGCACCAGAGTATCGGTCATCTGGCATAGTGCGGCGATCTCGATTGCCCGTCGCTGCGACGCCTGCTCGGCGGCGGCGATTTGCGGCAACAGTCCGAAGACCTCGTCCTCGTAAGCCTGCTTCCACGGCTGGCCGAGCAAGGCGTCAAAAAGCTGCCGCGCACAGCCGGCCTGTTGCTCTTCCGACGCGCCGGTCAGTTGCGTGCGGAGAAACGCCAGCCAGGGGTCCACGCCGATGTGCTCGTGCAGCACGCGGGCCAGCATGGCCCCAAGCTGGTTCTTCACTTGCCAATCCGGCTCGGCGTTCCAGCGGCCGCGCAAGCCGGCCGCGATCTTTTGCCAGGCTTCTTCTTCCGCGATCGGATCGATCCAATTCAAGAGCCGCTGCAACTGTTCCACCGGCAGCTCAGGGGACTGTCCCAGTTCGGGCCCCAAGCTTCGCTTGGTCGCGACGAAAACGGGACTGTCCCCCTTCGAAGTGTCCAATAGCATGCGCAGGGCTGCCTTGCGCACGCGGCGGCACTCATCCGATTGTTGGAAGCTGTACTGGCCCATGATCTGGTCGGCCACCGAACCGGCCGAGGGATGACGCGCGAAGCAGATCGCCGCATCGGCCAACGGCTTGAACCACTTCGGCTCGATGCGGTTGGTATACAGGTTTTGGCCCTGGCCCAGCGCCAGGGCTACGGCCGCCCGCAACCGGGCGTCGACGTCCCCCGGTAGCGCGTCGGCCGGCGGCTTGTCAGCGCCGGCCTCGACAATCTGTTGGGCATCGCGAATCCACTGGGCCACGAGGTCGTCGGCCTGCGGCAGGTGATCGCTCCACACCAGGGCGCCCAGGTAGTGGGCGTAGATGTTCCGCGCCGGGGGATTGCGTTTGACCCAGGCGGCGAGATATTCGACCAGGTCGTCGTAGCGGCCCTGCTGCCCGAGCAATTCGGCATGGGTCGTGACCAAATACTCCTCTTCATAAGGCAGCCACTTCGATTCCGGCACGAGCACGCGATCGAGCCAGGCATAGGCCGCCGGGAACTCGCCCACGTTGGCCAGGGCTCGGGCGTATTGCTGCTGGAGGCCATAGTCGTGCGGATAGTCGGCGGCAAGCTGTTTGCGCAGTGCGAGCACTTCCCGGCTTTGGCCGGTCCGCTCCAGGAGATTGCACCGCGACTGGTTCCAGCGCTTCATGGCCAGAACGTGGGCCGGCTGACGCTCGTAGACCGGCCGCACCGCCTCCAGCAGCCGCAGTTGCTCGTTGGCTTCCAGAATGCTGTTGGAATTGTTGACCAGGTAATCGGCCAGGAAAAGCTTGTCGGCAACCGCGCGCGGCATTACCCGCTTCGCCAGCGACTCGGCCTCCGCAAGATACCGCATCTTCGCCTCTTCGCCCTTGCGCGCCATGGGCAACACCGACAAGCGCACCCAGCGCATGCCGGGCTTGCCCGAAAGCTTTTCGGCTTCCGCCAGGTGTCCCAACACGCGGTCCCATTGCTGCGTGGCCTGGAAATGCAGCAGCATCACCATCTGGTCCTCGAACGTCGCTTTGCCCGCGGCCAACGCTTTCTTGGCATCGACCAGTCGGGGCAGCGGTTCGCGGAGCAACTGAGACTGCTGGCGAATCGCCAGATCCTGCTTCCATTGCCGATCGAACTGACCGGCGCCCAACGTGGTGAACTTCTGCGTCGTGGTCGAATTGCGGTGGCCGTCAGGGCCAATGTTCTCGATGCGGCCGGCATACCAGGCGCCGGCGACCTCGACGAAATCGCCGAAAATCGTCGTCGAGTTGACCTTGCCCTCACCCCCTGCCCCTCTCCCGGAGGGAGAGGGGAGTGCGATGTTCTCGATCTTCACGATCACGTGCCGCACGGTATCGACCAGGATGCGGATCTCATTGCGCGGCGAACTGGGATGCTTCAGTATCAGCAGGGCCCGGTTCTCGCCCTCGGGCTTCAATTCGACCGAGTAGCCGGGGTAGGCCAGGTCCAGCGGCGACGTGGTGCCGGCGCCCAGATCCAGCGGCGGTTGGCGAAGATCGGCCGGCTTGGACGCACGCTCGCGCCCCAGGAGCATCGCCCCGGCCAGGCTTCCGCGCTGCTGGGCGTCGGCCCAGGCCAGCGAAGTCTGCGAGGCATCGCCCGTGGAAACGGTCAACCAGCCTTGCGGAGCGACGATGGCCCTGGTCTGCGAGCGGCCGGTGAGGGTGTCCCAGCGGGCGTCGAACGATTCGGTCTGAATCTCGATGTGCAGGCCGTCTTGGACGCCCGTCAATTGTTCGGTCCGCAGCAGGCTGCGGGCGACTTTCCGCCCCTCGGCCGGCCAAGGCTGCTTGGGCTCTTGCGGCTTCACGGGCGGGGGCGGCAGCGGCGGACCAAACACGTTGTTGAGCCAGGCGGAATTATCAACTCCCCACCCGCCCCGGCGATAGCTGTACTCGTACACCGGCTTTCCGGTGATGAGTCCCAACTCGCCGAGGGATCTGCGCGCGTAGCGGAAGTCGCCAAGGTCCGCGGTTGAATCGAAAGAGAGTTGATCCCCAGCCAGCAGTTCCCGCAACGGCGCGATCCCCAGGGAGGCGGACTTTACGTCCATGTCCACTCCAGCGGCGAGCTCGCCCTTGCTCTCAAGCGCTTTGTCGTTCTCCTGGAGATCCTCTTCCTCGCTCAGGCTCTTCGTTCTCTCCATGCTGACAGCCGCTAGGGTCGCAAGGGGCACAACCGCCGGGGTTTCCACCGGGCTGGCCGCTTCAACCGAATTCATCAAAAGATCGGTAACCCCATCGGCGGGGGCGCTGAACGGGGCCCCGCGCTCCAGTCCCTCAAGGCGGGCCTCCTGTTTGCGGCCCGGGTCGTTTTCGCTCCAAGCGGCCGATATGTCAGCTCCGCCAAGGAAAAGCGTGCCGCCGCTATAGGCATTGGCCTTGTACAACGTGCTTGCGTGGCTGATCGACCCGCCTCCGCCGTAGCCCGCGCCGCCTGCCATTCTGCCGTACGCCCAACCGTAGCCCGGCACGGCCTGGAGCACCGGGACATCGCGTCCCAGCCGGCTGAACTGCCGCAGCACTTCCCGGCGCAGCCCCAGCCGCCACGTGCCGGCACGCTTCATCTGCTGCTGGATCAGTTCCCAATTGGCGTTCTCGCGGCCTTCGGCGAAGAACTTTTCGCCGTCGCGCATCTGGAAGCGGCGCTTCACGCCGAACCGCTCGCGGTCGGCATCCGTTTCCAGGACCAGCAGCGACGTGTAGGGCGTGATAATGTGGTACTCTTCCGACAGGGCGATGATTTCGTCCTTGACGGCCTGCGAGCCGCCTTGCTCGAGCAAGGTATCCAGGTGCATGCGGGCCCAAAGCCGCGGGATGAACGAATTGCCCTCCTCGGCGTCCTTGAGCGAAACCTTGGCCGAGAACTTCACCGGCTTGCCGCCCTGCGTGCCGCTGACAAGCACCTCGCCCGTCTGGTCCTTGCCTTGCGGCGCATAGCGGCCAAGGATGATTTGCTGCATTCCCAGCGGCAGGTTCGGCAGCGGGTCGGGATAGACCCGGGCCGTGCGCAGGCCGCGGAACTCGATTTTCATGTCGCGGATGGCCGGCTGAGTGATCTCGCCGAGCAACTCCAGGGCCACGGCGGCTGGGCCTTGCGACCCGCTCACCTGGCGGAACGACCCGCCGCCGATCGCCGCAATGGCCTTGAGCACGCCCGGCTCAAAGCTGCTGCTGACGGCCACGGAGTGGAACGTGCCGCACTCCTCACGCTCCGCGTGAGGAACCCCGGAGGCGGCGCTGCCACGCGGCCCGCCGACATCACGCGGAGCGTGATGAGTACGTTCCTCGACCATCCGCCGCAGCCGTTTCGTGAACGCCACCGGGTCGGCGTCGCCGGTAGTCACGATGCCGTCGCCGATATAGACGACTTGCGTCTTCGGCCCGCATTGGGCCAGGGCTCCCTCGACGGCCTTGTCCAGATCGGTCCAGCCCAGCGATCGTCGCGCGGCGAGCTTCTGCCGGGCCATTTCCACGTTCTTCGCTTCCGCCGCTGTCGAACGGGCGAAAACCCATTGGCAATCGACGTCGCAGGTGGCCAGGTTGAACTTGTCCTTGGGCGCCAGCGCGGTCAGCAAGGCGGCCACCAACTCGACCTGCCGCTGCCGGCTGGGGGCGTCCATCGAGGCCGACGTATCGGCCAGCAAAACCAACTCGATCGGTTCGCCATCGGGCAACACCTCCCGCTGCAATTGCCCCTCGCCCGCTGCCGTACCCGGCGGCGTCACCTGCACCATGAAATAGCCGTCGTCGCCGCGGCGGTGCGGGACCAGCACCACGTCCGACTGCCGCGGTTGGACCTCGACGAGCGCCTCGAAGTCCTGCGTGGGCGTGTACTCCTTGGCGCTGAACTCGACGTGGGCCGAATGCGCGGTCAGGGCGTTGCGAGTCAGGTGCGTCGGCGAACTGACCGCCTGCAGCCGCTCGGCCGAACTGATCTTCACGTCGATCTCAAGCTGCCGCAGCGGATGCTGCTTGAGCAATTCGCTTTGCAGCGCATATTGGTAGCGGTAGTTATTGCCGCGCATCGGCAGCACCTGCGTGTAGGTGATGGTGATCCGCTTCTCCGCTTGGGCGGGGATGGGAAACACGCGGGCTTTGAAGATGTTGCCGCCCGACCATTCCAGCAAGCCCGGGTCGCGCCGCTCGCGGAGAATCGTCTCGTAGATCTCCCGGGCGCGCTCCTTCTCGACCACGTCGGCCACATTCAGTTCGTCGCCGATCCACATGCCGAATTCGGCAATCGAGGCGTCCTGCGGCAGCGGGAAGAAGAACGTGCCTTCCAACTGCGCGTTGGTGTGGTTGACGAACGATTCTTCGATCGTGGTCCGCGCGATCTGGTCGCGGATATCGACCGTGACCTTGTGATAGCCCACGGTCAGCGGCACGTTGCGGCCGTCGATCTTCGCCAGGAGCGACCCGAGCGATTCGCCGGCCGCCTTGCCTTCATAGCTCAGCAGCCAGCGGGGGTCTTTGTCCAGCTTGACCAGCTTGCCGCGGTCGGCCCGGTAGATGCACGTACCGGCCACTGTCAGCTTCTTCCCATCCGGCCCGACCAGCTCGATCGGCGACTTGCTTGCGGCCTTGATCTTGATTTCGCCCTCGGCGATGCGGAACTGCCGCGGCGAAGAGAGCTCGACCGTGCTGCCCGGCCCGATCACCAGTTCCGTCTGCGGAACCAGCCGGACCGACGCGGCGTTGGCCCCGTGCGGATCGGTCTGGAGCCAGTCGCCGGGGCGGATCGGCATCCGCTCCGTCACCGGGCTCCAGCGCTGCTGCATCACGGGCCGAATGGCCACCAGCCCTTGCGCGTCGGTCACCTTGCCGATGCGGCCGTCTTCGGTAAGCGTATCGCCCACGATGAACAGGTCTTCGTCGACCGGTTTCTCCGGCACAAGGACCGTCAGCTTGCAGATCGGCTCGGTCCGAATCCCGCGCACCCGCAGGCTCTCGATCGATTGGAGCAACTGGGTCTTCGCATCGACCACGGCGTCGATCCGCAGCGTGCCTTCCGGTCCGGCCGACTGCCAACGATAGATTTCCACCGCGCGGCCATCGCGGGTCGCATGCTCGGCCGGCCGGGTCGCCAACAATTCCTTCTGCCGTTGGCCAACGCGGTCAGAGGGAAGATCGAGCAAGGCCAACAGGTCTACGCCGCCGGCCTCGCCGCGGAAATACGATGCAGCTTGCACGCTGGCCCGATTCGCCTTCTCGTCCACCAGCCACGATTTGCCGTCGCGGGCGATCTGGTAGGTGCCGTCGGGCAGATTGCGGCGGAGTTTCCGGCCGCGGACCCAGACTGCGCCGGTCTTGCCGTCCTGCGTGATCTTGAGTTCCAGGCTCGCCACGGCCGACGTCCGGCTCAGGACCGTGCCCAGGTCGGCGGCCGCCGTCGTCGTTGCCTGATTGTAGAGCCAAACGCCGATCAAGGCCGCGGCCGCGGCGGCGGCCGTTAGCGCGCGAACTGCCAGCGTGAACATGCGATGTCTCCTCGGGGAAGGAAGGACGTTTTCGGAAGGTAAAGGCGCGATCTGCCGCGCCCGCTCCAACACGCGGGCGAGCATGGCCTGGGACGGCTCCTCGCGGCGGATTTGCTCGATCGCGTCGCGCAAGGGACCGGACAGGTCCGCTTCGTCCGGCAGATCGTCGGCACGGCGGGGTTCGTTGTCCATGGTTAGTCCTCTTTCACGCTGACGGCGAGCATCGTTTTCAGTTTCCCCCGTGCCTTGTGCAGCGCGGAGGCTACGGCCCCGACTGCCACGCCGAGATTCTCGGCGATCTGCTCGTAGGGCTGGTCGTCAAAGTATCGCATACAAAAAGCGGCCGCCTGTTGTTGCGGCAAGCGGCCCACGGCCTGGCGGAGACGGTCGGCCAACTCATGGGCGGCCGCGGCCTCGTGGGGATCGTCTTCACGGCTGAGCGGTTCGTCGGCCAACGGTGCGCCGGCCCGCCGCCGCCGCAGCCGGTCCAGCGACCGGTGCAGGACCGCGCGGTGCAGCAGGCCCCCCCAACTGGCCACTTCCTCCTTCCGGCCAATAAGGTACACCTGCAAGAAAGCCTCTTGGAGCGCATCCTCGGCGTCCGCGCCCCGGCCCAGGATCCGGCACGCGAGCCGCAGGGTCGACGGGCCGTGATCGGCGACAAAGCGGTCCCAGTCGAACACGAGAAGGCCTTCTGTAAGTAATTTGACTGCCGTGGCTACGACTTTCCTTTCAATCAACGTAGGCAGTCATACTACTAGACGCAACAGGCGCGGCGGAAATTACCCGGGCTGTGAAAAATAATCGCCTATTCCAAGGTCGCGCAGACTTCCGGTGGGGCTCGCAAACCGACCAGACAATGCACCGTGCGGAGTGAACGAATCAGGCCGGCCCATGCGACCGAAGTCCCACCACAATCACGGTTTGCTTGACCCACCCTACGGTTTGATGAATAATCCCGGCTAGTGGTCTGTCCATTTCGACATTGCCGGTTGGGTGCCACGACCAACCTCCGGTCGGTGCCCGGCTTGCCCAGCAGTGCTGGAAACACGGTTGGACAAGCCAACCGTGGCACCCGCAAACTCAAGTTGGACAGACCACTAGCCACCTTGCGAGGAACGGTACATGAGCCCGCACGCGCTGGATCGCAAAACCGTCCTGGCCTTCATGGCCCATCCGGACGACGCAGAGTTTCTCTGTGCCGGCACGCTGATTCGCCTGGCCGAGGCCGGCTGGGAGGTGCATATCGCCACGGCCACGCCGGGCGACTGCGGCACGATGACCGAGACGCCCCGGGCGATCGCCGCGCGGCGGACGGAGGAGGCCCGCCGGGCGGCCGCGCTCGTCCCGGCCGGCTACCACTGCCTCGACGAGCGCGACGGCTTCGTGGTCTACGACAAGCCGACGCTGCGCAAGGCGATGGACCTGTTTCGCGCGGTGGCGCCGTCGCTGGTCTTCACGCACGCCGCCCGGGACTACATGATGGACCATGAAATGGCCTCGCTGTTGGCCCGGGCCGCAAGCTTCGCCTACGGGGCGCCGAATATCTCCACCCTGCCGCGCCGCGAGGGATCGTGCGTGCCGTTCCTCTACTATTGCGATCCCCTGGAGGGCACGGATTCGCAGGGCGTGGTGATACGGCCCGGCACCTGGGTCGACATCTCGGCCCAACTCGATCGAAAGGCGCAGATGTTGGCCTGCCACGCCAGTCAGCGCCAATGGCTGGCAGCCCACCACGGCGTGGACGAGTACATGGAGTCGATGAAGCGTCATGCGGCGAT
>JBEKZQ010000125.1:0-14129 GCA_049509675.1 Thermoguttaceae bacterium | reverse complement strand
CGGGTGATCAAGCATGTGGGCATGGACGAAATCAGTCTCAAGAAGCGGCACAAGCTGTACGTGACGGTGATGACCGATCTGAGCGACCCGGAATCGCCGAAGGTGCTGGCGGTGGCACGGGGCCGCGACACCGTGGCGGCCGAGCAGTGCCTGGGGAAACTCTCGCCCGAGCAAAGCAAGGCCGTGGAAACGCACCGCGTGGACATGGGAAAAGTGTATGGCGCGGTATGCGGCAGGCTGCTGCCCAACAGCCGTTTGATCGTGGACCGGTTCCACGTAGCCAAGCAATTCAACGACGTGGTGGACGACTTGCGGAAAAAAAATCACGCGGAAGTACAAGGCCCAGTTGTCAAAGGCCGAACAGAAGCGGTTCCGTTCGCTGATGTGGGAGTTCCGCCGCGATCCGAAGGATCTGAAGCCTGCGGAGCGCGAGGCTTTGGAGCGACTCTTCGTCGAGTTGCCGGTGTTGAAGGACGTGTATGATGTAAGGGTGCGTTTCAAGGCGATCTTCGACACGGCCCCGGACCGGACGACGGCGGAAAAGCAACTGGCCGAACTGAGGCAAGCGACGGAAGCCCTCGGGTTGGACTTCGGCAAGTTCTGGACGACCTACGACAACTGGAAGGACGGAATCTTGAACTACTTTGGCGAGCGATACACCAGCGCGGCGGTTGAGGGGATCAACAACAAGGCCCGCGTGATTACCAAGCGGTGCTACGGGGTCAAGTCCTCGGACACGCTCTGGAACCGGCTGATTCTGGACCTGAACCGGGCCGCGGAGGCGGCGGTGCGGACCATCGGCGAGCTACGCGAGATCGTCGGCGGTCTGAAGGCCGTATTTCTGCGGTTCTGCACCTAAAAACGGAAGAGCCACGAAAGTGCTATAATAGGCACGCGGGAGATTCCTGCTTGAGGGCGGGGCCCACAGTCGCCGCTTGCGCGACGCCCCCCGCTCCTATCGCCTCATTCGGGAGACTGCAAATGGACCAGATCCAAAGGCAGGTTCGCCGTGCCCAGCGGCGCTTGGCGGCGCAGCGGTTCGCCGAGGTGCTGGGATGGTGCCTGGCCGGCGCCCTATTGATTGCCGCGGTGTTGATCGTGGTCGACAAGTTCCTGCCGTTGGGCCTTCCGGCCTGGGCCTGGGCGGTGATCGCCGCGGCGGCGGGACTGGCCGCGGCCGCAGTCTGGACCGTCCTGACCGCGCCGCCGGCATTCGATGCGGCCGTGGAGATCGATCATCGCTGCGCGCTGAAGGAACGGGTATCCAGCACGCTGGCCCTGCCGGAGCAGGAGCGGGCCACGGAGGCCGGCTCGGCCCTGGCGGCCGACGCCCAGCGGCGGGTGGCGCGGGTCGACGTGGCCGACAAGTTCCGCTTCGTCTGGCCGCGGCAGATGTTGCTGCCATTGCTGCCCGCGGCCGTGGCCGCCTTGGCGGCGTTGCTGGTGCCGCCGGCCGGCGATGCGAAGGTTGCGCCCGCGACGGCAGCCACCCAGACGCCGCCCCCGCAGGTGAAGAAGTCGACCGAGGACTTGAAGAAGGAGTTGGCCCAGCGCCGCCAAAAGGCCGAGAAGCAGGGGCTGAAAGACGCCACGGAACTGTTGCGCAAGCTGGAGGAGGGCAGCCGCGAGCTGGCCCGCGAACCGCAGCGCGATAAGGCCCTGGTGAAGCTGAACGATCTGGCCCGGCAGTTGCGAGATCGCCGCCAGGAGGTGGGCGGGGCGGAGAGGATGAAGCAGCAGTTGGAGCAGTTGAAGAGCATCGATCGTGGTCCGGCCGAGAAATTCGCGCAGGCGCTGGCCCACGGCGATTTTGCCAAGGCCGCCCAGGAGTTGGAGAAACTCAAGGACGAACTTGCGAAGGACAAGTTGGATGCCGGGCAGAAAGAGGCGCTGGCCAAGCAACTCGACCAGATGAAACAGAAGTTGGATCAATTGGCCGCCGCGCGGCAGGCGGCACAAAAGGACCTGGAGAAACGGCTCGATCAGGCGCGTCAGGCGGGGCAGTTGGCCGAGGCCAACAAGCTCGAAGAGCAACTCAGCAAGCTGGCCCAGCAGGCCCCGCAGATGCAGCAGTTGCAGAAGATCGCCGAGAAACTGGGGCAGTGCTCGAAGTGCATGCGCGACGGGAAAGGACAACAGGCGGCGGCGGGCATGGCGCAGGCGGGCGAGGAACTCAAGTCGTTGGCCCAACAGTTGGACGAGTTAGAGACCCTGGACGGCGCCATGGATCAGTTGGGCAAGGCCCGCGAGGAGATCGCCGGCCAGTGCGCGGGCGGCATGGGCGAGGGCCAGCCGGACGGGCCGCCCGGGCCGGGGCTTGGCCAGGGCCCCGGCGACGGCGCCCGGCCGGAACAGAAAACCAAAACTTCGATGTACGACTCGCAAGTGCGGCAGAAAGTGGGGCGCGGTTCGGCCACGGTGACCGACCTGGTCTCCGGTCCGAACGTCAAGGGGAAGGTCGAGGCGGAGATCCAGCAGCAGTTCGACTCGACCCGGCGGGGCTCGACCGACCCGCTCACCGGCCGGCACATGCCGCGGAAGCACAGCGAGCACGCGCGGGAGTACTTCGATCAGTTCCGTGAAGGAAAATGAGAGGAACTACTGCTTCCCCTGCACGCGCTTCGGTATGGTGAAGGAGTACAAGCAGACCACCACGCCCGACGACAGGAAACTCCAAGGGATCCAAGGGGCGGGAATGAGTTGCTTGAGCTCCGGGGTCTGCGGGACCAGGCTGAGCAGCGTGTTGGGCGGGGCCGGATCTTCGGTGATCCGCAGGATCACCCGCTCCACGCCCAGCCCCTCGATGCCGACAATGATGAAGCAGACGCCGATCGCGAGAAAAAATGCGCGCCACATGTGGGCTTCCCCGCATACAAGAACAACGGAAAGGGCTTCGCCCCAGAGTACTCCTCGACTTTGCATCGACTGCCCGCCGACGGGGACTGGAAAGAACCCTACGCAATTCCGGGAGCAGGGGAGAGGCCGAATTTGAAGTCAGAGAGGAAAAGGGGGACAGGTCCATGTTTTCGGCCATCGTCGCTCCGCAAGACGACGCCTTCTCGCCGAAAAATGGACCAGTCCCCGGCGTGCCTGCGCCGCCCTCTGTTTCCCGCGTACGCGGGTCCGCTGGTAACAGCCGTGCCGCGTAGGTAGGCTATGGAAGATCGAGCGGGGGCAAAAACGGGGAATTCTGGGGAGATGGCAATCAATTTGTCGATCCTGACGGGCCGATGCAACTCGATAGGGACGCACGGCAACCGCGGGCAAGCGAGCGACGCCGGTTGTTCGACTCCTCGAAAGGCCGTATAATAGGGGCATACGACTTCGAGAGCAAAGCGGTTCCAGACGCGGGAGCATGACAACGTTGTCGGAGAAGCGCAAGATCCTGCTGCTGTGCGATTCCCGCGAAAACGTGCAAGACGTTCTCGCCGGAGTCACCGATTCGCTGGACGTGGTGATCGTGCAGAATCCGATGCGGGCCTTGGCCCTGCTGGCCCGGGAGCGGTTCGACGGTGTGTTCGTCACGGCCGGCTACTTCCGCGAGGCGTTCGACATCGGCAAGCTGTTCCAGAACGAGCAGATTTTGGAAGGGATGCCGGACGGGGTGGCGCTGGTCGAAAGCGACAATACGATCCTCTGGGGGAACGGCCGCATCCGCGAATGGAGCGGGCGCGAGTCGGTGGTGGGAGCGAAGTTCTACACCGTGCTGGGCAACCCGGAGATCCTGGGCCCCGACTTCTGTCCCTTCCACACGGCCCTGGCCACCGGACAAGGCACGAGTTCCACCCTGCGGAGCCAGGATAATCGTTTCTTTCACGTCCATGCGGCCCCGGTCATCGAAGCCGAAGGGCCGCCGCGACACCTGATCGTCACCATCCGCGACGTGACGCACGAAGTGCAACAGCAGCAGAAGTTGGCGGCCATCCACCAGGCGGGAATGGAACTGGCCGATCTTACGCCTGAAGAGCTCTTTCACATGCCCGTCAAGGAGCGGATCGAGCTCCTGAAATCGAACATCCTGCACTTCACCCGCGACCTGTTGCACTTCGAGGTCGTGGAGATTCGCCTGCTGGACCAGAAGACCAACCGGCTGGAGCCGTTGCTGGCGGTGGGCATGGAGGCGGAAGCCGCCCAGCGGCTGTTGTACGCCCTGCCGCAGAACAACGGCGTGACCGGTTTCGTGGCGGCGACCGGCAAGAGCTATCTGTGCGAGGACACCGGCGAAGACCCGCTGTACCTGGAAGGCGCCCTGGGGGCCAAGAGCTCGCTGACGGTCCCCTTGATGTTGCACGACGAGGTCATTGGCACGTTCAACGTGGAGAGTGCGGAGCCCCGCGCCTTCACCGAGAGCGACTTGCAGTTCCTGGAGATTTTCGGCCGGGACGTGGCCGCGGCCTTGAACCAGTTGGAATTGCTGGTGGCCGAGCAGGCCAGCACGGCGGCGGCCAGCGTCGAGGCCATCCATAGTGCCGTGGCCCTGCCGGTGGACGAGATCCTCAACGAGGCGGTGAACGTGATGGAGCGCTACATCGGGCACGAGCCGGAGGTGGTCGAGCGTTTGCAGCGGATCCTCCGCAACGCCCGCGACATCAAGCAGGTGATCCAGAAGGTGGGGCAGAAGATGGCCCCCTCCGAGGCGCATCCGGTGACGATGCAGGTGGAAGAGCGGCCGGTGCTGCGGGGCCGCCGCGTCTTGGTGGCCGATGCCGACGAGCACGTCCGCAGCGCCGCCCACGCGCTGTTGGACCGTTACGGTTGCACGGTGGAAACGGCCCGCGACGGGGCCGAGGCGATCTACATGGTCCACGCCTCGACCGACGACGGCTACGACGTGATCATCGCCGACATCCGCCTGCCCGACATGAACGGCTACGAGTTGATGCTCAAGCTGCAGGAATTGATGGAGCCGGTGCCGCTGGTGCTGATGACCGGTTTCGGCTGGGATCCGGGCCACTCGATTGTCAACGCGCGGAAGGCCGGTCTGCCCGCCTGGGCCATTCTCTACAAGCCGTTCCGCCTGGATCAGCTCCTCAGCGCCGTCGAACAGATCATCCAGTCGCCCGGCCCGGTGCCCCAAGCCTGATGATCGCCGGGGATGGGCCGATGAACGTCCTCTTGCTCTTCCTCGCGCTGGTGGGACACGGTGTCTTGTGGGTTGCACTGATCAATCGCATCCATGCCCAAGGGTGGCCGCGGCGGCTCATCAACGTGCTTACGGTGGCCTGTTTTGCCGCCCTGTTCCTGATACCCTTGGCCTTCGGCGCGTGGCTGCTGCTCCGCGGCGCTTCGGTGCCGACAACTCTGGAGCTGGCGGCACTGAAACGGCCTGGCGTGTTGGCGGCTTTCCTCTACGCGATGGCGTGTTGGCTGGGCGCGGGAATGGTCATCCACGACTGGGTCTGGCGTCACGTACTGCACCGCCCGCCCGCCGTGTTGCGATTCCACCGCAGCCGGAAAGTCGCGCTGTCGCCGCCGCGGCCCGACCACGAGGACCACGCACATCATCCCCTGGTCCGCATGCCGGGCAACGAAAGTTTGCGGCTGGAGTTGACGGAGCGGGCGGTTTCCATGTCGCGGCTTCCGCCGGCGCTGGACGGGCTGGCGATCGTACACATTTCCGACTTCCATTTCAGCGGCCGGGTGGGCAAGGCCTATTTTCAAGAGATTGTCCGCGCCAGCAACGAGCTTGAGCCGGATCTGGTGGCGGTCACGGGCGACCTGGTCGATAGTTCCCGCTGCATCGACTGGATCCCCGACACGCTGGGCCGCTTGCGCGGCCGCCACGGCGTGTACTTCATCCTCGGCAACCACGACGTGGGGCATCACATCGACACCCCGCGACTGTTGAAGGTCTGCCAGGAAAGCGGCATGGTCTATCTGGGCGGTCGCTGGCTGAAGTTGACCCTCCGCGGCCGCGAGGTGCTGCTGGCCGGCAATGAATTGCCCTGGCTGCCCACCGCCGCCGACATGCGCGATTGCCCGCCGCGCGACGGCGGGCCGCTGCGCATCATCTTCTCGCACAGTCCCGATCAACTCCAGTGGGCTCGGGCCAACGACGCCGACCTGATGCTCGCCGGCCACACGCACGGGGGCCAAATCCGCCTGCCGCTGATCGGCCCGATCTTTTCACCCAGCCGCATGGGAGTACGTTATGCATCGGGCCTGTTCCACGCCCCACCCACGATCTTGCACGTGAGCCGGGGTGTCTCGGGCAAGTTGCCGGTGCGAATGAACTGCCCACCGGAAATGACGCACCTGGTGCTGCACGTGGCTGGCGGCCCGCATTGATGGGGCGGGTGGCCAATGCCGCGCCGGCCGACCCAATCGGCAATTTCCTGCGTATTATTCTTGACCGCGCAGGAGTTTGGCCTCGTGCCATTGCTGGCGCTGGCAATAAGTGGAATTGACAATCTGCGGGTTATACGGTCACATTAGGGGCGCGTGCGGCCGCGTGCAGAGCCGCAGTACCCGCTCACTACTCCTTTTTATGAGAGGTTCCCATGAGATGGCAACGGAGTGCGTTTCGGTCGGCCCGGTTCGTGATCCCCGCTGTGGGGCTGGCGATCTTGGCTTTGAGTCAGGGCGTGCGGCAGGCCGGCGCCGCGGAAAGCGAGGCCCGCGAGAAGGCCATCCGCGCAACGGCTGAGAAGTTCAAGAAGGCATTCGACGCCGGCGACGCGAAGGCGCTGGCCGCCCAGTGGGCCGAGGATGCCGAATACACCGATGAAGCAGGGCGCAGCTTCCGCGGCCGGGAAGCGATTGAAAAGGAATATGCGAAGCTCTTCAGCGCGCATCCCGGCGCGACGATGACGATCGACATTGAATCGATCCGCTTCCTGGGCCCGGACGCCTCGGTAGAAAAAGGGATCGCGCGCGTGACGGCCCAGCCCGGCGGCGTGCCCACCGCCGCCCGATATACGGTGGTGCATGCCCGACGCGACGGCAAGTGGTTCATCGCCGTCGGGCACGATTCGCCCTACGTCGCGTCGTCCAACGAGGAGTACCTTAAAGGACTTGCGTGGCTGATCGGCGACTGGAACGTCGAGGGCAAGGAGCACCCGCTGCACTTGAAGTTCGACTGGATGGCGGAGAAGAACTTCATCAAGTGTACGTACACCGTCACCAAGAACGGGCAAAGCACCAAGAGCGGCAGCCAGATCATCGGCTGGAACGCCAAGTCGGGCCAGATCGTCTCCTGGCACTTCGACGCGCAAGGCGGTTTTGGCAACGACGTGTGGGTCAACGACGGTGCGAAATGGGTCATCGAGGGCTCCGGCGTGCTGCGCGACGGCGCCGAGAGCACCGCGGTCAATCTGCTGACCCCCATCGACGCCAACAGCTACACCTGGCAGTCCGTCGAGCGGACCTTGGATGGAGTCGCTTTGCCCAGCACTCCGCAAGTCAAAGTCGTGCGGAGCGAACCCGAGAAGAAGTGACCCAGGAACGTAACCACCATTTTGGACCAATAGCGGAAGGATGCCTGCCATGAATCGCACTGTGATCGCAGTGATAATCGGAATTTCGTGCGCGCTGTTCTGCGGCCAAGACGTTTTGGGCCGCGGTTTCGGCGGAGCCTATGATGAGGATCGCGACAATCGCGGTCCGGCCCGCGTTCGGGTGCCGCCGCCCCGCGCGGAGGCATATCCGGTGCGCGCGGAGGCATATCCGCCCGTGTACCGCGAGGCCCATGCGGTTCGCGAGGAGCCGCGCGTGGTCCACGAGGAAGCACGGCGCGTGTATTTGGCCCCTGCCGCAGCCCGGGAAGAACATATCGTCCGCGGCGAAGCGTACCGACACGAGCACGTGGCGCTGCCCACGGACGTGGGTTTCGGCCACGTGGTGGCCCCGACCTACGTCGTGCGCCCGTCGCCGCACCACGTCGAGCCGCTCCCGCACGGCGTCGCCGTGTCACGCGGCGTGGCCGTGCGCGAAGCCTTCAACCATCGCGACGTTTTCACGCGCGATTGGTATGCGGCCCATCCCGTCGCCTGGCATCCGGGTCGTTGGGAGGCCCGCCGCGAATGGAGTTATGCCACTTGGCCTGCCATGGCCGGCTGGTTCGCCTGGGGTCCCACCGTGGCGCCGGTCTATTATGACTACGGCAACACGGTGGTTTACCAGGGCGACCAGGTCTACTCGAACGGCCAGCCGATGTGCATGGCGGACCAGTACTACCAGCAGGCCTACATGCTGACGCAGAGCGCGGCGGCCTTCGACCCCAACACGGGCAACTGGATGCCGCTGGGTGTTTTTTCCTGCGTGCAGGGCAACCAGGTTGACACGAGCAAGATGTTCCAACTGGCCGTCAGCCAGTCGGGGGCGGTTGCCGGCAACTATTCCGACGTGGTGGCCGGAATCACGCAGCCAATCCACGGGGCCGTGGACCGCACGACGCAACGCCTGGCCTTTACGGTGGGAGACAATCGGACCACGGTCTACGACACGGGCATGTACAATCTTACGCTGGAGCAATCGCCGCTGCTGGTCCACGTCGGTCCCGGGCTGACGCAGCAATGGATGTTGGTCCGTCTGCCGCCGCAACAGTAAGTTGCGGGCAAAGGGGTCAGGTCCATGTTTTCGGTCGTGAGTCCGGCCAAATGGCAATACCTATCAGCCGAAAAATGGACCAGACCCCGACTTTGCAATTCTCCTGAAATCCCTGTCAGGATTCTTGGCACGCCCTGCTCGGGATGTTATGATGAGATGAGCGGGTTGCCCGGCTAAGCGTCACCGACGGCGCGCGCAAGACCATTGACCGGAAGGCGGGCCTTCTACTGGGCTATTTACCGCTAAAGTGGGGTGTTTGCCTACCGCGCTAGGCCATCGTAGGCTGCGCGTTCGCACGCAAGGGAGAGGGTGTTGCCATGAGCGACTGGTTCTCGATGCTTTTGAACAGCGATTACGGGCCTACATTTCTCGGCGGCACCAACACCATCATCTTCATCATGCTGTTGTCCTTTGCCATCGGGCATTTCATCGGTTTTATCTACATGTGGACGCACGAGGCGATTTCCTATTCCAGGACCTTCGTGGCTTCCATCGCTGCGCTGCCGGTGCTGGTGGCCGTGATGATGGTCGTGATGGCCGGGAACTTGCTGGTGGCGTTTGGGCTGCTGGCCGTGTTTGGGGTAATCCGCTTCCGTAACGTGCTCAAAGACACTCGCGACACGACCTTTATCCTGTGGTCCATCATGGAAGGCCTGACCGTAGGCACCATGCGCTTCTCGACCGCCCTGTTGGCCGCCGCGGGCATCGGCGCAGTATTTCTCTACTTGCGGCTCACCTCCTTCGGCACTCGCCACCGGTACGATGCGGTGGTGACGCTCCGCGTCAGTGGGGATCTGGCGGTCAATGGCCCCAATCTGAGGCAAATTCTCCTTCAGCATGCCACGCGGCCGCAATTGATCAACGAGCGCCGCGCGACGGATGGCGGTATTGACATGACATACCGCCTCTTGCTGCGCGACCCCGGCCGAGTCGATGAACTGCAATCGACTCTCGCCAAGACCGACGGCTTGGCAAACGTGGCGGTCTTCATGCACGAGGACGAGGCGGAAATCTAGGCAAGCCGGCGAGCCAGGGAAAGCAAGACCGCCTCTCACGTCAGCCAAACAATCGGTAAATCCCGATTCTCTCAACCTTTTTGCCTAGATTGCCGAGTAAACGATGCTAAGGCGAGGCTGTTGGCTCACAAGTCCGATGCCACGCCTGAAGTATTGCCGTCTTTTCTGCAATTCACGCGTTTCGCGGGTACGGGCGATCAGGCCTTACTCATGTGCTCACAACCTTGTTGGCATCGCTTTCGGCCTAAACCGTTGGGCCGCAGCGCCGACGCAAGCTGCTATTTTCTGCTAGCTTGCTGCTCGTTGCTGCTGGCCTCCTGCGCGTCGTCTCGGCAGGACCTCGCACGGGATGCAGCTTCGCCCGCGCCGGTGCCGGTTGCGGTTGCTGCGACCGCGGGCAATTCGGTGGCCAATCGCGACGCACCCGTCGCACCCGCCGCACCCGCCGAACCACCTCGTGCAAGGTCCCTGGCGATCTTTCCGGCGGCATCCACGCCGGCCACGGCGACGGATTCCGTCCCAGCGCCCGTCCCCCCGGACTTTACGCCGTCCGCCGTGGCGACAAGATCGAGCAATCCGACCCCAGAAGTGCGCCCCGCCTCGGCCGTCATCGCGTTTCCTGCCGCACCTGCTGCGGCCGGCGGAAAGTCGGCAGACACGGACACGGCGGCCGCAACCTCGATTGCCGAAGTCCTGCAATTTGCCATTATCCATCATCCGCTCTTGCAAATCCGCGCACATGAAGTGGAGGCGGCACGGGCCAGGTTGGTTACGGCGCGGCTGCTGCCCAATCCGGAACTGACCGTGGATGCCGGGGCGGTCAGCGACGAACCGGGGGCGGCGCGTTTGAACACGCGCTTGATGTTCAAGCTGCCGATCGGCCCCAAACGCGAGTGGCGCACCGCGGCGGCGGAGACCGCGATCCGCGAGAAGCAACTGGGGCTTGGCCGCGAGACGAAAACCGTCTTGATGGAAGCGGCCGACGCGGCCATCGAGGTACTCTATCTCGAAGAGCTAACCGCCGTGTACGGCCAACTTTCCGCGCTGGCCAATCGCGTCGTGCAGATCCAGAAGGAGCGGTTCACCGCTGCGGCCGTGCCGTATCGGAACGTGGTACTGGTCGAGCTTTCGGCCAGCCATATCGAGTTGGCGCGGCGCGAGGCCCTGCAGCGTTTGGATGAGGCCAAGGTCCGCTTGGCCCGGGCCATGGGCTTGCCCAACGGATCGCCGCCGCCGTTGGCAGGCCATTTGGCCGTGGAATCCGTGGTGTTTGTCAATTTGCCTGCCGTATTGGACCGGGCCCGACAGGTGGCGCCCGAACTGGCGCGGTCCCAGGCGGCCGTGCAGGAGGGGCAGCAGCAACTCTGCTTGGAACAATGGAAGGCCGTGCCCGACCTGGCCATCGGCCCGCATCTGAACGGCGACATGGGGGCCCCGGCCGACGAGCGCGTCAGCGCGCGGGCCATCATGGACCTTCCCTTTTTCGACCGCAACCAGGGGCACATCGCCGAGAGTGCCGCGGACCTGCAAACCCGCTGTGCGCAGCGGGCCCTGGCGGAGGTCTCAACGCTCAACGACGTGGCGGCGCTGTACCTGGAATTGCGAAACGTGCAGTCCCAGGCCGAGTACTACGGCGCACAGATCAAACCGTTGATCGAGCGGACCGAGGTGGCGCTGCGCGAGGCGTTCGAGGATCGAGCCGTCGCCGCCTACGAACTCACCGATCTGATGGAGGCCCTGGCCCGCATGCGGCTCAGCGACGTCGACATGCGCCACGAGCACCAGCGGCTGCGCACGCGTCTGGAAGTTCTCTTGGAGTGTCCGTTTGCGCGGGCCGCCGCCGGCCAGATGCCCACCCCGCCGGAAGTGCTTCCGGCCCCGAAGCCGCTGCCGCCTGTCCATCCGTAGTACCTGCCTGTCCCCGGATTATTCATGTAGGGTGGGTCGAGGTCGCGCAAACCTGTGGTGGGTCTCGCAAACCGATCAATGGTTGTCCAGCGCTGTGTCAAAAAGCGGTAAG
The DNA here is from genome assembly GCA_049509675.1 of Thermoguttaceae bacterium. Classification (GTDB taxonomy): domain Bacteria; phylum Planctomycetota; class Planctomycetia; order Pirellulales; family Thermoguttaceae; genus JBEKZQ01. The sequence goes on along the minus strand of JBEKZQ010000125.1, from coordinate 2,546 downwards.
TTGATAAGCGACCGAAGACCCACCAAAACCACGGTTTGCTCGACGCCACCCTACAGCTTATGAATAATCCGGGTTAGCGGAAGATCGCGCCATCCTATTTCCGGTCCGCATGGAACTTCGCATCGAGGGTCAGGGCAACTCCCTTGGACAAGGCGAGCTTGCAGCCTTGCTTGCGCACCCCCTGTTCCACGACGGGCAGGACCTTGCCGTCGGCCGTCAACCGCTCCACGACCATCCCCGGCGGCAGCACCACGTCGATGGTCTGGTCGATCTCCGAAGTCAACACGGCGGTCAGCGTCCCGGCCTTCATGTCCCAACTGATCCGGCCCACGCCGAGCTGGCCCCGGGCACGCGTGCCGCAGATCGATCCGCGGGCCAAGGCGTCGGGAAGGGCGGGCAACAACATCAAGCGGCCGGGCTTCGATTGGACTGCCAAACGGTTGACAATTTCAGGAATCGAGCCGTTGCCGTCGTCGCAGAGGATGCTGGGGCCATCGTTGTGGGCCGTAATCATGCTCGCGTACATGGAGCGGTCGGTGGCCATGAGTTGCAGCCGGCCATAGGCCTCGCTGCCCATCCCCAGCGCGGCGGCGGAAAGTGCCATGTGCATGCGGCCGTGCGTGGCCGTCTCGCGGGCTTCCCGCAACCGGTTGTTCAGGGCCACCCGCGCCGCCCGGAACAACTTGGGATCGGCTTCTTCGCTGAACTCCTGACTCTCGAAAGCACCGTAGAGATGCATCAGGTGCCGATGGTTGTTGTTTTCGCCCTTGTTCGGGATGGCCCATTCCTTGAGTTGACCTTTCTCGTTGATCAGGTACGGGGGCAGCTTGGCCAGCATGGCTTTCCAGCGTTTCACCCCCTCCGCTTCGATCGCCAGCGTCTCGCAGGCGGCAATCAGGTTGGTGAGTAATTCGCGGGTGATGGCGATGTCCTGGGTGGCATTGTCGCCCAAGCCATTCTCGGCGGAAAAAGAAGGACTGAAATGGAACTTGCCGTTGGCGTCCTCGGTCCCCTTAAGGAAATCTTCCCAGAACAGGGCGCATTGTTTCATGTACGGCACGGCGTGGTCGCGGAGGAACTTCCGGTCGCCGCTGTACTGGTAATAATCGTAGAACCAGTGGGCCAGCCAGGAGGCGCCGGGCGTCCACGCCTGGCCCGGCCAGCCGCTGCCCCAATGCAAGTGCAGTCCGGTATTGGAAGCCCGGCTGCCGGAAAGGATGCCGCGGCAGCCGTACAGCTTGTGCGCATTGGCCTGAAAATCCGGGACGAACCCCTCCAGCAACTTGAAATAGCCGGCCATGCACTCGGCCATGTTCCCGCTGAAGGCCGACTCGATGTCGAGCTGCAGGTTCGTGTCCAAGGTATAATCGCCCGACCAGGCCGGCGCCCAGGTGCCCGTCCAGATCCCGAAGAGATTGGGCGGCGTATCCGGGCCCGCCGCGCAGAGGAACTCGTAGCGGCCGGCATCGTACATGCGTTCCAGCAATGCCGCCGGCAATCGCTTCTCTTTTTTCGCCAGATCCAACAGCGGCTCGGAGGCCAGCCGGCGTTCGCCGGGCGCGCCTCCCAAATCCACCGCGACCCGGTTGAAGATTTCGCCGTGGGCCAGTGCATGCGGCTTCAGCAGCGCTTCGTAATCCATCGTGAGCCGCGTCAGCGACCTGGTCAGCCCGGCCAAGGGGGCCGCCTGGCCCGCCTTGTACGGCTCCACCCGCATCACGAGCGTGGCTGAATCGGCATGGACTAACCGGATCGATTGGCCGTCGCACTGCACCGTCCCGCCCGTGACCGCCACGCGTACCGCACAATCGTAACCGCCCTTGCCCTTGACATAGACATTGTGGAGCGTGATCAGGTCCTTGGCGTGGACCACGCCGGAATCAATCTTGTCGTTGCCGACCTTGGGCACCGTCAGCGAGCAGGAGAGCCTTCCCTTCGGCGCCGCGAGCTTGAGGACAAGGACGTTATCGGTCCGGGATACGAACACGCGATGCGAGAACTCGCCTTCGATGGTTCTCCATTGTGCCCAGACCTCGCCGGTGGAGAAATCCTCGACGCGGGCGTAGCCGGCGATGTCGCCGCTGGCGGGCTGGTCGATCTTCAGGAAGAAAGCCGGATGAAACGGGTCGGTCCAGATGATCTTGCCGCCCCAGCCCTGCTCCTTGGCTCTTGCCTCGAAGAACTTCTGGGCCTCGCCGTAGCCCTTCTCGGCAATGATCTTGCGTATCTCCGGCAGGTATTTGCCTACGTCCGGCAGCATTTCCCGCGAGCCGAGCGGCAGCCACATCTTGCAGTGATTCACGATGAGCGTATCGTGCCGCGGATCACCCGCCAGAAGCGCCCCCATGATCCCGTTGCCGGTGGCCAGGGAATCTTCCCACTTGTCCGCCGGGGCGATGCTCACCGTGCCATGCGCGGGCATCAAAGCGGCGATATTGGCCGCAGGCTCCGGAGAGGCGGCCCGAGCCGCAATGGACATTCCCAATCCGGTCAGTAGAAGGACTTGTTTCCATGTTGCCTGGTTCATAGTCGTATGTTGGTCACTC
>JBEKZQ010000124.1:0-14208 GCA_049509675.1 Thermoguttaceae bacterium | reverse complement strand
CGGCCACCGCGCAACACGACCGGAGCGGCGCCCAGTTGGATCGTCTTCTCCAGGTCGTCGGTCTTGTCGCGGACGACCAGCGTGGCGCCCTCGATCTTCACGATCTGGCCTTCCGTGACGGCGGGCTTCAGATAGTTGCCGTAGCCGATGGTCACTAGCGAGCCCACCAGGATCAGCAGGCTGGCGGCCAGCAATCCCTTGGTGCGTCCGCTGACTCCCTTCCATTCGCCCAGCAGGAGGCCCAGCAGCGTGCTGAAGATGATCATGCTGGACATGAAGACCGTCCAACCGGCGAACGACAGGCCGGCGCCGCTCTGGGCGTCGGCCACTTTGTAGACGGCCAGTTGAGAATACCAGATGGCGCCCGCCAGGCCGGCGAAGATGATGTTGGCCAGCAACGGGGCGCCGGCCTTCAGATAGTCGCCGCCGGTGCGGTTCTTGGCGTTGAGATACAGGCACCACAGGAAGTTGACGGTAAAACCGCCCAAGAGCACCACCACCAGCACGGGAATGCCCTTCCACATTTCCCTGGTGTACGGCTGGACGTGCAGGGCGGCCTTCTCGATCGCTCCGCCCGCGTGCAGTCCGAAGGCCATGCCCGCGCTCATCACGCCGGAGAACAGCCCCAAGAGGATGCCCTTGGGGAAGTTGAACTCGGCCACGGCGGCCTTCTTCTGTTCCTCCGAGAGTTCCCGCTCCTTGGACATGCCGGCAACCCCGGTGGCCGCGATGCCCAGCACGGCGACGCCGATGCCGGCGAGCGTGGCGATGCCCCAATCGGTCGCCAGCAGAGTGGGGAAGTTGCCCTCGAAGACCGGCGGGATGAGCGTGCCGACCGACGCGCACACGCCGCAGCCCACGGCCAACCCCAGGCCGACGCCCAGGTAGCGGATCATCAGGCCCCAGGTCAGTCCGCCCACGCCCCACATGGCGCCGAACAGATAGCACCAGCCGAGCGTCTGCCAGGAGGCTTGGCGGAGGACCGAGAGCACGTTGGGCGAGACCGCGGCCGCCAGGACCCAGGGCACCACGATCAGCCCGACCACGGCGTAAACGAGCCAATAGCTTTCCCAGGCCCAGTTCTTGACGCGACCGAAGGGCAGGTAGAAGCAGGCCCCCGCCAGGCCGCCCAGCACGTACAAAGAAATGCCGATGAATGGTGTCAGGTCCATGTCGTAGCCTCCGACGCTTTGTCCCAATTCCCTCACCCCACCCACTCCCGGCGGGAGAGGGGACTTGCCGCTACCGTTTGCCGGTGGCCTCTTTTTCGTATTTCTTGACCGCTTCGATCCAAGCCGGGCCGACCGGCGCGTCGTGTTTCAGGCAGTAATAATCCCACACGGCCCCCAACGGCAGCGTCTTCGCCTCTTCGACCATTGCCAGGCGGGCGGTGAAATCGCCGCCGTATTCCAGCTTGCGCAACCGGTCGGTCGGCTCGACCAACGCCCCGAGCAATGCCTTGAGCATCGAGCGCATGCCGATCACCCAGGCGGCCACGCGATGGATGCTGGCGTCGAAGTAGTCCAGGCCGATGTGTACCCGGTTCAAGAAGCCGCCGCGGACGATCTCCTCGGCAATGGCGCGCAGGTCGTCGGAGAGGATCACCACGTGGTCGCTGTCCCAGCGGATGCCGCGACTGACGTGCAGCAGGATCTGGTCCAGAAACAACAGGATCGCGGAGAGCTTGTCGGCAATGGTTTCGGTGGGATGGAAGTGTCCGGCGTCGAGGGTCAGCAGTTTCCGCCGGGCCACGGCATAGGCCAGGTAGAACTCGTGCGAGCCGGCCACGTAGGTTTCCGAGCCGATGCCGAAGAGCTTGGACTCGACCGAGTCGAGGTTCAGCGCGGGGTCGATGGCCGGGGCGAAGATCTCGTCGAGCGATTCCTTGAGCCGCTCGCGGGGCCCCTTGCGGTCGATGGTCACGTCCTTGTAACCATCGGGAATCCACACGTTGGTAACGCAGGGCGTGCCCAAGCCGCGGCCGATCGCCGCGCCGATCTTGCGGCAAGCGATGCCGTGCTCGACCCAAAAACGGCGGATGCCCGGGTCGGCGTGGGCCAAGGTGAAGCCGTCGCTGGCCTTGGGATGGGCGAAGAAGGTGGGGTTGAAATCCATGCCGATGCCCAGGTGCCTGGCCCAATCGATCCAGCCCTGGAAGTGGGCCGGCTCGATCTGGTTGCGATCGACCCGCTTGCCGCCCGCCTCCAGGTAGATCGCGTGGACGTTGAAGCGGTGCTTGCCGGGGATCTGGCGAAAGGCCGCTTCGGCGTCGCTGCGGAGTTCCGCGGCGGTGCGGGCCCGGCCGGGGTAATTGCCCGTGGCCATCAGGCCGCTGGCCGAGAGGTCGCCCGCGCTTTCGAACCCGCCCACGTCATCGCCTTGCCAGCAGTGCATGGAGATGGGGATCTCGGCCAGTGCCTGCAAGGCCCGATCGGTATCGACGCCCAACTCGGCATAGCGCTCTCGGGCCACCGCATACGCATTTTCCAACGACTTTGATTCCACGGGCGAACTCCTTACAGCCGGGTAGCGGAGCAAAAACCGGAATATAGCACGCAATGAGCAGACTTGCCACTAGGCGGGCAAAGGGAATTACACTCTATCGGGGAAGGTGGCAAAATGGCACATGGTAGATAGTTGATGAAGCTGGAATCCCGTCGGCCCCTTTGGCGTTCACCAAAGGGCCGAAAGTGTGTGCCACTGGCTTTGCCAGTGCTTGGGGCCTCCCTAACGTTCCAGCGTGTTACGAATAGAAGGGGGGGTATCCCGACTTGTCAATCATTTACGGCTTGCCAGACGGAGCGTCTGCTGATAAGTCCGGGGAAGAATTTGCGTCAATTTCGCGTGCTGAGGCCGGTTTGGCCTGGTATATGACAGGGACGAGGCTTGACGCCATGTCGGGATGGAAATGGGGATAATTGAGGGGATAAGTCCGACTTTGATGCGTTGTGGAGGTGCCGCATTCACAAATCCCGTCAATACTGGACTTATTCCCTTTTTTCTTGGGCGTCTTCGGTGGGTGAGGCTTCGTCGCGGTGCGACGAGTCATGCTCTTCCCCGACGAGCCCTTTGGCATCGGGGCCGTCCAATTCCAGTTTCGGCGTCGCTTGCTTGATGCGCTTCTCGACTTGCTTGATGTGTTCGGCGGGAGGCAGATTCTCGGGGAGCGTGCCGCCGATCCGCTTGATCGCTTCCCGCACTTCCCGGCCCACTTGCTTATGAGTTTGGATGGCCTGTTCCTGGTTATGGACCCGTTGGCGTGCCAATTTGTCGCGGGTCTGCGTCATGCGGAACTGATTGGCAGCAAGTTCGGTAGTATCCATGCGGTCCATGAGTTGATCGTTGTCCGGGACGCCTTTGCGGGCCTTGATGGCGTTCGCACCAAGTCCGCCGTAGAGGCCTTTGTATCCGGCGTCGTGGAAGATGCCAAACATGCGGTTCTGGACACCGGCTTCTCGGGCAGCACCGTAAAGGGCCTTGAACTCCTCGGACGTCTGCTTCCGCAACTCCAGACGTTCCAGGTCGGCCGCAGCCTGGTCGGACAACTCCTGACGCCGAGTCTGGATGGCGAAGTACTTCTGGGCGTTGGCGATCTGCGGCTTGCGGGGATCACCGTTCTGGGCGATCAGGTAGCAGGCGAAGCGGGAAAGCTGATAATCGGGAACTGCGCGGGAGGCCTCCGATCCGATTCCGACCATTTTGCCGGCGCTGGCAAAATGGTGGTTGGGCTCATTACCCGATTGTTCGCAAGAGGTTATAGCTTTCTTGATGGCATTCTCGAACCGCCGCCATTGGCTATACCCCAGAAGGGGTTGCAAGTCGCGCGCACTCCAGTATTCGGCGCCGTAGTCGTTGACCTTCTTGAGGCCCTCAAACCCGCCGCCCGCAACCTTGGGAAGGTTCTCGTCGGTCATCTTTTTCGTCCTTCGTTTTGTAAATTGCCACCGCATCGCGAAGAGTGGTTGCAGCTTGAGGAAAAAAACATCGGCGGGCAAGGGGCCAAGACTTGCCTACGATGCTTTGGCCACGCGCGACTGGTCGAAATGCGGACCGTACTTGCCGGGTGCGGGCGCGGCGGCCTTGCGGGAAAAGGCGATGCCTTCGATCTCCACCAGCAGGTCCGGGCGACAGACGTCGGCCACCGCATAGATCGTGGGCAAGTCGCCCAGCCGCTTCTCGCACACCGCGCGGACCTTGAGATAGTCGGCCTGCCGCTTGATGTATACCCGCACCAGTCCCAGGCTTTCCAGGGAGGTGCCCAGCCCGGGCAGGCCGTGGCGGCACAGGTTCTCTTCGCAGATCAAGGCGGCAATGTTCTCCAGGGTCTCGTCGGTCTGGGCCGCGGCGTCGTGGGCGTGCCGCGTCTCCGAATGGGTGATGCTGGCCGTGCCGGAGACGAAGATCGTCGTATACGTGCCGCACGACAAGGCCATGGCCCGGGAGAATTTCGGGCTCTTGGGGCCATAGCAGGCGGAGTAATCGAAGGCCGAGGTCTGGCGGGGGTTCTCCAGGGGCACGGCCAAAATGTCCTCCCGCTCGGTGGCCAGGGCGATGGCGCTCATCATGATGCCGCGGCCCTCGGCGCCGATGCCCGTGCTGGCCGGATACACCGGCCCGCGATGACCGGCCCTCAGACGGTCGGCCAGAAACGCAGTGTCGCCGAAGAAGTCGCTGCGGCCGCGATTGAGTTCCTGGTAACGCTGCACGGCGCCTTGCTGAACGTGCTCCTCGTCGACGATCCCGCCCAAGTACAGCCAGGTGCGGATCACCTGGTCGAAACGCACGTTGACGCTGGCCAGCAGCCTGCGCATCTGCTCGAAGGCATCCAGGGCGCCCTGGTACGCGCCCTTTACGCCCGGCCGGGGAACAATCTGGGCGCAGTGGGCCCAGGCGATGCCATTGTGCCGGGCGATGACCAGTTGTTCGCTTACCCGTTGGATCTCCACCTGGCCCTCGCCGCGGCCGACGCCGAGGGCCTCGATCGCCAGCAGTTTGCCCTCGCAGGGCGGCTGGGGAATGTAGCTCGTGGCGGGAAGCTCGCTGCCGTAGAAGTCGCGGATGATCTGGCGGCACTCGGCGATCTGGCCGCCGTTGGCCACGAAGACCGCCTGGTGTACGATCGAGCCGCGGGTGCTTTCCTCCCCGATCACCGCCTCGATGGTTTGCAGGGCGTCGTCGGCCTGCTGCCGGAGCGTGCTGCCGCGGCGCGGAACCGCGGCCGCATAGACGTGCCGGACATCGTTGAGCTCGACGGCCGAGTAGCCTATCCCTTCGTGCGTCACCTTGCGGATCGTGTGGGCGGCCATGGGAAGGAAGTTACCGGCGGGGCAGGGAACAGTCCCATTTTCGCGGGCGATACGCTCATCTGTCAAGTCAATGCCGCTCGCTGCCGCAAAAATCGGGACAGCCCCCTGTGAACGCGATGCTATCGCTTGGGGCAGGCCACTGCTATTCACGATACCGGGCTGTTCTGGAAAGTCAAGAGTCCCGACTAATTTTCTGGCCTGGAGCTGTTCCCCCGTCAGTGCAGCAGGAGAACTGCAAAGTCTGGGGTCTGGTCCATTTTTCGGCTCGCAGGCGTCGCGATGGCCTCTACGCCCTGCCCGAAAACACGGACCCGGGTACCCTCTGGGTGCCTTTCGCCGGGGACTTCGCAGTTCTCCTGGTTAGTGCGGTCAAAATAGTGACAAAAAGCGTATTATAGGTACAATAGAATAGGGTGGCGCTGGCTTTGCCAGTGTCCTTTTCGACCGATCGAGAGAGTGGAGGAACTCGCGAAGCTAGTGGCACGCGAGCGGCCGTGGGGGTTCGTTCACTTCGGGCGGGAGACCGTCATGGGGAAGGCAGTGAGTCGATCACGCGCAGGCCGCTCTTTGCGCGAACCGTGTCGCCGCAAGGCCACGGCGGCGCGCGGTCGGACCCTCGCGGTTGAACCCCTCGAAGGGCGGCTCTTGCTGGCCACCACGCTTGATCTTCCCGCCGCATGGAAGGCCACCCCTATCGCCGTCCCGCACTACTTGAGCGGGCCCACAGCCGCAGGTTCCACGAGCCCCAATGGGTTCTCGCCGAATCAGGTTCGCGGGGCATATGGTTTGGGCCTCTACAACTCCGCCGTGCTTTCCAACGGGATCACTTTCACCACCGGCCAAACCTCGATCCCGGGCGACGGACGCGGTCAGACCATCGCCATCGTCGACGTCTACGACGACCCCACCGCCCTGACCGACCTGAACGCCTTCTCAAGCTATTTCGGCCTGCCGACCTTCGGCGGCACCGGTAATCCCACCTTTACCAAGCTCAGCCAGAGGGGTAGTAGTACCAGGCTTCCGTCCACCGATCCCAACGGCCCATATTCCAAGTACGGCGGGATCAACTGGCCGGGCGACTGGGAATTGGAAGAATCGCTCGACATCGAGTGGGCCCATGCCATGGCCCCCCTGGCCAACATCGTCCTTTACGAGGCTTCCAATACAGGCAGCGGGCTGTACACGGCGGTCAGTACGGCCGCCCACAAGTCGGGCGTCGACATTATCTCCATGAGCTGGTGCGGCAACGAGTTCCAGGGCGAATCGAGCGATGACAGCTACTTTACGACCCCCTCGGGCCATATCGGCGGTTCCGCCACGGTCGGCGGAACTGGACTGACGGGCGACATCACCTTTCTGGCTGCCGCCGGCGACAATGGCGCGTACGCCGCCGGTTCCAGTACTCTTACACCCCAGTACCCGGCCGCTTCGCCCAATGTGGTCGCCGTCGGCGGCACGAGTCTCACCTCCGGCGCAGACAACACCTACGGCGGCGAGGCCGCCTGGGGCAATGACTCCAGCAGCGGCTCGTTGGGCGGCGGCGGCGGCGGCATCAGCCAGTACGAAAGTCAGCCTGCGTATCAGAACGGCGTGGTCAAGGCCTTTAGCACTACGCAGCGCACGTATCCCGACGTCTCCATGGTCGCCGATCCGTATACGGGCGTGCCGATCTACGACTCATGGGACTTCGGCTCCAACTCAGCATGGCTCCCCGGCACGATAGGCGGCACCAGTCTTTCCTGTCCATTATGGGCTGGGCTGGTCGCCATCGCCGACGAGGGGCGCGCGATCGCCGGCTTGGGGTCGCTGGATGGCGCCAGCCAGACCTTGCCCCAACTTTACACGCTGCCCGGCACGGATTTCCACGACATCACCGCCGGCAACAACGGCTATGCGGCCGGGCCCGGTTACGATCTGGCCACGGGCATCGGCACTCCGGTTGGGAACCTGCTTGTCCCGCGTTTGACCGGCCTGCCGCCCAGTTATCCCACTGTCGTCACTCCCGCCGGAGCGTCGCCCGCCGTGGTCACCGGCAAGACAACCAGTCTTTCCGTCCTCGGTTCCGATAGCGGCGGCGAGTCGAACCTGAGCTACACCTGGGCGGCCACGACGTTGCCTGCCGGCGCGGCCGCGCCGACGTTCTCCGGCAACGGCGGCAACGCGGCCAAGAACACCACGGCCACCTTCAGCCAGGCGGGGGCATACGGCTTCACGGTCACCATCACCGACGCCGGCGGCTTGAGCACGACCAGCAGCATCGGCGTGACGGTCGATCAGACCCTGACGAGCGTCGTGGTCAGCCCGGCGAACGCCTCACTGAACGAGAACGACACGCAACAGTGTACGGCGGCCGGCTACGATCAGTTCGGCGCTGCATTGGCCCCTCAGCCGGCCTTTGCCTGGACGCTTTCCAGCGGCGTGGGCGCGGTAAGCGCGACCGGCCTTTACACGGCTCCGGGAGCCCCCGGCACGGCCGTGGTGCAAGCGGCCGCGGGAACGGTTTACGGCACGGCGACGATCATGGTAAACAATGCGGCGCCAACGGTGGCCACGCCGGCCGGCGTTTCCGCCGACCCTGTCGCCGGCACGACGGTCGATCTGAGCGTGCTGGGCGACGACGACGGCGGCGAGTCGAACCTGAGCTACACCTGGGCGGCCACGACGATGCCTGCCGGCGCGGCCGGGCCGACGTTCTCCGGCAACGGCAGCAACGCGGCCAAGAACACCACGGCCACCTTCAGCCAGGCGGGGGCGTATGGCTTCACGGTCACCATCACCGACGCCGGCGGCTTGAGCACGACCAGCAGCATCGGCGTGACGGTCGATCAGACCCTGACGAGCATCGTGGTCAGCCCGGCGAACGCCTCACTTCGTGGCGGCGCCTCGCAACAGTGTACGGCCAGCGCACAAGATCAGTTCGGCCAGCCGCTCAGTTCCCAGCCCGAGTTCACCTGGTCGGCGACACAGGGCTCGATCGACGCCACCGGCCTGTATACGGCCCGGTATGTTGGTTCGATGGAGACGATTACGGCGGCCGGCGGCGGGCTAAGCGGCACGGCGACGGTTACGATCACGGTACCAACGCTGACTTGGAGTGGTGCCGGCGGCGACGACCTCTGGAGCACGCCGGACAACTGGGTGGGCGGGGTTGCGCCAAGCGGAGGCGAGCAACTAGTTTTTTCCGCCACGACGCCGGTGATGGCGGTGAACGATTACCCGAGCGACACGGTCTTTAGCTCGATCACGCTCACGGGCACCGATTTCACGCTCGCCGGCAACCAGGTGGCGTTGGACGCCAGCGGGGGCGCGATCATCCAGAGCATGGATTCGACGAACACCGTCGCCCTGCCGATCCGGCTTCTCGACGACGGCGCCATTACGGTCTCGGCCGGTTCGCTCACCCTGAGCGGCCCGATCCAGAACGACGGGCACGCGCTGACCCTCGACGCGGACGCTTTGGCCAGCCTCTCGGTTCAGGGCGCCATCAGCGGCAGCGGCTCGCTGCGGAGCAGCGGTGGCGGCCAACTGAGCGTATCGGGCCCCAACACTTCTTTCTCCGGCCTCACCACGTTGACGGGCGGCACCTTGTCGGTGGCCGATCCCACGGCCATGTCCGCGGGCGGCATTGTCTTCGCCGGCGGCAACATGGTGCTGGACTTCGGCGGATCGGGCGGTACGATCGTCCTGTCGCCGGACAGGACTGCCGCCGCTTCTTCCTCCCTGGCGCCATTGCTCCCCGCTCCCCTTGCGGGAGAGGGGGGGAATCGCGATCAAGACACGAAGTTACTGTTGGACGAGCCCTTGGTCTCCACTGCCGCGGCAACCTCGGTGTCTTCCGCCAGTCTTGGATCTCAAATCTCAAGTCGGGTGGCGACCGCGAGCCCGACACGCGCCGGCGCACTACCAGTTGTTTCGTTGCCGGGGCATGCAAGCGACGGCACATCTCGGAGACCATCGCCTCTTGCGTCAAACGAGAACGCGGGCGGTCCCCGACTTGCTTCTCGCCCGCTCCTGACTCCCGTCCGGGAGCGGCTCTGCGAGGCGCCGGGCGCGCAAGTCGCGCCCGTCCAGACCGAAAAGGCGGCGGCGCATGATGTCGTGTTGGCCGCGATCCACCCGAAACATTTCGGTACAACCGAAGCGCGGTCGCAAACCATCGAGTTGTTCGCCGGCCACTGCCAACGGGCGAGAAAATGTCCGTCGAGCGATTCGGCCATCGACGACGTGTTGACCGCGCGCTGGGGATGAAATGGTCTGGTCGCCCGCCATCAATAACTCCCCTCTCCCCTCGCGGGAGAGGGGTCGGGGGTGAGGGGGAAGAACCATGGTGTGCTCGACGCCACCCTACAGATCTTGAATAATCCTGGATGGGGGACTATTTTTCGGCCGTGCGGAGCCACACTCGATAGGTGCCGCCGCTGGCCCCCGCATCGGCGAAGGGGACCAACGTGGCCTTGCGGGGCGCGGCATCGCCGGGGGCGCGCACGTCGGCCTCAAATGCCAAACCGCTTCCCGCCGCAAGAGCCAACGGCAGTTGCGCGTCGCTCAACGTCAGGCGATCAAGCCCCGGCAGGCCGGGGGTCCTGTTCTCGTCGCAGGCCAGCACGAACGGCCCCCAGGCCAGCGCGGTGCGGCCCGCATTGCCGTACTCGCCGCGGATGGCCCGCCCGGAAAGATTGAACTCCAGCGCGACGCGGTCGCCGTCCTTCCAGCGGCGCGGCGCGATGGTGGCCCAACCGTCGCTGGTAGCGCCCACCGCCTGAGAGCCGATTTCCATCCGCAGCGGCGCGGCCCAGGCCGGCACGCGAACCCGCAGGGCGAACGTGGCCGGAGCGGCCAGGCGGAACGTGAGCAGCGACGACCCGCGGCGGGGAAACTCGCTTTTCTGCTGGACCAGGACCAGCCGGCCCGAGAGCTCCAGGGTGCAGTGGGAGGTTTCCAGCGTGCTGACCGCCAGCGCATCCTGGCCATTGACGCGGCCCTTCAGATAGGCGGCCAGGGGCGCCAGGGCCATGCCGCGCGGTCCGCTGGAGTGACAGCAGTTGATGCCGGAGTCGTACGGTTTCTTGCCTTCCAAGGCGGTGAAATAGCACCAGTCGGCGCCGCGCGGATGCTGCGCCGCCGCCAGGTGATTGTACAGCGTCCGCTCCAACTCGTCGCCGAATTTTGCCTCCCCCGTGAGCCGCAATAACTGCCAGTTCAACTGGATCCAGGTGACCGTCACGCAGGTTTCGCAGAGGTTGGCCCGCGGCTCGTTGGGCAACACGTGGTCGCCCTGAAAATGCTCGCCGTTGCTGGCGCTGCCGGTCAGGTAGAGGCGATTGCGCGTGATGTCGTCCCAGGCGATGAGCACCGGCTGGAGGAACTCCCGCTCGCCCGTGGCCCGGGTCAACTCGCACAGGCCCACCAGGTTCGACAGCATCTCATAGGCCTTGCCGTTGGCCGTTTTGTTGACCGCCTTGCGCGTCAGCAGCGAAGCGATGATCGCGGGGCCGCCGGGCTCGTCCCAGGATTTGACGATGTAGCGGGCGAAATCCAGGTAGCGGGCATCGCCGCTTTCACGATACAGCAGGACCGTCGGCTCCAGAACGCTGGTTGCCGCCATGCCCATGTGAGTGCCCGCCGCCAGGATGCTCTTCCGCGCCGGGAACGTGCGGATGAGCAAGTCGCCGATCTTGCAGCAGGCCGCCAGCGCGGCCTTGTCGCCCGTGTAATGATAGTAGGTCAACAGGCCGAGCAAATTGTACTTGTGCGACCAAACGTCCCAATCGGCCTCGGGATAGAGGCCAAAGCGCTTTTCGGGCACATACGTGCCCAGGTAGCCGTCGGCTTCCTGGCAGGCGATCAGCTCGGCGGCGACGCGGTCGATCTTCGCCCCCAGGGCCTGGTCGCCGCTGTAGACCCAGGCCAAGGTGGCGGCGTGCAGCCATTTGCCCACGTGCTCGCCGATCCAGGGGTGGCTGCCCGGCTTCTTATGAAAGCCCGCCAGCAGTGGCACCGTATCGACCTGGAGCAGGCGTTGTGCTTCGTTGGCGTCGATCCGCGCGCCGAGCCAGCCATCGATGCGGATAGCGGCGGGCGATAACACTTCCAGCGCGTCCGGCATCTTCGCCGGGGCTGCGGCAAAGACTGTCGCGCTCGCGCAGGAAGCGGCAAGGCCGACAAACAGCAAGATAATTTGCATTCTCATGGGCTGGTGTCTCCGAAAAATGATGGTTGTTTGAATCATTCCACGAGCTTCGGCGGCGGCGGGATCGGGTAACTGCGAACGTCGATGACCTGTCCCCGCGGCTGCTGCCGGACCTGGCCGCGCACGACTTCATCCAGGGTTTCCACGTCAGACGGCCGCATCTTCCCGGCAGCGCTGGCGCCGGGATCCTCTGAATCGGCCGCATCCATTCCCTTGGCAAACACGCCCAGCACGATCAATGCCAGCAACACGATGGCCAGCGGCGGGAATACCAAGGCGAGGATCGCGGCGATAAAGAGCAACCAACCCATACGTCAGACCGTTATTACGGTTCGGGAACCAACTCTGCCCCCGTGATCTTCACGGTGTAGGCATGACGGCAAGGGAGCCCCTCGGGCTCCACCTCCGGCATGGCAATCGTCAGCGTTTCGCCCTGGACCTTGTATTTCAGCGTGCCGGGCAAACCGAGCAGGGTGACCACGGCGTGTTGGGGCACGTGGATGTCGCGGAGCGCCAGTTCGCGGCCCGGCCAGCCGGGCACGATCGCGTACAGCGCGCCGGGCTTCTTGGTAAATAGCGCCTGTTTCACCGCCATGCCGCCCTTGGAGTTCCGCCCAAGCTGCTCCATGAGGTTGTACTTCACCATGAACTGGCCGTATTGCTGGCCGGGGCGGCGGCCCTCGCTCCACTGGCAACTGCGGCCGGCATAGCGCGTGCCGTAAATCGCCTCGCCGTTGATGCGCAGCCAGTCGCCGATTTCCAGCAGCCGCTGCTCCATGATGACCGGAATCGTGCCGTCGCCGTTGGGGCCGATGTCCAAAAGCAGGTTGCCGCCCCGGCTCACGAGGTCGCACAGCACGAGGATGAACTCGCGGGCCGTCTTGTAGTCGTCGATCCGTTCGGCGCGATTGTAGCCGTAGGAGTAGGCCATGCCGCGGCTTTCCTCCCAGGGATGGCTGCCGTCTTTCAGGCCGGCGGCATACTCGGTCGTCCAGTAGCCGCCGTGCTTGTGCCGGCAGTCGCCGCCCCAGCGATCGTTGACCACGACTTCCGCGCGACAGGCCGCCTCGTTGAACAGCCAGGCCAGCAGTTGCTCGCTTTTCCAGTCTTTCGAGGGCATGTCCCACTCGCCGTCGGCAAAGATGATGGCCGGCTGGTAGCGGGTCACCACGTCCTTGAACTGCGGCACAAGATGCTCCTCCACGTAGCGCCGGCGATCGGCGAGCCACAGCGGGTTGTACCACTCGTAGAGCGAATAGTAGAAGCCGAACTTCAGCCCGCGCTTCCGCGTGGCCGCGGCCAACTCCGCCATCAGGTCCCGCTTGGGGCCGATTTCCACCGCGTTCCACGGCCGGTTCCAATGCCGGCTGGCTTCCGCGCTGGGCCACAGGCAGAACCCCTCGTGGTGTTTCGAAGTGGGCACAATGTAGCGGGCCCCGGAGCGGGCGAAGATGTCGGCCCACTTGTCGGCGTCGAACAACTCGGCCTGGAACTTCGGCGCAAAGTCCTTGTACTGGAAGTTCTCGCCGTACTTCTGCCGGTGGAACTGCCACCACACGTTGTCCGCCTTCTTGTCGCTGATGTGGTTCCAATACCATTCGGCATACTCTCCCACTTTGCCCCAGGCAGGCACCGAGTATACGCCCCAATGGATGAAGATGCCGAACTTGGCATCCAGGAACCAGGGCGGGCAGGGCCGTTGGTCGAGCGATTCCCACTTCGCCTGGTAGTGCGGCTCAGCCGCCGCGGCCGAGCCGAGCAGAAGTGTCAGGAGGCAACTCAAGAAAACCGTGCCGGGGTGCGCGCGTCTGGTCATGGTTGGTTCCGTTTGTTGGATCTGGTCAGGCCGGCCGTGACTTCAGGTTCGGCGAATCAATAATTGTCGCAACAATCGTACTCATCTCGCTCCGCGAGATGGAATCCATCACGCGGAGCGTGATGACTACTTTCGAGAACAGGGCAGTTATTCCTTCGCCGCTCTTTACAGGCTCCCGCCGTTGCGGTAGGGCGGGTTGATTAGTGCGTTGGCGGCTTGCGAGTTGGTGAACTCCAGCTTCGCGGCATCCCAGAACAGTTTCTCCTTGCTACGCAGCGCGATGTTGCCCAAGAGCACGACTTCGGTGAGATGGGCCGCGTGCCGCACGAAATCGGACCCGGCCGGCGGGCCGCCCTTGCAGGCCTCGAACCATTCCTGGTAATGGCCGGGCGAGCGATCGAGCTTCTTGGGCGGGCGGCCGAAGTCGCGGGCCTTGCTCTCGGGGATCAGCCGGTGGCCATACATCTTCGCCTTCTCGCCGATGACCAGGAGCCAGTCGCCCTCGGCGAAGGGGCGATCGGGTTCCAGTTCCTCGGGCCGGGACGGCTTCAGGCCGCCGTCCCACCAGGCGAGCGTCACCGCCGCGCGGTCGCCGTCGGCCGGGAAGTGCCAGCGCGTGATCGAGGCCAGCGGCGCGGTCTCCTGGGCCACTTCCGGTCCGTAGGGATGGTTCGACGAACTGGCCTCGACCGAGTCGGGATGCCCGAGCTTCAATGCCTTGAACGCGGCCGAGAACTGGTGGCAGCCGATGTCGCCCAGGCAGCCGGTGCCGAAGTCCCACCAGCCGCGCCAGGCGAAGGGATGGTAACAGGGATGGTAGGGCCGCATCGGCGCCGGGCCGACCCAGAGGTCCCAGTTGAGCCAGGCGGGCACGGGCGGCCGGTCGCCGGGCCGGG
>JBEKZQ010000123.1:0-14253 GCA_049509675.1 Thermoguttaceae bacterium | reverse complement strand
ATGACCCCCTGCACATGAACAATCCCAACGGTTTGACCATCGACGGCAACGGGCGGCTTTGGGTGGCCGAGACCGACTTCCAACCGAAGCGGGTCAGCGTGTGGACGCTGGACGGCCGCCTGGTCCGCGCCTTCTACGGCCCCTCGGAATACGGCGGCGGCGGCCGACTCGATCCCCTGGACAAGACGCGATTCTACTTCCACGGCATGGAATTCCAACTCGATTGGCGGCGCGGCGTGGACCGGTTGGTGCGGGTCTTCTTCCGTCCCGGCCCGGGGGACCTCGGCCTGCCCAATGGCTTCGGCGTCGACGGCCAGCCGGAAATGCCGCTCTATCGGGAGACTGCCGCGGGAGTGCGCCGCTATTTCACCAATTGCTACAACAGCAATCCGACCAACGGCGCCAGCCTGGTGATGCTGTGGCTGGATCGCCAGGGGATTGCCGTCCCGGTGGCCGCCCTGGGCCGCGCCAACGATTGGAGCCTGCTGAAGAGCGCGGCCTTCAAGCCGCGGCTGCCCGCCGGAGTGGAACTCCGCAACGGCGCTTGGTCCACCGATCTGATGTTCGCCTGGTCCGACGGCAACGGCGACGGCCAGGTGCAGCCGGAGGAGGTGACGTTCTTGAAGGCGTCGTGCGGCGGATTGACCGTGATGCCCGATCTGTCGGTCGTGGTTTCGCGCGTCGACAGTCGCGCGGTGCGCTACGTGCCGCAACGGTTCACGACGGCCGGCGCGCCGGTTTACGATCTGGCCGCGGCCGAGACGCTGGTCGAAGGCGCCCAGGCCCCCACGTCGTCCGGCGGCGACCAGGCCCTGGCGGATCCGGGCGGCTGGACGATCCTGACCGTGGCCCCCCAGCCGTTCGCCCCGCAATCGTTGGGCGGCGCCTATCGCGGCCGGCCGCGATGGTCCTACCCGGACCTCTGGCCCGGGTTGCACGCCTCGCACGAATCGCCGCCGCCCGATCGGCCGGGCGAACTGATCGGCACCACGCGGCTGCTGGGCGGGTTCGTCACGCCGCGGTCCGGCGACGCCGGGCCTCTCTGGGCCGTCAACGGCAACCAGGGAAACATCTACCTCTTCACGGCCGACGGCCTGTTCGTGGCCGAGTTGTTCCACGACATACGCCGCGGCCGCTCCTGGGCCATGCCCCGGGCCCAGCGCGACATGCGGCTGAACGACTTGAGCCTGCACGACGAAAACTTCTGGCCGTCGATCACCCAGACCGGCGACGGCGCGGTCTACCTGGTCGACGGCGCGCGGACCAGCCTGGTCCGCGTCGACGGGCTGGAGCGCATTCGCCGCCTCAGCGAAACGTCGCTCTCCGTGAGCCTACAGGACCTGCAGAGCGCCCGGCAATACCTGGTCGAAGGCGAGCTCCAGCGGCAGCGGGAGCAGGGCCGGCCCACGCTGCGCGTGCCGTTGCGCAAGGTCGCCCCGACGGTCGACGGCAAACTGGACGATTGGGCCGACGCCCCCTGGGCCACCGTCGACAAGAGCGGAGTGGCCGCCTTCTTCGACAGCAATAGCAAACCGTACAACGTCACCGCCACGGTGGCCGTGGCCGGCGAGCGGCTCTATGCGGCCTTCCGCACGGGCGATGCCAACCTGCTCGCCAACAGCGGCCAGCCGCCGCTGGCTCCCTTCAAGAGCGGCGGCGGGCTGGACCTGATGATCGGCGCCGACCCCCGCGCCGACGACGCCCGGCAGAACCCCGCGCCGGGCGACCTGCGGCTGCTGGTGACGCTGGTGCGGGGAAAACCGCGCGGGCTGATCTATCGGCCCGTCGTGCCGGGGACCAAGGAGCCGGTGCCCTTCTCCTCGCCTTGGCGCACGATCACCATCGATCGCGTGGACGACGTGAGCGACCAGCTCCAATTTGCCGCCGCCGATGGCAACTACGAGCTATCGATCCCACTGGCCGTCCTGGGGCTGAAGCCGGCGCCCGCCCAGGCGATTCGCGCCGACTTGGGCGTGCTGCGCGGCAATGGGTTCCAAACGCTCGACCGCGTCTATTGGAGCAACAAGGCCACCGGCATCACCAGCGACGTGCCCAGCGAGGCCACGCTTGCCCCAAGTCTCTGGGGCCGTTGGGTCTTCCGGGAAGATTGACCACGTGAGCGGTGGGCGGGGGGCATCTCCGGAAGCGGTTCAACGACCCGACCGCGACAACCGTTGGTCCAGTTCCCCAAGCCGCCGCAAGTCATCCAGGGCGGCCGCAATCGCTTTCATCGCCGCAGCGTCCAGGCCGCGATCCGGGACTTCGCGGTTGGCCGCCAGCGTCAGCGTCACTTCCGGCCCCAGCTCGAAACGCGGCTTCGTATCGTACCAGAAATGGCCGGCGAGGATCAGGCGCACGGGCCGCGTACCCTTGGAGACGAACCGCGGCTCCTTGGGCTCATTGTAGAACTGGCTCTGGCCGTAGTAGATTCGCCCCGCATAGTCGCGGATGTCGACCACCGGCTCCTGGGTGAACATATGCATCTTGGGACCTTGGATCGTCGCAGTTCCCTCGGGCTGGCCCGGGGCGCCCTCGAAGACCATGTGCTGATCGCTTTGCTCGTTGTAAAAATCGCTCATCACCAGCGAGCGATTATCGCGGACCCGCAGGGTGGGCTTCGATTGGGTCGCCAGCCGCGTGAGGAACCCGACGATGCCTTCCCGTGAGGCGGCCGGCCCCCGGATCGTGACCGTGCCTTCGTAGGAACTGCGGAACAGCAACAGGGCGCGGTCGCCGCCGCTGATGCGAAGATTGCCTTGGACGTGGATGGCGTCCACGACGCTGCCCGGTGTCAACTGGTCGAAGTGCAGGCCATGCTTGTCCGGCGCCCTCTGGTACATGCCGAATGCGGAAACTTCGTCCAGGGTCAGCCGGCACGGCGTAGCGGGCGTCGAGGTAATGCGAATGTCGTCGCCGTGGGTCATCGGTCCGAAGTCGTGGTTGCCCACCGCCAGGTTCGCCACGGTCACGTTCCGGACGCCGGACACTTCGATCAGGGGCCGGCCCGGTTCGCCCCGCCAAAGCAGGCCGCAGCGGTATCCGCTGCCGCCGAGGGTATAGTCGCGGCCGGTCACGGAGAGCGTTTTGGAGACCACGTAGCGGCCGGTCGGCAGGTAGGCGATCGCCCCCCGGCCCGCCCGGCTGGCGGCGTCGATGGCGGCCTGGATCGCCGCCGTGTCGTCGCTCTTGCCATCCGCCTTGGCGCCGAAGTCGCGCACGGCGTCCAAAACCCTGCCCGGCAGCGGGACCGAATCGTGCAGGAACCGTTGTTCGGCCGAGGCAACCACGCCGCTCAACCGGCCGGGCGGGATCAGGTAGAGTTTCGCCGCCGGCGTGGTTTCGACGAGGCTGGCGACTGCCGCCGGCCGGTTGTTGCTGACCATCAATTTCTGCGCCGCTTTGGCCAAGCGGATTGGCGCCCGATCGGAGGGCGGCCGGGTGAACGAGCAATCGAACAAAAGCACCGGGCTGCCGTCCAGATGCACCGCCCCCTCCGCGTCGGTCCAGGCGGCGACGTGGCAGTCCTGGACCGTCAGCGGGGCGATGGTTCCCCGCTCCTCGATGAACCGCCGGGAACCGAGCGAAGTGCAGCGGCGGATAGAACTGCCGTGCTCGCTGCCGACGACGAAGTCGGCCTGGCGGCTGGCGGCGAAGTGGCAATTGCGCGCGTAGAAGTTGCCCTTGTTGTCCAGCACGCCCGTGCCGCAGTTGCGGAACTCGCAGCCGTCGATCGTGTTGTCGTAGTCGTTGAAGGTCAGGAAGGCCAGGGCCGTGCCGCAGTCCTCGAACAGGCAGTTGTGATAGAGGATCTCGGCCGAGGCCACCTTCTGCTCATGGCCGACGCGGATGCCGAATCCGGTGAAATTGCGGAAGGCCTCGTGCTCGTGGCGGACCTCGGTCTCGAAGCGCTGCTGGGCGGCGTGGTCGAAGCCGACGGCCGCCTTTCCCCGGCCGTCCCAACTCAGACCCACGTAACGGCTGTAGGCCACGCCATTGCTCCAGAACATGCGGCCGCCCTCCGGCCCGTCCCACACCAGCCGCGTGTCGCGACCGTGACCGACGACCAGGCAGCCGTGCCGCGGCCCCTGGAAGACCAGCGTCTTGGTGATCCGGTAGGCGCCCGGCGGCAAGTACACCGTCTTGCCGTCGCCCGGGCGGTCCAAGGCGGCCTGGATCGCCGCCGTATCGTCCGCCCGGCCGTCGCCCACGGCAGGCGGAGTCACGTGCTTCCGGACATTGATCCAGTCGGAGCGCTCTTGCCACGGCAGGCGCGGGATGTCCGGCAACGCGGTCTGCCCATGAGTGGGGCTGGGGGCAAGCGGAATCGCTGCCAGCATCGCCAGAACCATAGCCGTCGATTGGGCCGTTTTCACGATGGCGCCCTCGCGGTGGAAGTAAGGGGGATCAGAACGGCATGTTGCCGCCCGGCTACACATTATCCATGCCCATCCATCCAACATCCAGCCGTGCGCGGAACTTTCCCCGGTAGGCGGGGTTTTGTAGAATGCTAAGGTTGTAACCCCTGATCTGACATAAGGAGAATCCCGATGACTCGTACCAAAGCGACCCGCCGCGAGATGCTGATCCTGAGCGGACTGGCCTTGGGGACAGGCGCTATCGCGATGCCTGCCGCAGCCCAGCCGCCGAAGACCGAGCCACACCCGCATATCCGGGCGGCCATGCGCGCACTAAGGAAGGCAGCCGAGGAACTCCGCGAGGCAGCCCACGACTTCGGCGGTCACCGCAAGGAGGCGCTGGAGGCTATCGAGGCGGCCCATCACCAACTCAAGATCTGCGTGGAGTACGACAGGAAGTAATGAAGAAGTGAGGTTTAGTGCCTGTGTCCCTACCTCACGCCTGCGATGGTGCTCAGTTTCACGTAGGCCACCCGACAAACGGCGTTGGCCTGCACCAGCGCGGCCTCGGCTTTCATCAGTTCGGTGGCGCTGGTGATCATGGACTCTGGAGTGCCGGCTTTTTGTTGGGCTTCCTTGCGCGCCTGCACCATTTCCCCGGCGACGTCAATCGCGGCTTGGGCCTCGACAAATTCCCGATAGGCCTTCTGGGCTTTCAGCCGCAGTTCATCGCGCGTTTGACAGGCTTTTTGTCGGGCCATCGCCACCACCGTTTCGGCCTCGTGTACGGCATGCACTCGCTTGCCGCCCTCGAAAATAGGGTAGTTCACCACCAGCGCCCCATAAGTGACGTCGCTCTGGATGACGTTCAGCCCGTTTTGATTGAAATATCCTCCCATGACGGCGACATCGGGCAGATAATCCACTTTGGCGACCTGCAATCCGGCCTCGGCCTTCGCGACGGTCTGATCGGCCTGGAACACGTCCGGGCTCGATCTCAGGGCAAGGTCGATCGCCTGATCCGCACAAGTGATCGTCGGCGCCAGCGGAGGCAATTCGACCAGTTCCAACCTCGTGCCCAGAGGCAAATCGAGCAACGAGTTGAGTTGTTCGGCCAGATCCGACGCCTGGCTCGATACGGCCTGGATCGCCTGCTTGCCTTCGACGGCCGCGATGCGGGCCTCGGGCGTGCGCAATAGCGCCGGGGGCATCCGGCCGGTTGCTTCGGCGGCCGCCTGTGCGGAGGCGAGGATCCGATTGGCCGCCAGCAGCCCGCAATAAAGTTGCTCGACGCCGCTGGCAATGGCTTGCTCTGCCTGGCGGGCTTGCGAGCAAGCGATCTCCCGATCGGCCTTGGCAACCTTGACGCCCTGGTGGACCTTGAGCAAGGCGGTGATCGGCTGCACCGCCGTTATGGCGCTGACGCTCCACTCTTGATTGAAGACGTTGACGGAGATGGGGCCCAAGCCGGGGAGCCGTGCGGGAACCAAGACCTTCCCCAGCGGTTCATCGAAATGGAAGCCAATGAAACTGGCGAGGACCTTGGGGTAGTAGTCCGCCTCCATCACGAAAATCGCTTCGCCTTTTGCCTGGATGTTCATCAGCGCGAGGCTTCGCAGCCGGCTGTTGGCCAGCGCCCGCTGTTGGGCTTCGTCGAGCGTAATACGGCACACGGTCGGCAGCGGGCCGGCAGCGGGAGGGCCGTTCAGTCCGGGCCCTTGTGCTCCGGCGGAGGTGAGTTTGAGCCCAGCGACGAATAGGAGGGCAGCAACGATAATAGCACGCCTGCACCACTTCAACATGGCATTGTTCTCCCCGGGAGGTTTCTTCCTGGCCGCCGTTTATGATGGCTGGCGAGGGATCGCCTGGAGAAACCGCACGCCAAAAACACGGCTCCGAGACTGAATCTCCTTGCCATGACGTTTTGCTCCGGCAGTACGGTTTCTAAGTGTCTCTTCGGACATGCACGGAATAGGGCTTCATCGGATCATAACGGCAACCTGGGGGATAGCAGAACCGTGCCCACTACATCGCGAAAAGGCAGAGTTTCTTGACAATTGCGGATGCGTTGGCCGGTTCACCAGCGCTCGTTCTTGGCGAGTAGACCACATGAGGGGTAGCCGGGGATCTTAATATCGTAGTAAGCGTCGCAGGCGGCAGCGGTCTTGTCGTTACCCACGGCCTGCCGCAATGATTGCTCTCTCTACACGCCTTGGCCCTTGCCGTTTCCATGTGGAGGACGGATGCAAGGAAACCAGCGCAACGACGGTGTTTCCATGAACCAGTTTCCCAACGAAAGGATGATCCCATGCCGAAACTGAGCAGCATGTTGGTTGCCAGCATCGCCTTGGCGATGATTGGCGGCATTATTGCCTGTTCGACGCAGCCGGCCGCCTCACGCGACAACGGCCAGAAGACGAGTGCGAACGAGAAGACCACAACCGCGGCCGATGCGGCCGCCGGCAAGTCGGCCCCTTCCCCCGCGGCCGAAACCCTGCTGGCCCAGGCCGATGACGGGGCGGCGGCGAAACCCTCGGCCCCCGGCGGCAAGAAACCCAACATCGTCTTCATCATGGGCGACGATATCGGGTGGTTTAACATCGGCGCCTATCATCAGGGCATGATGGCTGGCAGGACGCCGCATCTCGACAAGCTCGCCAAAGAGGGCATGAGGTTCACCGATTACTACGCGGAGGCAAGTTGCACGGCAGGCCGGGCGAATTTCATCACCGGTGAACTGCCCATGCGCACGGGCATGACGACGGTCGGCCAGGCCGGCGCCAAAATCGGCATACCGGCGGAAGCATGCACGTTGGCCACCGCGCTCAAGGACATGGGTTATGCCACGGGCCAGTTCGGCAAGAACCACCTTGGCGATCTCAATGAGTTCCTGCCCACCGTCCACGGGTTCGACGAGTTCTTCGGCTACCTCTATCACCTCGACGCGATGGAAGACCCCGCGCACCCCGCCTATCCGCAGGAATTGTTGAACGTAGTCGGCCCGCGCAACATGGTTCATTCCTGGGCGACCGACACGGACGACCCGACCGAGCAGCCGCGCTGGGGCAAGATCGGCAAGCAGAAGATCGAGGACGCCGGCACGCTCTACCCGAAACGGATGGAGACGGTGGACGACGAGATTCTCGATTGCACTCTCAAGTTCATGGACAAGGCCAAGGCGGACGACAAGCCGTTCTTCGTCTGGCTCAACCCGACGCGCATGCACATCGTCACGCACCTCTCCCCGAAATACGAATCGCTTCGCAACTCGAAGAATGGCTGGACCATTCATGAAGCCGGCATGGCCCAACTCGACGACATCGTCGGGTCGGTGATGCAGAAACTCAAGGACCTGGGCGTGGACGACAACACCATCGTCGTGTTCACCACCGACAATGGCACGGAGAACTTCACCTGGCCCGATGGCGGACAAACGCCGTTCTATGCTGGCAAGGGCACGGGCTATGAGGGCGGGTTCCGGGTGCCTTGCCTCCTGCGCTGGCCCGGCCATGTTCCGGCCGGCACGGTCGAAAACGGCATCATCTCCGGCCTCGACTGGTTCCCGACCTTCGTTGCCGCCGCCGGCAACCCGAAGATCATTGAGGAGCTGAAGAAGGGCAAGAAGATCGGCGACCGGACCTACAAGAACTATCTTGACGGCTATAACCAAATGGGCATGATCACCGGCAAGGGCCCATCGGTCCGCCACGAAGTCTTCTACTTCACGGAAAGCAACCTCGCCGCCGTGCGCATTGACGACTTCAAGTATCGTTTCATTGACCAGCCTGGCGGCTGGATCGGCACCAAGGACCATCCCGACGTGCCGATTCTCGTCAACCTCCGCCTGGATCCCTTCGAGCGCACGGGCTGGCCGGAAAATGGGACCAAGAATGGGTCGCAAGAGTACTTCGGATGGTTCAAGTATGAGTTCTGGCGCTTCGTGTTCGTCCAACAGCAAGTGGCGAAGCTGGCCATGACGGGCATCGAGTACCCGCCCATGCAGAAGGGATCGAGCTTCAACCTCGATGCCGTGAAAGCGAAGGTCGAGGAAGCCATGAAGGCCCACCAACAGTAGTCGGAGTGTCAAGCCGGCGGGCGGCTCGCATGGGCCGCCCGCCGCTAACTTGAGCAGTTAAGGCGATTGCCAAGCCGGTTGCACATTTGGAAGGAGTCGTCCAGCTTAGGACAGGCGAAACAATAAGTGGGGGACTGTCGCAATTTTCGTTCCACGAAAATGGGACTGTCCCCTTCTGAAGTGCGACGCCAATCCTTTGGCCGTCCTTCTGGACCGAGCAAACCCAACAAAACTCTGGAGTTACCCATGAAGAAGCAGCCGCATCGGGTCCGATTCAGCATCGGGGCAATCGTGTTCCTCGGGTCAGCACTTGCCGCGATGGTCCAGCCAGGCTTCGTTGTCGCTGCCCAGCCGCCCGGCGCGGCCTCTGACGCAGCCGCCGCAAAACCCAAGCCGGGAACTACCGCACCGAAGATAGGGAATGAGGCCGACGAGAAGGCGATCCGCGCGACGGCCGACGACTTCGTCAAGGCATTCAACGCCGCCGACGTGAAGGCGGTCGGCGCCCTCTGGGCAACCGATGCCGAGTACACGGACGAGTCAGGCCAGTCCTTTCAAGGCCGCCCGGCGATCGAGAAGGAATACGCCAATCTGTTCAAGGAGCATCGCGGCGCGACGATGACCGTCGCCATCGAGTCGGTACGCTTCCTCGGACCCGACATCGCCGTGGAGAAGGGCATCGCCAAAGTGAAGGTGCCGGGCGCAAATGCTCCCCTGGGGGCGCGCTACACCGTGGTCCATGCACGGCGCGACGGCAAGTGGATCATGGTCGTCGGGCGGGACGCCCCTTACGTGCCCGGTTCGAATGAAGATTACCTGAAGGACCTCGATTGGTTGATCGGCGACTGGAAGCTCGCAGCCAAAGACCGCTCGTTGCAGGTCCATTTCGAGTGGATGGCGCAAAGGAACTTCATCAAGAACACGTACACGGCCACAAAAGACGGCAAGTCCACCTTCACCGGCGGCCAGATCATCGGCTGGAATCCCAAGCTGGGACGCATCGTCTCGTGGCACTTCGATGCCGAAGGCGGCTTCGGCAACGACGTGTGGACCAAGGACGGCTCGAAGTGGGTCATCGAAGCCACCGGGGTGTTCCGCAACGGCAGCGAGAGCACGGCCGTCAACGTGCTGACGGCCGTCGATGCCAACACTTTCACCTGGCAGTCGCTGAAACGCACCCTGGACGGTGTGGCGCTTCCCGATACTCCGCCGGTCAAAATCGTCAGAGTGCAGTCCGGCAAGTAACGTGCGTTCCCAAGAGGCAAGGATCGCCGAATGAATATGTGTCGCAAGAAAAGCAGCAGGCCACACGGAGTGTGCCTGCTACCTTGAAACCGGATGATTTCCTGAAAGGTGTCTCTTATGTTCAGAAAAACGATTACTCTGACGGTTGGCGCAGCCTTGGTGCTGTTCGGAGCGCAGGTGGTCCATGCCCGCGGCTTTGGCGGTGCTCGTGCCGGCGGCGAATACCACGGCGGCAGTTATTCCGGCGGATACCACGCCGGCGGCTATCACGAGGGCGGATATCGCGAGGGCGGAGCAAGCGGCGAAGTCTACCACGGCCCCGGCGGCACGACGGTCGCCCACGGTACGGCCGACGTCCACGGCGCGGCCGTAGGCCCGGGCGGCGCCGCGGCCGGCGGCAGGGAGGTCAGCGGCACAACGGTGAAGGGCCCGGAGGGCAATGAGTATACCCATGAAACGTCGGCCGGGCGCGGTGTCGCCGCGGGGCCCGAGGGCGTCGACGCCGGACGATACGGCGCGACCGGCAGCACCTACCACGGCGCCGGAGGCAGTTACTACTCGCACGGAGCCGCAGGCTACGGCACCGCGCACGCGGCACTGCCAACCGACGCCGGCTTTGCCATGCCGGCAGCCAGAACCGACACGGTTGCGCACGCGGGATACCACCAGACCGAGGCAGTCGGCGGCAGCGTCTACGCCGCCCGCGGAGCCACGGTCAGAAACGGCTATACCGGTTACGACATGTATGGCCGGGGCTGGCACGCAGCCAATCCGGGCGCCTGGGCAGCAGCGGGCTGGAGAAGCGGTTACGCCTGGACCCCGGCTACCTGGCCCGCCGTCGGAACTTCGCTGGGCTGGGGCGCCGGCGTGCAGCCGCTGGCCTACAACTACGGCACGAACATCACCTACCAGGACGATCAGGTCTACTACGGCAACCAACCGGTAGCCACCGCCGACCAGTATTATCAGCAGGCCTCGGACCTGGCCGAGAGCGCTCCAGCGGTAGACGCACAATCCGCCGACTGGATGCCCTTGGGCGTCTTCGCGCTGGTCCAGCAAGAGCAGGCCGACCCGCACTACGTCATGCAGTTGGCCGTCAACAAGTCGGGCGCCATTGCGGGCAACTACTCGGACCTGGTTGGCGGCACGAATGTCGTCATCCAGGGAGCCGTGGACAAGAAGATCCAGCGCGCCGCATGGACGGTGGGAAAGAACAAGACGACCGTGTGCGAAACCGGCATTTACAACTTGACCCGGGATGAAGCGCCGGCACTCATCCACATCGGCAAGCAGAAGACCCAGCAGTGGCTGCTGGTCCGACTGAAACAACCTGAACCGGCCGGCAGCGCGCAGTGATGGACGACCAGGTATTTCCCGAGAACCCGCAGCCGGAACCGCCCCTGAAGCAACGTCGGCGGGGAAAGCGTCTTTTGACGCTCGTCGGCGGCGTCATCGTGGGCTACCTGCTCGCGGCATACGTCGTGGCGCCGGCCGGTTGGCTGCGCTACACGCACCGCCATCCGGCCTTCGACGACGTTCCCGGCATCACGCACACCGCCGACGGCATCCCCGGCGACCCGCTCAACGTGGCCCTGATCGGCGCCGAGACCGAGGTCAAGGAAATCATGCTGGCCGCCAAGTGGGACGCGGCCGACCCGCTCGGGCTGCGCAGCGATCTGAAGATCGCGGCCGACACGGTGCTGAGGCGGCCGGACGACCGGGCGCCGGTCAGCAACCTCTACCTGTTTGGGCGCAAAGAGGACCTCGCGTTCGAGCAACCGGTCAACAATAACCCGCGGCAGCGACACCACGTCCGCTTCTGGCGCGCCGAAAAAGCCGCCCCGGACGGCTGGCCCGTGTGGGTCGGGTCCGCCGTCTACGACGAGCGGGTCGGCCTGAGCCGCACCACGGGCCAGGTCACGCACGTCACTGCGCCCGACGTTGACGCCGAGCGCAACTATCTGTTCCAATGTCTGGAGAAGACCGGCGACCTGTCGGAAACCTACGCCGTGGACGATTTCCACAAGGTGCGGAAAGGCAGAAACGGCGGCGGCGACCCCTGGGAAACCGACGGCCGATTGCGCGTGGGCATTATCATGCCCGGGAACGCATCGGCCAACAACAGGTGATGTCATGCCGGAGCATAATCTACGGGCTGTGGACCGGGCGTGCTTCGTCTGCCGGGTGATCGTCATGGCCGTCGTGGCGGTCGGCTGCACGCGCCAATCGCCCGAGCCCGCGGCGCCGCGGACCGCGGCGGCGGAACCGGCCGCTCAACAGGCCCCACAGCCGTCTCCCGCCGCGCGGGCGCAAAACAGGGCAAGCGAGTTCGTCGGCTCGAAGACCTGCCAGGATTGCCATGCCGATTTCTACAAGCTCTGGTCTACCTCGATGCACGGCCTGGCCATGCAGCCCTACACTGCCAAGTTCGCCAGCGCCCGGCTTACACCCCAGCAGGGCGCTATCACCATCGGGAAGCGCGCGTACCGGGTGGACATCGGTGCCGCCGCGGGCTGCGTGCTGGAGAAGGGGCCCGACGGCCTGCGCAAGCACGAAATCGTCCACGTGATGGGCGGGAAGAACGTCTATTACCTGCTCACGCCCCTGGCCCGCGGTCGCCTCCAGGTGCTTCCCTTGGCCTATGACGTTCACAAGCAGACCTGGTACGACATGGCAGCCAGCGGCGTGCGGCACTTCCCCGACCGACGCGACGAGGCCCTCGACTGGACCGACCGCATGTTCGCCTTCAACACCACCTGCTTCAATTGCCACGTGACCGAACTCGCCACCAACTACGACCTGGCAACCGACACCTACCACACCACGTGGTCCGAGCCGGGCATCGGTTGCCAGTCGTGCCACGGATCGGCCAAGGAGCACGTCCGCGTCATGGAACAGGCGGCCGACCCGCGGCAGGTGAAAGACATCAAGATCATTCGCACCCGGCAGTTCACGGCCGCCCGGATGAACGACATGTGCGCCACCTGCCACGCGAAGCTGGTGCCGCTGTCGCTGAGCTTCCGGCCGGGCGAGCGGTTCTTCGATCACTTCGACCTTGTTGCCCTCGACCATGCCGACTACTACCCCGACGGCCGCGACCTGGGCGAGAACTACACGTACACCTCCTGGCTCATGAGCCCCTGTGTCAAGTCCGGCAAGCTGGACTGCAACCACTGCCATACGCCCAGCGCCCGCATGCGGTTCGAGGGCGAGAAGTCCAGCCAGATGTGCATGCCCTGCCACGAGAAGGAGGTCAAACAGCCGGAAGGGCACGGCCACCACAAGGCGGGCAGCCAGGGCAACGAGTGCATCGCCTGCCACATGCCGATGACCCGTTTCGCGGCGATGGGACGCAGCGACCATTCGATGCGTCCGCCCACCCCGGCCGCGACCATCGCGTTGAAGTCGCCCAATGCGTGCAACCTGTGCCACGCCGACCACGACGCGGCCTGGGCCGACCAATGGGTCCGCACGTGGTACAAGAACGACTACCAGGCCGAAGTGCTGCGGCGGGCGGAGTTGATCGACCTGGCCCGCAAGCGGCAGTGGAAACGCCTGCCCGAAATGCTGGCCGAACTCCAGAAGAGAGGCGGGGACGAGGTCTACCAGGCATCGCTCGTGCGCCTGCTGCACGGCTGCGACGACGCGAGCAAGTGGCCGGTGCTGCTGGGGCGGCTGGAAGATCCGTCGCCGCTGGTGCGCTCGAGCGCGGCCTCGGCCTTGGGCGAGCACTTGACGCCCGACGTGCTCAAGGCCCTGCTGGCGACCGCGGCCGATTCATCGCGGCTGGTGCGGATTCGCACCGCGATGTCGCTGGCAGCGCTGCCGCCGCAATCGCTGAGCGACCAGCATGATCGGGCCAGCCTGGAAAAGGCCAATCACGATTTCATCACGGCCATGCAGGCCCGGCCGGACGATTGGGCTTCGCACGCCAACCTCGGCAACTTCTACATGGAACGCCGCGACTTCCCCGCGGCGGCCTCATGCTTCGAGACGGCGACGAAGCTGGAACCGCGGCAGATCGGCCCGCTGGTGAATGCCTCCATGGCCTACAGCAACATGGCCCAGAACGACAAGGCCGAGCATAGCCTGCGCCGCGTGCTGGCGATCGAGCCCAACAACGCGGCCGCCAACTTCAATCTGGGCCTGCTGCTGGGTGAACAAGGACGGTTGGAGCAGGCGGAGCAGGCGCTGCGGGCGACACTGAAGGCCGATCCGCAAATGGCGATAGCGGCTTTCAACTTGGGCGTACTGCTGGGCGAAAAAAATCTGGACGAGGCGGTTCTTTGGTGCCAGAAGGCTCACCAGTTGCGCCCGACCGATGCGAAGTACGCGCACACGCTGGCCTTCTATCGGCGGAAAAAAGGCGACATCGACGGTGCTGTCGCGCTGTTGCGCAACGCGATCCAATACGAGCCGTTGTACCTGGACGCCTATCTGCTGTTGGGCGAGATCTACGAGGGGCGGCTTGATTTTCCGTCGGCCGCGAAGGTCTATCTTGACGCCTCACGAATCGACCAGTTGCCGCCCCAGATGCGCGGCCAATTGGAAGCCAAATCGCGCGCGATGCAGACGGGC
>JBEKZQ010000122.1:0-14460 GCA_049509675.1 Thermoguttaceae bacterium | reverse complement strand
AATGTCGAGCAAGCCGGACATGGGGGGGGAAAGGAGTTAGGAGTTAGGAGTTAGAAGGTAGCGCGACCACGTGTCATTCTTCTCCTAACTGGACTTTCGCAAAATGCCGATCCAAGTTCCCCTCTCCCTCCGGGAGAGGGGGACTACTTGCGTACCCCTTACCGCATTTTGCAAAAGTCCAGTCCTAACTTCTAACTCCTAACTCCTAACTTCTAACTCCTAACTCCTAACTTCTAACTCCTAGATTCTAACTTCTATGCCGGATTCCAGATCCAACCCAGATCGGCCACCCAGCGCAAGACGATCGTCACGAAGATGTAAAAGGTGTAGTGCATGAAGGCATTGCCGAATTCGAGGTCCAGCGCGGCCCAGGCCGCCCCCGTGCCCAAGAGGAAAACGGGCGGGGCAAAAACCATCCAGCTAAAGAGGTCTTCGGTCAACAAACCGCTATTGCGCATGAAGGCGAAGATGCCCCAAAGCACGCTGTAGGCCACGGAACAGGCGGCCAACCGCAGCCAAAGCTCGCGGCCGCGATAGGGCTCCAACTCGTCGTCGCGGAGGAAGGTGTAACCGGCGAAGCTCAGCAGCGGCGAGATGAGCAACAGCCCCAGGCCACAGGGCACAATGTTCTGCGCCAGCCCGATCTTCCCGGCCGCCCACGTAATCACCAACAGGCCGACGATGCCGGCGCCCGCCGTGGCGGCCATCATCGGCTCGAGCTTGACCTGCGCCCGGGCGACCGGCTTGGTCACCAGTTTGCCGGTCGTGCTGCGGCCGCCGGTGGCGAACTCTTCGGGCGCGTGGACCTGCACCTCCTGAGTCTTCTCCGGCACCTTGATCTTGGTCTTGCACTGCGGACAGGGACCGGTCTTCCCGGCGAACTTGTCGTTGACTTGAAAACTCTTGCGGCAACCGGGACAAACGACGAGAATCGACATGCGCTCACTCGAAAAGGGGGGCTCATTCTCTTCGATTCGAGAACTGGTTTCACAACCCATCCGGCCCGCAAAATGGCGGCGAGAACACGGTTGCAAAATCAATTCTAGTTTCGCATATCAGGCGATGCTGTCAAGGATGTGGTTCTTCCGGTCGCAGGTGCAAGGCGCGAGAAGCACGCCAAATACTCCTAATTTTCCCAAGTTGCCTCAGACAAGCCTTATTAGCCCCCCTGGAGAGTTATGTGCATGAATTCTCGATTTTGTCTGTCAGGAATCGGGGTCCGGCGGCATATATGCGATGTTAAGAATGTGTCTCGGTGCATAAGCTGATTTGAACGGGAGGCGTAACATGCGTAGGCTGCGGGTTCTGTTGGGGAGTTTGGCGGTCGTGGCGGCGCTGCTGGCCGTGGCGCGGCAGTCGGAGGCATCAATCATCGCGAATCTGGCGACTGGCTTGGACGCCTCAAACACGCTACAGACGGGCAACGGCGATACCGACGCACATTGGAAGGTCCAGGTGGCAGGGACGCCGCAGGCTTATGTGGTCGTGCCAGGCGGAGCGGATTGGTATGGAGGCTGGGTTGCCAACGGCCCGAATTCTTCCTGGATCGCCAGGGACTACACCACTTCGAATAACGGCGTTAACACTTATTACCGGGATTTCGATCTGACTGGGTACAACTTGTCAACGGTTACCATCTCGGGCTCTTGGACGCTCGATGACCAAGGGACTTTGAGTGTAAACGGAAATCAGGTTGCTTCCCTCGGCAAT
Organism: Thermoguttaceae bacterium; assembly: GCA_049509675.1. Taxonomy (GTDB): domain Bacteria; phylum Planctomycetota; class Planctomycetia; order Pirellulales; family Thermoguttaceae; genus JBEKZQ01. Next base: position 12,750 of record JBEKZQ010000122.1, on the reverse strand, counting down.
GGGAATTGGGGTTCGTTGAGCTCGTTCTCGGTGCCTTTGTCCGACCTGGTCCAAGGGCTGAACACGATCTCGATTGCGATTACTCAGAGTGACAATTATCTTGAGGGCGTCCGACTCGAAGGCACCGTTGAGGGTACTTCCGCCATTCCCGAGCCCGCCACCCTTATTATCTGGTCGCTGTTTGCCGGCCTCGGAATCGCCCTGGGCCGGTTGCGGCGCCGCAAGACCGCCTAGCCCGGACTATTCATGTAGGGTGGGTCGAGGTCGCGCAAACATATGGTGGGTCTCGCAAACCGATCAATCGTTGTCCAGCGCTGTGTCATAAAGCGGTAAGTTGATAAGCGACCGAAGACCCACCAGAACCACGGTTTGCTCGACGCCACCCTACAGTTTGTGAATAATCTGGGCTAGCGTCAATTTCAACTTGTGCAAAGAACAAGGCCCGCGCCGAATCCGGCGCGGGTTTTTCATGCGCCGTCGGCAGGTCGTAGTGGGGAATATACACCCAGAAATGGAAGAGCCGGGACGCGTGCCGTTCGTCACAAGCTGGGGTGGGGCAATGGCCCACCGTTGCACGACAAGGGCTCCGGCTCGACGTCGTTCCGGTGTAGTATGATTGAGTATTGCCGACTTTGACATTCGGGGTGCGCATGATGGCTTTCAAGGCGGACGGGGGCGTTATTGAGTTCTTATGCCCCAACGGGCACAGGATTCACTGCGGCGAAGAAAAGGGCGGCCGAGCGGCAAAATGCCCGCGTTGCGGCATTGCCTTTCGCATCCCGTTCCCCGCCGAGGTGGAGCTTTCCGAAACTCTGCCGGCGACCGGCGCCAACTCCTCGTTGGAGCTCGCCGATTCGGCCATTTCGCGATCTGCGGCCCAGGAGCCGCCCGCGATCGAGCCACCCCCGCAGGTATCCGACGCCATGACGCGAGCAATTGTGGCACGATCGGCCGGCGTCAGTGCCGGATCGGTCGGCGAAAGCGCCGGCGAAAGCACCGGAGTGGAAGGCGAGGCAGTCGGGCCGCAAATCGAGTTCCTCTGTCCCAACGGCCACCATTTGCACGGCCCGGCCAGTCTGCAAGGGCGGCCGGGCGAATGCCCCCGTTGCGCCTCCCAGTTCCGCATCCCGGTTTACGGTGAACTTTCCTTGGAGGATGAGGCTGGCGTAGAGATTGCCGCTGAGTCTCCCGCGGCGCCGCGTCCGGCGGGGCCGCCGCCTGCTCCGGGCGGTCAGGATGACCACCGTCCCCTGCGAGAGCTGTTTGCCCGACTTTGGGCCGCCAAAGGCGACGGCGGCCGAATCGAGTTGCACCTGGCCGGCGGCGAGGCAATCCTGGCCGACCGCTTTGCCGACGCCCTTTCCCGGCAGGCCCACGGCGTATTTGCGGCCAAGGAAGCCGACGGCACATTTACGATCGTGGTCGTCCCATGGGAGTCGGTGGAGCGGATCTCGATCCGCGCCGTGAAAAATCTGCCGCCGGAAATGAGGGGCTGAGTCGGGCCGGCGTTACTCGGTCTCATCGGCCAGCAGGTCGGCCTCGGTGATCATCGTGAATCCCTTTTGGGCCAAGGTCTCCTGGCCCATTTCGATGTTGTCGACCATCAGGGCCACCGTTGCCCGGCCGCGGGGGCGCACCAGCAACGGATAGGCCTGGATGATGTTTACCTCGGCCTGCAACAAGGCCGTGCAGATGCTCGACAGGGCGTGCGAGCCCTCCGGCAGATCCACGCCGATCAAGTCGCTCTCGATGATTGCCAGGCCGGCCCGCTCCAGAATTTCCCGGCCTTCTTCGGGATGGCTGAGCAGGAAGCGTACGAAGGCACATTCGGCCGCGTCGGAAATCGACAACGCCACGATGCGGACTTTGGTCCCCTCGAAGCGGCGGATGACCTCCAGCAGTTGGCCGACGCGGTTCTCCAGAAACACGGTGAACTGCCGGATGGCCGGGTAGTTCCGGCCGCGCATCGTCGACAGACCCGTGCCTTCGCCTTCACCGGAACCCATGTCCTGCTGCTCTCCCTCGCCAATGGGACCATACCAACCCTCTTAACTATAGGGAACACGGCGGGTGTCGTCAATATAATCCGCACCGGGGTCCGGTCCATTTTTCGGCTGATAGGCATTGCCACTGGACTGGACTTGGACCGAAAACATGGACCCGGGTACCCTCTGGGTGCCTTCGCGTGCTCCTGAATATAATCCGCAAAGCCGGTCTTGCGTCCAAGGGCCCTTCTTGGCTATACCTTGCGCGGTTTGACGCCCATTATGGCAGGGCTGCCGATGGCACGCACACGGACAAAAGCCGCCGCCGGACGGCCCGCAGCCCGTTTTTTCTAGGGAGGGAACCCATGACTCGCATTCCGCTTCCCGCATGGGAAAGGCCAACCGTGACGGTCGACGACCGCCTGGAAATGAGCACCGCCGAGATCGGTTTGACGGTGCGTACGGTAAATTGCCTCGAAGAGCACGGCGTCTTTACCGTCAAGGACCTGCTGAGTTGCAAGCGCGAGAAGTTGTTAAGCTTCCCGAACTTCGGCGAAAAGACGCTGGAAGAGGTCTTTCACGCGCTGGCGGAGATCGGATTTTGCCGCAACGGCGCCCGGGCCATGGCCGTCGGCTGAGCAACAGAGTGCCACTGGCTCCGCCAGTGCCTCCGCGGGGTTGGAATGGCCGGTGAGAGGCCGTCGCAGGGTGCCACTGGCTCCGCCAGTGCTTCCGCGGGGTTGGAATGGCCGGTGAGAGGCCGTCGCCTGATCGATTGCAATACAACACTGGCAAAGCCTGGCACCCAACGGACTGAATGTTGCTGCCGGCGGCTACGCCGCGGTGAGCCGGACCATGGCCGCCACCAGTCCCTTGACGGCATCCACGCTCTGCTGGAAGGCGGCACGCTCGCTGTCGGTCAACTGAATTTCCAGGATCCGCTCGACACCGCAGCCACCGAGGACCACCGGCACGCCGACGTAATACCCGCCCACGCCGTACTCGCGGTTGCAATAGGCCGCACAGGGCAAGACTCGCTTCTTGTCGCGGACGATGGCCTCGACCATTTGGGCCGTGGCCGCCGCCGGGGCGTAGTAGGCGCTGCCGGTCTTGAGCAAGGCGACGATCTCGGCCCCGCCATTGCGGGTCCGCTCGACGATCTTCTCCAGCCGCTCGGGATTGAGCAACTGGCCCAAGGGAATGCCGCTGACCGAGGCGCAACTGGCCAACGGCACCATCGTATCGCCGTGGCCGCCCAGGAGCATGGCCGAAACGTCCTCGACGCTCACGCCCAGTTCCATGGCCACGAAGGCCCGGAAGCGGGCCGTATCCAACACGCCGGCCTGGCCCATCACCCGCTCCGGCGCAAAACCGGTCACCTGCCAGGCGCGCTGCACCATGGCGTCCAGCGGGTTGCTGACCACGATGACGATGGCCTGGGGACTGCTGCGCGCGATCTGCTCGGCCACGGCGCCGACGATGCGGGCGTTGGTGCTCAGCAGATCGTCGCGGCTCATGCCCGGCTTGCGCGGAATCCCCGCCGTAATAATCACCACGTCGCTGCCCGCCGTTTCGGCGTAGTCGGTGGTGCCCGTGATCCGGGCGTCGAAACCTTTGATTGGGGCCGCCTGGAACAAGTCCAGGGCCTTGCCCTTGGGCATGTCGCCGGTGGACGGGATGTCCAGCAGCACGATATCGCCCAATTCCGCCGCGGCGCACCAATGGGCGGTGGTGGCTCCCACGTTGCCCGCGCCGATGATCGAAATCTTCGCACGTCTCACGCCGTTGCTCCCTAAGAGGTATTGCCTTACCGGGCTGACTTTGGCCGATTATACTGCAAACGGTCAAGGCAGGACAATCTAATGCGGCAATCACGAAAACCCGAAAGGACGAAAGCCCGAAAAAGAAAAGCGACAGATTCCACGGCGAATGATTCGGCCCATTCACCGGTGAATTTTCACGCTAGGCCGCATGATTATCGAGATCGCCATCGTTCTCAACCTCTCGCAGGTAACATTCCAAGTTATCCGCAACCTTCTCGAACACCCGAGGAAGAAACGGGGCGATGTCATGGAATGTTGGCGATTCCTTGAGTGGGCCACCATGGTAGTATCGAAGATGCCCGAACACCGCAGTCCTCTCGTCGTCGGGCAGTTCTTGAAGCACGTCACGGTTTCGGTAGTCGTGAAGGTTGGACAGGTGAATGAAGCCGCAACCGAAGCGGTAGACAGACTCGACCCACCCGTGAAGCCCATTGGCAAGCTCGACCATCTCGCGATCGGTGAGGCCCTTTCTCACTCCCTTGACAGTCCACTTCCTGCCGTTGACGGCTGCGTCGATGAGATACTTACGGTACTGACGGTCTCGTTGCGCCAGGAGAAAGATGACCCGGACGAGCGAGTCCAGTTCCTGACGGAGTATTGACACGATCTGACCCGCTAACGGCCCGAGCCGCTGAATTGCGTCGCGGTGCTCGGCTGAGCGCGCTCGCACCTGGCGGCAGAACGTCTGAATGGAGTTCATCGCTGTTGGCACTTGATTCCCGATGGGGATATTCCGCGGACGCAATTCTCGTTTCCATGCACCTTTCGGGCTTTCGTCCTTTCGGGTTTTCGTGATTCCTTCCTCGCAGATTGCCACCCGCCCCTGCAATTTCAGATCTGAGATCGCGGATTTGAGATCTGCAAATTGCCGACTCACACCGCCCCGACCGGCTGGTCCAGACGCTCGAAGCTGAATTCGCCGTCGGCGTAATCGATCCGCACCCGGGTGCCGGCGGCATACTCGTGCTTCAGCAACTCCACCGCCAGCGGGTTCTGAATGCGCTGCTGGATCACGCGCTTCAGCGGCCGGGCCCCGTAGGTCGGATCGTATCCTTCCAAGGCAATGGCGTCGATGGCCGCGTCGGTCACTTCCAGTTCCAGCCCCTTTTCCAAAAGCTGCGTCTTGAGCCGCTCGATCTGCAAGCCCACGATCTTGTGGATATTCGCCGCCGTGAGCGGATGGAAGATGAGGATCTCGTCGATGCGGTTGAGGAATTCGGGCAGGAAGCGGGCCCGCAGCGTTTCCATGACCGCTTCGCGCATCTGCGTTTCGCTGCCCTGCTCCCGGGCGATCTCTTCGATGACCTGGCTGCCCACGTTCGAGGTCATGACCACGATCGTGTTGGTGAAATCGACGGTGTGGCCGTGGCTGTCGCTCAATCGGCCGTCGTCCAACACCTGCAGCAGGATGTTGAAGACGTCGCGATGGGCCTTTTCGATCTCGTCCAGGAGGACCACGGCATAGGGGCGGCGGCGGATGGCCTCGGTGAGCATGCCGCCCTCTTCGTAGCCCACGTAGCCCGGCGGGGCCCCGATCAAGCGGCTGACGGTGTGCCGCTCCATGAACTCGCTCATATCCAGGCGCACCAGGGCGTTCTCGTCGTCGAACATCACCTCGGCCAGCGCCTTGCACAACTCGGTCTTGCCCACGCCCGTCGGCCCGAGGAAGATGAACGAGCCGATGGGCCGGTGCGGATCCTGCAGCCCGGAGCGGTTGCGGCGCACGGCGTTGGACACCGCCTGGACCGCCTCTTCCTGGTTCACCATGCGTTGATGGATGCGTTCTTCCATCACCAGCAACTTCGCGCGTTCGCTCTCGACCATGCGGCTGACCGGGATGCCGGTCCAGGCGCTGACCACCTCGGCAATCTCCTCGGGCACCACCTCCTGGCGCAGCAACCGCCGGCCCTTTTTGGCCTCGGCGGGTTGTCCGTCCGCCATCGATTCCAGGCGCTCGAGATGCCCGCTCAACTGCTTCTTTTCCTGCTCCAAGCCCAGCAGGCGTTGGTAGTCGTCCTCGGGCACGAGCATGCCGGACGATTGTTTTTCGCGCACGCTCGTCCAGAGCTGGTCGTACTGGTGCTGCACCTCGGCCAGGCGGCGGCGGGTGTCGTGAACGTCGGTCACTCCGCTTTTTTCCAGTTCCCACTGCCGGTTGAGATCGGCCCGTTTGCGGCGCAGCTCGACCAGTTCCTCCTGGATCTCGCGGCGTTGCTGCTGGGCGTGCTCTTCGTTCTCGCCGGCAAGCTGGCGTTCGGCCAACTCCAGTTGCACGATGCGGCGGTCGAGCTCGTCGATCGCGCTGGGCTTGCTCTGCAGTTCCATGGCCAGCCGGCTGGTGGCCTCGTCCATCAAGTCGATGGCCTTGTCGGGCAGGAAGCGGTCGGCAATGTAGCGGTGCGACAGGGTGGCCGCGGCCACCAGGGCCGAGTCGCGGATCTTCACGCCCTTGTGATGGGCCTCGTAGCGGGGCTTCAAACCGCGCAGAATGGCGATGGTGTCCTCGACCGTGGGCTCGCCCACGAAGACCGGCTGGAAGCGGCGTTCCAGGGCCGCGTCCTTTTCCACGTACTTGCGATATTCGTCCAACGTGGTGGCGCCGATGCAGTGGAGTTCGCCCCGCGCCAGGGCCGGCTTGAGCAGGTTGGCGGCGTCGCTGCCGCCCTCGGCCCGGCCGGCGCCCACCACGGTGTGCAGTTCGTCGATGAACAGGATCACGGTCTCCGCCTCGGAGACCTCGCGGAGCACCGCCTTGAGCCGCTCTTCGAACTCGCCGCGGAACTTGGTGCCGGCCACCAACGCGCCCATGTCCAGGGCCACCACCCGCTTGTTCTTCAGGCTTTCCGGCACGTCGGCGTTGATGATCCGCAGCGCCAGCCCTTCCACGATGGCGGTCTTGCCCACGCCCGGCTCGCCGATCAGCACCGGGTTGTTCTTGGTGCGCCGGGAAAGCACCTGAATGACGCGGCGGATCTCCTGGTCGCGGCCGATCACCGGATCGAGCTTGCCCTGCCGGGCCCGCTCCACCAGGTCGATGCCATAACGCTCGAGGGCCTGAAACTTGGCCTCCGGGTTCTGGTCGGTGACCCGCGCCGTGCCGCGGATCGTTTGCAGGGCCTGCAGTACCTCCTTGTCGGTGACCGCGTTGAGCTTGAGCACGCTGCGGGCCTTGGAGTCGATTTTCGTCAGACCCAAGAGCAGGTGCTCGGTCGAGACGAACTCGTCCTTCATGGCATCGGCCGCGGTTTGGGCCGCGTCGAGGACGCGATGCAGTTCCGCGCCGAGTTGCGGAGGCGCCCCGCCGCTGACCTTGGCCAGGTGCCCCAACTCGGACTCGGCGATGCGATCCAACTGGCCGCGATTCACGCCGATGCGTTCCAGCAGCGGGCCGACCACGCCGTCCTCTTCCGCCAGCAGGGCGGCCAGCAGGTGCAGGGCGACGATTTCCGCGTGGCCCTGGTCGGCGGCGATCGCCTGCGCGCGGGCCACCGCCTCTTGGGCCTTGATGGTCAGTTTGTCGAAGCGAAATGCCATATTCTGGGCCCCCGTTTCCTATCGAGCGGCGGGATACTCCAGCAACTCCCGATCCGATCGGCTCACGTGCAAACGGAACGCCTGATCTTTGCGCTGCCGAAGAACTCCCTTAAGCTCGGCAACCGTGTCTGCCATAGTCCGCAGAATATCAAACTGGTTCGTATCGAACGCGTCGAAGATCCGTGCTAGCGGATTCTCGTCATCCGCGTCGGCCGGCGAAACGTCTGCAAAATGCTCGTTCCACTCGCGTTCGACCCATCGTCGCCATTGCAAGGGCGCATAATGCCGATACACGAACTCCACGAAATCAGCAACGATATTAGCCGAATTACCACCATCCAGGGAGAATCGGGCGGAACATCCTTCCCCGACGTGTAGATGCGGAACCGGGTGGGAGAACGGTTTGCCCAGAGTCTCTTTGTCAAGATCAAGTCGAAGGTACTCAACTACCGCTGGTTGCCCCAAGTAATAGTCATCAAGGTCGCAGTCCGCGACCAAGACCTGGATATTGGCGTAGGTAAGGAGTCTTTCACGCCATTGGATGACGGCAAACACTGCGATATTATCTTCAACGGCACAGGACTTGGGGCTTCCTGCTGCATAGTCATCGATTACCCGGCGAAACCATTCTCCGATAACTTCGTTCGATCTACGGCGAACCGCCGTTCGGTCCAGAGTACGGGGAGAACACGCGATTCCGTTGACGCTATAGGCGCGAAGGTCGCGGAACAGCTTGTCTGCGCCAATCGAGAACGCTTGGCTAAGCGTCATCCCCGTGGCCTCCGATGAACTGTCCGTAAGCAGCTAAATCCGGCTCGCGGTTGCCCGCTCGATACGGCTCCAGAAAGTCGTGGTTCTCGAAGTAAAACAGTTTGGAGCAGCGGTCCGGCGCGAGATTCATCGGCTTGTGGAAGTCAAGCCACACCTGGTGGCGTCCACTGAGGGGCAGCAACGTAAGGCAATCGAAGTTGTTCGCGAACTGTCTTGGATAGTCATTCACCGCCACGGAAGTGACGCAGAACAACGCCTGCACCTCCATTCCCAGTTCATCGCGGAGAGAAGCATGGAGTCGTTGGCAGAAAGACACGTGGTCGGAAAAAGTGCGAAAGCGTAGCCCTCGCAATGCGGGCACGATATCCTCCTGCAATGAATCCGCGATCATCTCCGGGTACACAACGTAACGTTGCGGGCGAAGTCCGAGCTCATCGATTCGCGTCAAGAGCACGTCGAGAGATTCTTCAGTCATGCCGAGCCGTGCTCCCATCCACTTCTTAGAAACAACGTGCTTGCGTTGCATGAAGCTTTCGATCAAGAAACGCGACGCTTGCCCAACCGCGCACGCGGCTTGCCTTCGAGCTTGGCTCTCAAACAATTGATAGTCATGTGCCAACCCATCGACAAAGGGCCAGCTTAGCCCATAATAGTCGGAAATGTACTCGATCGGCGCGCACGATCCGTGGGCAAGGAAGTCTAGGCGTTGCTGTTGCTCTGGCGTCATGGCCCTCTCCTATTCCTTGACTTCGAATTCGGCGTCGATGGCCTCATCCTCGCCGCCGTGCGGGCCGTCGGCGGGCTTCGGTCCGCCGTCGGTTGCACCCGGGCCGGCCGGGCCGGCGGCCTGCGGCCCGGCCTTCGCGTAGAGCGTGCGGCTCAGGGCGTGCGACGCCTGTTCCAACTCGTGTACCGCCGCGCGGATCGCTTCCACGTCCTCGCCCTTGGCGGCCGCGCGCGTCTTCTCCAGCGCCCGCTTCACCGCCTCCTTGTCCGCATCGCTGAGCTTGGCGTCGTGCTCCTGGATCAACTTTTCCAGTTGCCACGACATCGAGTCGGCCTGGTTGCGCAACTCGGCCAGTTGCCGCTTGCGCTTGTCTTCCTCGGCGTGCGACTCGGCGTCGTGCTGCATCTTCTCGATGTCGGACTCGCCCAAGCCGCTGGACTGCTCGATGCGGACCGTCTGCTCCTTGCCGGTGCCCAGGTCCTTGGCCGACACGTTCAGAATGCCGTTGGCGTCGATGTCGAACTTGACTTCGATCTGCGGCACGCCGCGCGGGGCGGGCGGAAGGCCTTCCAGGTTGAACTGCCCCAGCAGCCGGTTGTCGTTGGCCATGGCCCGCTCGCCCTGAAAAACCTTGACCGTGACGGCGTTCTGGTTGTCGTCGGCGGTGCTGAAGATCTGCTTGCGTTCGGTGGGGATGGTCGTATTGCGTTCCACGAGCTTGGTCATGATGCCGCCCAGGGTTTCGATGCCCAGGGACAGGGGCGTCACGTCCAGCAACAGCACGTCCTTGACGTCGCCGGCCAACACGCCGCCCTGGATGGCCGCGCCCACGGCCACCACTTCGTCGGGATTGACGCCCTTGTGCGGCTCCTTCTTGAACATTTCCCGCACCAGGTCCTGGACCTTGGGGATGCGCGTGGAGCCGCCCACCAGCACCACCTCGTCGATCTCGCTGAAATTCATGTGGGCGTCCTTCATCGCCTGGTTCACCGGTCCGCGGCAGCGCTCGAAGAGAGCATCGGCCAACTGCTCGAACTTCGCGCGATTGAGCGTTACCTGCAGATGCTTGGGACCCGAGGCGTCGGCCGTGATGAAGGGCAGATTGATATCGGTCGATTGCAACGAGCTGAGCTCCTTCTTGGCCTTTTCGCAGGCCTCCTGCAGCCGCTGCAAGGCCATGGTGTCTTTGCGCAGATCGATGCCGTTCTCCTTCTTGAACTCCTCGGCCACGAAGTCCACCAGGACCCGGTCGATGTCGTCGCCGCCCAGGTGCGTATCGCCGTTGGTGCTGATGACGCGAAAAACGCCTTCGGCCACTTCCAGCACCGAGACGTCGAAGGTGCCGCCGCCGAGATCGAAGACCACGATCTTCTCCGTCTTCTTCTTTTCCAACCCATAGGCCAGCGAGGCGGCGGTCGGCTCGTTGATGATCCGCGCCACCTCCAGCCCGGCAATCTGCCCGGCGTCCTTGGTGGCCTGACGCTGGGCATCGTTGAAGTAGGCCGGCACGGTGATCACGGCCTTATTGACCTTGTGCCCGAGATAGGCCTCGGCCGATTCCTTCAGCTTTCGCAAGATCATGGCCGAAATCTCCGGCGGCGTAAGCTGCCGGTTGTCCACCTGGACCGTGACGTAATCCTGCGGGCCGCCCACGATCTTGTACGGCACGATCTTCTCTTCGGAGGCCACTTCGCTATGCCGGCGGCCCATGAATCGCTTGATCGAGTAGATCGTGCGACGCGCATTGGTCACCGCCTGACGCTTGGCAGGCTCACCGACGAGGGTCTCCCCTTTGTCGTTGAACGCCACCACGCTCGGAGTAAGCCGATTCCCCTCCTGGTTGGGAACCACCTTGGCTTCGCTGCCTTCCATCACGGCCACCACCGAATAGGTCGTGCCTAAGTCAATGCCGATGATCTTCTCGCCCTGAGCCATGCGTCACCGTTCCTTTCTGATCTGAGTGGACCTCACCGCAGAGATAGTCTACAGCTCGTCGTCTACAGCGATGCAAAGAATGTGCCGCACTCATGGGGGAACTGCTTGTTAGCTGTAAACCATTTACTTACAATAAGTTGCAGTTAGGCGACCAATATGCGTACTATTCCCGTGCAACTGCCAAAATGGCAGGACACCTCGTACCGGTCCCGGCCATTGCGGGTGGTCGAAACCGGGTGTTGGCAGAGGGGACTACTTGGCACCGCCCCATTTTGGTAAATTGGAGCCTGCGGAAGGTCCCGATACCGCGTCGTTTGGAGATAGCGCAGGCAATCCGGGCAAAATAATCCGGTCCTAGCCATTCTCTTCCAACATTCCGGAGTCCAAAATCATGCCAGGTGCGGAGCGGCAGCAGGTTGTTCTCGACCTGTTGAAAGGGCTTCGCGGGCTCGACCCGCTAAAGCAGTTGTTTTGGACGGAACTCAACTACCAGCGGGTGAACCAGCCGCTTTCGCGGCGGGGATGGACCGAGACGGCCGCCGACGCCCTGGCCGACGACCCGCTGCTGTTCGCGGCCGGCGGCGAAGACGACGCCTTTGAGATCATCTACGCCCGCCTGAAATCCGACAAGCTCCTGCTCACGTTGGAGCGACCCGCCGTTACCACGTTGTTGCGGGACCACCCCTACGCCCTCTTCGTCGTTTCCAATTCGGCCCAGCAGCAATGGCACTTCATCAACGTCAGGGATGATAAGGACGTTTCCAAACGCCGCCTCTTCCGCCGTATCACGATCGGCAAGGACGAGCGGCTCCGGACGGCCGCCGAGCGGCTGGAAAGGACGACAATTCGGCACCCTTCTCATACGAGTACCTCGTTGGAATTCTCAATTCGGACCTAGTAACCCATGTATACCGACAGCGTGCTCGCGAGGAGGGCCGGCTGTTTCCTCAGGTGAAGGTCTTTCGGACAAAGGCGATCCCAATCGCCATCGGCTCGCCAAAGGAGCAACGGGACCTGGAGCGCATCGTCGGATGCTTGGAGTCGCTGGAACTAGGCGAGCAACGCCGAAAACAGCATGAAAACGAACTTAATGCGTTGGTTAACACGATCTACGGACTGAGTCCAGACGACGTGGAAGCAATACGGACAGATGTCTAAATGCCCACCCACGATATTATCGACAATCGCAACGAGAAGCTTTGCGACCACATCAACCGCATCCTGGGATCGAGGGGAACGCGCTGGTTGGTCCGGCGTCTTCGCGGTGGGCTATAATGAAAGGGACCTGGAAAACGGAGAAAACCATGAGCGAGACGAGACCTCTTCTGCCGGCCGACAAGATTGCCGATTTTTGCCGGCGGCACCATATCCGCAAGCTGTCGCTGTTCGGCTCCGTGCTGCGCGACGATTTCCGCCCCGACAGCGACATTGACGTGCTCGTCGAATTCGAGCCGGGGGCGCGCACGGGCTTGGCGTTCTTCGCCATGGAGATTGAACTCTCGGAATTGCTCGGCCGGAAGGTCGACCTGAACACCCGGGGCTTCTTGAGCAAGTATTTCCGCGACCAGGTGCTCAATGAGGCGGAGGTCCAGTATGACGCGACATGACGACGCCGCACGGCTGCCCTCCACGACGCCCCAGCCTCCGGCTTGAAGGGCGGGGTCAATGAGTTCGGCTCTGGTTTCCGCGTCGTTCATGAGCAATGGACAGTGGACAATCGACATTTGTCAATTGCCCATTGTCCTTTGTCAATTGTCCATTGAATCGGTTTCCATCGGTTCCCTGTCCGGGACGGCCGCCAGGAACCGCTCGAAGTCCTCGCGGCGGCCGGCGGCGGCCTCGCCGCGCAGGTAATCCAACGAACGCAGCGCCGCCATCTTCTCGGCGGCGGCGCTGGCCAGAAATTGGTCGACGGAGTACCCCTCGCGCGCGGCCAGGGCCTCGATGCTCCGGCGCAGCGACTCGGGAAGTTGGA
>JBEKZQ010000121.1:0-14530 GCA_049509675.1 Thermoguttaceae bacterium | reverse complement strand
GTAAGGTCGCAGAGGATCCGATACATGAGGCTGCACGCCTCGCCCGTCAACGCGTCTTATGTGGTCAATCAAGTTATGTGGCGCCCAGCCGGTTCTGGCAGCGGGTGTAGGGCGTCCTGCCGACTGAGCGCCACATAATGCGCCGGCTCGTCAGAGCGATTTCAGAAACTCCATCAGCCCTTTGTCCTCACGCCAGGGCCGTCGCGGCTTCTTGTCTTTGACCTCACAACTCGCCAGGGCCTTCGCCTTCATTTCCAGATCGACCTCCACGTAGACCATGGTCGTGCTGAGCGAGACGTGGCCCAGCCAGGCGCGGATCGTGTTGATGTCTACCCCCGCCCGGAGCAGGTGTGTAGCCGTCGTGTGGCGGATTGTGTGCGGACTCACGCGTTTCTTCTTCAGCGACGGCAGTCTTGTGGCAACGGCTGCCGCATAGCGTTCGACCAAGGCGTGGATACCAAATCGCGTGAGCGGTTGTCCCCGGCGGTTCAGGAAGACGTGCTCGGACACCGGACGGTTTCCGATCAGAGGCAACAACTCGTTGGCCGTCTTCGACCACAAGGGACAGCGTCGCAACTTGTTCCCTTTGCCATGAACCAAGACGGAAGAATAGTCGCGGTCCGGCGTGTGCCCGAGATCAAGGTCGGCGATCTGCACGTGCGCAAGTTCATCCGCCCGGCTGCCCGTGTTGTACAGGAACAGCAGTACTGCGTAGTCCCGGCGGCCTTGAGCAGTGCCTGGGTCCGGTGCCGCCAGCAGGGCATCCATTTCATGCTTTTCCAGGTAGGTTACCAGCGAACGGGTGACCTTCTTTGAAAGAATGGTGGTGATTTCTCCGCACCACTGAACATGCTCCGGGCTGTGCAGGCCGATGAAACGGGCCAAGGAATGGATTGCCGCCAGGCGCTGGTTGCGTGTCGCCCCACCGCATCCCCGTTTCTCTTCCAGGTCCCGCAGAAACGCCCGGACCCGATCGGCCGCGACGTCCTCGATCTTGAGCCGGTCGATCGGCCTGTGCGCGCCCTTGGCGATAAAGGGCAGGAGCTGGCACAGCGTGTCACGGTAGCTCTTTTGGGTGTTGGGGGCCAAGTTTCGATCGCCGACGAGGTATTCCAACAAGAATCGCCGGACCCGAGGGCTCAACAAGGCGGTGTCAGTCATGCTCTGCCTCCTTTCCCGCATACTGCGCAAAGCGCCGATTAGCTTCGCGCAACAATTCGGCGGTCATACTCAGGTAGACCTGCGTGCCCCGCAGGCTGCCATGGCCCATGTAGACTGACAGTTGGGGAAGCAACTGCTGAACATCGGCTCCCTCCCGATACCAGGCTGTCAGCCGATGGACTGCGAAACTGTGGCGCAGGTCGTGCAAGCGCGGTTGGTACCGCGACTCGTCTTTGCGCCGGACGCCAGCCCGCGTGCAGAAGGAGCGAAAGTGGCCTTCGAGCGTGTCCGGGACCACCCGGCTACCGGTCCGCATGGTGAAGAACGGGGCCTCCGCCGCGGACAGTGGAGCCCGGGCGGCGTACCTTGCCAGAGCGCGTCCCAACTGTGGCCCGAAGGGAACGAAGCGACTCTTGTGGAACTTCGTATGGCGGATGGTCAGCAGGGAATCCTCCAAGTCCACGTCCACACGGTTCAGACGGGTTGCCTCGCTGACGCGCAAGCCGGTGCCGTACAACAGCAGAATGATCATGTGCGTCGTGACCGGTTCCAAACGGGCCTGGTCGCGTTGGCTGGAATCAACTGTCTGCAATAGCCTGCGGAGGTCGTCGTGCGAGTAGATGTAAGGAACGAACCGTGGCGGTTGCTTGGGTATTACGGTTGGTAGCGGTGCGGTGGCGACGTAGCCGCGGCTGGCGTAGATGCGGGTGCTGTCGAGATTCCGATGCCCCAGGTAGTCCCCAATCTCCTTCAGAGAGTGACCTTCCGCCATCAGGTGAGTAGCGCAGGCGTGTCGGAGAGCATGAGGCCCGTGGTGCCGGAGTGACGCGGCCAAGGGCCGCAGGCGTTTGCCGACCACCGGCCACAGGTCGGTCAGGGGTCGAAATGGCGGGTGAAGCGTCAAGAACAGGTTGCGATGAAGCGAGCGCGGCCGCACCTCCTTCAGGTAGCGCAGGATAGCCTCGCCCACCGGACGGGAGAGGGGGTAACGGCGAGTTCGTCGCGTTTTCGAGCCCGCCACGAAGAGCAATTCGCGTTCCCAGTCGAAGTCTTCCAGTCGAAGGGTTCTAACCTCGCCGCCCCGGAGTCCATAGATGGCCAGCAGCATCAGAATGGCATGATCGCGGATGTCGGAGGGTCGGTCTCTTTGGCTTGCCGCAAGCACCTGCTGCACGTCGGCCCACGATGCGCCGCTGGGCAATGATTCCTGGGCGAACACCCGTGGGCCTTGGATTGCGCCTGCCATGCCGCTGCGACACCAGCCGCGCATTTCTGCGTATCGGAAGAAGGCCCGCAAGTTGGAAGCGAAGTTCCGAACAGTGACTCGCGCACACCGGCCGGCAGCGACCATTTCCATGAGAGCGCCATCGATTTCAGTCACGGTGATTGCACGAAGACAACCCGTGGTACGGAAGCGATCAAGAAATCTCTGTACGAACTGGCATTGCTTCCTGATCGTCTGCGGCGAAAAACCCCGATCGCTGCGCATATAGTCGCCGAAGGCAGCGATCTGCTCGCCGTAAGGGTTGGGCGAGCTGGGCGGTTGCTTGAGGCGCCCCAAGAAGTCGAGCCATCGAATCGCACGGCTCTGGAATTGCGAGGGACGGCCTCTCTTTCGCCGGGCTGTTCTGGGCGACCTGTTGGCCCAACGGGTTGCGCATCGTTGAATCTCCTCGCGGCTGATGCTTTCGCCGGGGCGACCCGCAAGGCCAAGCCGGTCAGCAGCCACGAGGATGTAGTCGGCGGCTGTCTGCATAGTCCTTTGAGAAAGGCCGGCGTCCGCCAGATGGGTGAGGTAGGCACGGCGCTCGGCGGCCAAAGGGCCGTTGCGGTGGCGTGCAAGCGCATGTGGGCAGGTTAAGAAGCGATCAAACATAGCGGCACCTCCAAAAGGGGGAAGGGACAGAAAGCGTCCAAGATAGCGCGCTTATGTGGCGCAGGAAATAAGAGAGCGGCCGACCTACCGAAGCAGGTTCAAGGATGGCCACATAACTGAATCAGCCACATAAGACGCGTTGACGGGCGAGGCGTGCAGCCTCATGTATCGGATTCTCTGCGACCTTACGCAGAATGGAAAACGCATCGTCCAGCGGTGCCTGAGTGTCCAAATCCAGTCGGAAAACTGGAACGGCGGTTCCGACGCCGATCCGCACGTGGCAAGCATCATGCTCACCAATGAGATGCTCGTGCCGCTGGCGGTGTTCGCCCTGCTGGAATCCGGCTGCCGCGAGGTCTGGGTTACGGACCGCGCCGCGATCGGGGTCGATGCCGACGACAGCGAAGACGACGTGGAACAGATGAAGCGTGTCTACAAACCCGTCCGCCGCTTCGCCTACCACGGCCCGTTCCAGGATCGCAACCAGCACCAGATGAGCGGGAGGGTCCTTCTGTGGCGCGGTCAGTTATGTGGCCTAGCTCGTTCCTTCGTCGGCATTTCAGCGTTTCGCCGGTTTTTCTGCGCCACATAATCTCAGCGTTACGCTATGGGGAGAGTGTTCCATTTCCCCATTATGTGGTGGACCACATAAAAGCCTGATGGCAACTAACCTTTCGGCTCACTTCAAGCAGCAGCGACTACGACTTGGCCTTCGAGTTGGCGATGTGGCCCGGCTCATGGGCTACAGCCCCTATATGTGCCAGGGTCGCAGCAAGCAGAAGTTCCTGTTTACAACGGGCATGGCAATGCGGCCACTCAACGAACCCGAAATGCATGGCCCGAAGTGAGACGGAATGCTTCCTTCACTGGTCTTGTGCCAGGGAGTACGGTAGGATGTTTGTAGCTGTCCATTCTGTGCGTAGGGATTAGCGGGCTGAGAGTTGCTGGTGCCTCTCAGTGCGACGAGCGCGGGGGAAGGATTGGCGCCGGCGTCAGGAGCCAAGGGAAGTTGAGGACTGGATGGGAATCACCATCCCAGGTGCCGTGCCTTCGGGGATTCCCCGCGATGCGCTAATCGATGGGGATGCCTGCCCTTATGCGCGTTCCTTATCCATCAGGCACGGGAAGCAAGCGATCCAGCAGGGATGGGCGGTGGGCATGCAGCCGGCCCTCGGTCAAGCCGAGTTTCTCTGCCAGCCGGGCGAAGCAACTCCGGCCGGCCTTGGACCAGTGGCGGATTTCCTCGATCACGCTCGATAGCGTAAAGGTGGAAAGATACTGACGGAGCGATTCCAGTACGCTCACGATCACCGTTTGACGCCGTGCGCCAGGCACGCTCTTGTTGCTGCGGCCCGTGCCGCGCGCCGCCGCCGCAGGACGCAGCGTCCGTTCGGATTCGTTGTTCGTTCCCGGCACCACCAGCATTTCGCCGTTGGGCTTCTCGACCGGGGCGGCGGTCACGAAGGTGAACAGTTGTCCGTTTTCCAGCCGCCACACCGGTCGCGTGTGCGACAGCCAGCAGTCTGCTTCCGGCACGCCCGTCGGCAAGACTTTCTCGCTTCGCACCGTTCGGGCAACCTTTTCCGCGGTGGTCGTTCGCCCACCCCGCGACCGCCGCTTTCGCTTCCGCCGCTTCTTTCCCCGGGCCTCCTGCCGCTGTTCTTCCGCCCGCAGCGAGAACGGCTGCGAAACCTTCGCTGTGGGCGGGCCGCCCAGTTGCCGTTCCAGTTCCGCGATCCGCCGCTTGGCCTGGTCGAGTTCCTGTTTGGCCGCCTGCAACTCCCGTTGCGACGTCACGACCATCTCGACCAACCGGTCGGACGAGATCCGTCCCCCGCGAACATCTTCCTTGAATTGCTCGACATCCATGCCTCCTTCATAATCAATTTCCCAAAATCATGCAGCGCCAGTTTCACAGAATGGACAGCTACCGATCGGGGTTGGATACCAAGGCCGGTCGCCCATTTCCGCCACATTTGCTTATACCCCCCCGAGCGATGAATTCTGGCGCACACCGTCGGCAGACCACCAGGCAGTCCAAAAAGCAGCCCCGGGAAAATCGCTCGTAAACGAGCTTGTTTCATCAACTTCCTTGCCTTGCCAGAATACATGGCCGCACATGGCGTTTTCCCGAAAAGGCGTAGCAGGCGCCGGCGGAATCCCGGCAGCGTGCAGACCGCTGACCGTCCGGAACTTGTGCCGTCTTTCGCCGGAGGCCCCGCCGTGTAAAGCTGATCGCCGATGCTCCCTGACGCTCGGATGTTCCGACGGTTCGCCGATCATTCCGTCGACTTCCGTGGTTCCCATGAAGCGGTCGCACCGTTGCCTACAGACGGCGTTTCTTGCGGTACTGTTCCAGCGTGACGCCCCCCTTTTCTTTACGGGCCTTCTTGGCCGCCTTAAGGTCGGCGCGGTCCTCCAACTCTTGCAGCGGTCTCGCGTGCTTTGGCTGCTTGCCGGCTTCTTGTTCCTTTGCCGCTTGCTTCAGAACGCGGTCGAGTTTGTCGATGGTCGGCACGCTGGGAGTACGCTTGCCGGTCTCGATCCGGCAGAGCGTTTCCACACGCACGCCGGCCCGCAACGCCAATTGCCGTTGGCTCAATCCCACCGCGACGCGGTCGCGGATGATTTTCCACGCCAAGCTGGCGCGGGCGTATTCCACTGCCGGATAATTGCCCTGGGCGTCCGGCGGCGGAAGCGGCGGCAGTTCGCCCGCCTTGGCCAACGCGGTCAGCCGCTCGTACTCGTCGCGCGGCAAGACCACGTAAGGTTTCCCTTCCAACAGGATGGTTTGCGCGGCCATAGACAATTCTACTCGTACTGCAGCGCGATCAGGAGATCCAGATGTGCGGCACGCTCGGCCGGCGCCAGGGCCGCGGCCAGCACGCAGATCAGCCCCAGCACGTAGCAGCCGACCAGCAACAGGGGACGGACCACGAAGGGCAGCGGATAGCCCATCACCGGCACCGTGCTCAAGCTGATGACGTAGGCCGTACACAGTCCGCCGATGATGCCGAAGGTGAGGCCCACGAAGCCGATGATGACCGCCTGGCCGAGGACCATTTTGCGGATCTGCCAGCGGGTCATGGCCACGACCCGCAACACGGCCAGCTCGCGGGTCTGCTCCAGCACGTTCATGGTGAGGGTGTTGGCGATGCCGAAGGCGGCCACGAGAAAGGAGAGGGCCAGAATGCCCCAAAGACCGCCCACCACGCCGGCCATGATCGAGTCGACCATGCCCTTGATCTGGGCGAACGATTGCAGCATCACGCCGTTGTCGTCGCACAGTTTGGCGAGTCGGGACTGGATGTCGCTGCGGACTTCCGGCTTCACGCGCACCAGGTAGGCATGCGTGCCCTCGATGCCGAAGAGGCGTTCGGCCGTGGAACGGTGCATGAAAATGATGTAGCCGCCCACGAGATAGTCGACGGCCGTGCCCGCCACGCGCAGGCTGCACTTGCCTTGCCGTTGGGTCTCGATGGTGACCTGATCGCCCACGTGCAGGCCGGCGTACTGGGCCAGGGCCGTGCCGAGCACGGCTTCCCCGGGCTTGCCGGGCTGGTCCGGGAGCCGCCGCTTGACATCCTCCGCATCGCCCTCGCTGAGGTTGATCGACAGGCCTTCCGGGTCGTTGAAGTCGCGGGCCACGACGGTCACGGCGTGATCGGCGACGTGGGCCGTGAAGTAATGGACCGCGTCGATATTGGTGATGCCCTGGCCTTCGCTCTGCATCTTGTGCAACTGCTCGCCCACTTCCGGCGGCACGGTGGCGGTGCGGCCGCTGGCGTCGGGAAACATGGCGCGGATGAAGAAGTCGCCGCGCAGGGTTTCGCGGCACCACTTCTGCACGTCGTTGATGTTGGTGATGATCATCGTGCCCAGGCCGACGCCGGTCACCACGGCGATGTACAGCACGCCGACCGTCAAGCCGCTGGGCGTGGGGCGACGCTCGATCTGGCGCTGCGCCAAAATGCCTTCCGTGCCCAGCAGAGGGCGGAGCACCCAGCCGGCAGCCCGGGCCAGGGGGCCGATCAACACGGGCAGCAAGAACACGACCATGGGCATCATGAGCACGCCGGCATACACGGTGAATTTGGCCGGCAACCAACCGCGCACGCTGGCCACGAGCACGCACCACATGACTGCCCAGACGACGACGCCGATCAGCGCCAGGCGGCGGGAAACGTAGCCTCCTCGGCCCTGGGTCACGGCCGGCCGCATCGCCTCCAGCGGCGAGATGTTGGCGGTCCAGAGCGCAGGCAGCAGCGCGGCGCCGACGGCGGCCAGCGGGCCCACCACCGCCGCCAGCAGGAACGGTCGCAGGGTGAACACCACCGGCGGCGGCGAGGCCACGAAGAAGCGGGTAATCATGGCCATCAGCAGGTAGCCGCCACCCACGCCCGCCAGGCAGCCCAGGGCGGTTCCCAGCACGCCCATCACCAGCCCTTCGGTCAACAACATGCGGACGATCTGCCGGCGGGTGGCCCCCACCGCCTTGAGCACGGCCAATTGCTGCCGCCGCTCGCTGACGTTCATCACGAACGTGTTGCAGATGATGAACACGGCCAACACCACGGTCAACAGGCTGGCGAACAGCAGGGCCGTTTCCATGTTCACCAGGTTCTCTTCGGCCAACTGCGTGCGCGCGGCGGGCGGCCGCACGCTGATGCCCACGGGCAGGAGTTTTGTCACGGCGTCCAGGACCGCTTGCTGGTCGGCGGAATCGGCCAGGACGACGTCGATGGTGTCGATTTTTCCCGGTCCGGTGAAGTATTGCTCGGCGGTTTTCAAGGGGAAGAAAACGGCATTGCCTTTGTTGAAGCCGGCCACGCCTTGCGAGGCCAACAGGCCGACCACGGGGAAATGCTTTACGCCCCGCGTGCGCCAGGCCTGCAGTCCGATCTCGTCGTGCAAGGCGATGCCCACGCCGCGGGCGAAGCTGGATTCCAGCATGGCGCCGTCACGGTTGAAGAACTCGCCCTCCTCGACCTTGTAGTCCCGCGCCGCACTGTCCTTGGCGGGATCGATGCCCATCACCAGGAGCTGCATTTTTTTCTTCTTGAAGTACAGCACGGCAAAGCGCTGGATGCTGGGCACCGCGGCCTGCACGCCGGGGACCCGGGCCAGCGTGTCGACCAGTTTTTCATCGAACGAGCCGCCCCCTTCGGCGGTCACCTCCAGCGAGGCCCGGCCGGCCACGGTCTGGTACATCTGCCGATAGGCGCCTCGCGTGGTGGCCGTGCCCAGCGAGACGGCCACGATCGCCGCCATGCCGATGGCAATGCTCAAGAGCGTCAGCACGGCGCGGCCGGGCCGGCGGCGAATTTCCTGCAGCGTCAACTTCCAAGTGGTCATCGCCGCTCCCTCGGGTAGAGACTGCTGTCGAGCATGTCGGCGGGCACCTGTTCGCAGGAACTCTCGATCAGGCCGTCGCGCAGACAGATGACCTGGTTGGCCGAGGCGGCCACGCGCGGATCGTGCGTGACCATGACGATCGTTTGGCGCCGCTCGTCGGCCAGACGGCGCAGGAGCCGGGTGACGGCGCGGCCGTTGGCACTGTCGAGGTTGCCGGTGGGCTCGTCGGCCAACAGCAGGGCGGGCTCGATGACCAGGGCCCGGGCGATGGCCACGCGCTGCTGTTCGCCGCCCGATAGGGCGCTGGGCAGGTGGGTGCGGCGATGGGCCACGCCCACCAGATCCAGGCAGGCCAAGGCCCGGCGGCGGGCCTCGGCCGACGACAGGCCGTCCAGTTCCAACGGCAGGGACACATTCTCCAGGGCACTGAGGCTGGTGAGCAGGTTGAAGGACTGGAAGATGAACCCGAGCTTTTGGCGGCGGACGATGGTGCGCTGGTCGTCGCCGAGCGTGCCCAGGTCTACGCCTTCGAACAGGACTTGTCCACCTGTGGGCGTATCGACACCACCCAGGCAGTGGAGCATGGTGCTCTTGCCCGATCCGGATGGCCCCATGATGGCCAGCAACTGGCCGGTTTCGACCGTCAGATCGACCCCGCGCAGCGCCTCGACGGCCAGTTCGCCGGTCCCATAAGTCTTTTTCAGCCCTCGGGCTTCAAGCACAAGCATTGGCCGTTTCCCTCCCTCTTGGCAGCCATCGATGGCAACACGCTCGCAAATCCTATCGTACAGATCGCATACCCAAGAAGGTAAGGGTTTTGCAGGCGGCTGGCAAGGTCTACCCCTCTTCAGAAGGCGGGGCGGCGCCAAGTAATCACGAAAAACGCGAGAGGACGATAGCCCGAAAAGCACTCTGAAATAAATGCAACTGCCGGCCCGGAAGTGCCCGGAAATGCGACTGCCCGGAACTGCGACCCTCTTGCTGAAAACGCCGCCTTTTGGTAGGATGCAAGGGCAGAGGACATCTATCTGCGAACCCAGCGCGCCCGGTGGCATTCGTAGCGACGTTGGGCGGCTGCCAGAGCCGCGAGGCTGCTGCGAGAAGGAACAGGACGTCTTCATCGGTCGAACGGCTGGTAGTGATACGATCTATTCCCTTTTGCTGCGGTTGGGATCATTTCGGACCGTGCAGAGTATAAACATCCGCGGCAATCGACAGGTTCGCGGGAGGTTGGCCATGCGCTGTTTTCCGGCTCGACTGGCGGCGTGGGAGCGGCGTGCCGCGGGCTTTACGCTCGTGGAGTTGCTGGTGGTCATCGCGATCATCGGAATTCTCGTGGGCCTTCTGCTGCCGGCGGTCCAGGCAGCACGCGAAACGGCGCGACAAACGCAATGTACCAACAATCTCAAGCAGTTGGGGGTCGGGGCGTCCCAGCACCTCGAAGCGACGAGCTTCTTTCCCAGCGGCGGTTGGGCGAGGGAGTGGGTCGGTGATCCGACCCGCGGCTTTGGAAAGTCCCAGCCGGGGGGCTGGATCTACAACCTGCTCCCGTTCATCGAGCAACAGGCGCTGCACGACGTCGCCATGAGCAACTACAGCAACATCATGCAGTTGAATGTCCTCCAGACGCAGACGCCCCTGGGGCTTTTCATTTGTCCCACGCGCCGCCAGGTCGCTCTCTACCCGTTCCAGCAAAGGACCTACTGCAACATGAATTATCCGCCGCCGAGTGGGAAGTGCAGTAAGACCGATTATGCGGTAAACGTCGGAACCACCGGCGACGACGAAGTTGGTACCCCGGCGGGTGTGACGACCCTCGCCCAGGGAGATGCATACACCGGCTGGAACGCTCTTATTCAGTCCGAACACTGGAATGGGATCAGCTTCCTGCGCAGCGAGGTGACGGCAGCCGACGTCTCCGACGGCCTGTCCAGTACGATCCTGATCGGGGAGAAGGAATTGGATGCCAACCATTATACCGACGGGACGACGGCCTGCGATAACCATTGCATATTGGCCGGGATCGACAACGATATGTACCGTTTGACGGGGACGGCGCCGGTGCAGGATTATCCCGGCTATGCGTCCCAAACCCAGTTCGGCAGCGCGCATCCGGGTCTTTGCATCTTCGTCTTCTGCGACGGCTCGGTCCACAAGATCAGCCTGACGATCAATGCGACCACGTTTCAGAATCTTGGATGTCGCAACGACGGCAACGTGATCAACGACTCAAGCTATTAGGAACAGGTCAGCGATCGACCATGAAATCCTGCTGCCCCACCCGTGCGGAGATTCTGCTCCTGGTTGTCGGACTTGGGCTCTTGGGGCCGGCTGGGTGCGGAAGCCGCGTCCGAGCGATCGTTCCACCGGGGATCGCCTCCGACGCCGCGAAGCGGGCCATCGAAACCTACGACCTCGACAAGAACGGCTACTTGGACGCCGGGGAGTTGGAGAAGGCCCCGGCGATCCGCGCGGCGTTCCCCGACTCCAACAAGGTCACGGAGGAAGATATTGCCGCCCGCATCGCCAGTTGGAAGGAAGCCAAGGTCGGCCGCGTGCCGTTCATCGTCGCCGTGCTGCACAACGGCCAGCCGCTCCCGGGCGCCACTGTCAGTCTGGTTCCCGAAAGCTTCCTCGGAAGCGAGCTCGAGACTGCCGTTGGCACGACGGACCAGTCGGGTCGAACGATGCCCACCGTGCCGGCTCACGGTTCCGACAACCTGCCGGGCGTTGCCCCGGGATTCTACCGCGTTGAGGTCACCAAGGCCGGCGAGACGATTCCCGCCAAGTACAATACCGCAACGACTCTCGGTGGGGAAGTGCCCCAGATGGACGCAAAGAGGTGGGTTCTCGATCTGAAGTATTGAGACGCCGGCCTCCTCAAGCGGCCGGACTTCGCCAAGAGCGGCAGAAATCCGTCGACACGCTCTGAAATCTCAAATCTGATATCTGAAATCTCAAATCTCAAATCTCAAATCTCAAATCTGATATCTGAAATCTCAAATCCGAGATCTGAAATCAGGGGAATGGCACCGAAAGCTGCAAGCCGTTCCCGCAGCGATTGCCGATCGAGGCGACGGAGCCAGTCCCCTTCGCCGGTCTTTACCGAGGCAGCTTCTTGCCTCGGAACTTGGCGACCGCCCACCAGATGACGACAAACAACAGCGAACCGAGGAAGGCCGCAATCAAGTCCTCGAAGGTGACCTTGAGCTCGCCAAGGCCCAGGTTGACGTGGAAGAGCTTGAAGAGCAAGCCGCCGATCAGGGCCCCGACCATGCCGACGCCCAGGTTGGTCCAACGGCCCAGCCCTTCCTTCTTGAGCGTCACCAGTCGCCCCGTCAGCGTACCGGCCACCGCGCCGACAACCAGCCAGACGATGAATTGTCCGATAGTCAGGTTCATTGGGAACTCCTGGGGAACGGACTGATCCGTTTCTGCGTGACCTGTTCCGGACCAGTCTCAGATCGTATCGGCGCGTTCGGAAGCGAACCCGTGGCTTCGACCTGCGTATGGGCAAATGGTTTCCCAACCGTTTCGCGCATTGTAGCAGATCCTACGGCCCTTTACCTCTCCCGGGCTGATTTGGCTGCTTGGCAATACGGGCCAACGGCAATTCTGGTATCTTCTTGTATAATGAAATGAAAGGAGCGAGCGATGGCTACTCGATACACGGTTAGCGACGGCAAACTTGTCCTCACCCTTCAAGCAGCGCCGGAAGGGGGGTACGTCGTGACTTCTCCCCTCGATCCCGAATTGATTACGGAAGCCGAGACGATCGATGAGGCATTCGCCAATGCACGCGACGCTGCTTCGGCCCTCAAGCAAGCGCGTCTGAAACTGTCGCGCAGCCTTTCCGCGTCCAAGACCGCCCGATGAGGTTTTGCCGTGAATCGTCGCGAGCTTGAGCGCCATCTGCGTCGATGCGGGTGCATGCTGCACCATCATGGTGCAAATCACGATGTTTGGCTGAATCCGTCGAATCTCGCCCAAGCTCCCGTCCCGCGGCATTCGCATATTAAGCGCGGCACGGTTCACGGCATTTGCCGCATCCTCGGTATTCCGCGTCCATCCGGGACGTGATACCGCCCAGCCAGCCAAGCAGGTCAGACACTCCGTGCCTGACAACTGCGTCAGGAACGGAGTGCCTGACCTACCGCCTGGTAATGTATCTGGATTTCAGTGGGTGGCCTGCCGCTCGTGCGCAGCCGGTCCAGCTCTTCCAAGGCCCGGGTTTCGATCATGTGAGCCAGTCTTCCAATCGCAAGGCAGGAATGAAACGAAAGTCGGCCGTGTTGTTCGTCACCAACGTAAGGTCATGCACCAAAGCCACGGAGGCGATCATCAGGTCCACGGGGTTGGCGACAACCCCTTGCCGTTTCAATGCGCCGCGGAGCTTTGCAAACTCTTCGGCACAGCGTTCGTCGTAAACCAATACGCCAACGTCCTTCCGCAGATCCTCGATACCGGCCAGAATTCTGTCGGGGGGGTCGAGCATATAGGCACCGGCGTATAACTCCGCCAGCACGATGGTCGGCATCCACACTCGCCCCGAGTGCTGTATCAAACGGTGAGCCAATCCTGCCGGACGGCGAATGTGCGACGAGCAGATGTTCGTGTCGAGCAAAAAACTCACGGCGCTGGCTCCCGAAATTGAGAGGCTTTGCGATCTCGCTGAATCTCTGCGAACACTTCATCGAAGCCCGGCACCACGGCGGCAGCGCCGGCCGACCGGAGAATCCCTTCACCCCAGGTTCGTGCGGGTTCGATGGCCCGGACCAACACTTCGACCTCTTGGCCGTCGGGTACGCCCGGCGACTCGCTCAGTTCGATCGTATTGCCATGCACGACACCGTGTATCACCATGCTCATAATTGCTCTCCTTCAGTGTTAATTCTTCTTCTGCCCGCGCGTGGGCGGAAAAGGGCGGAAGAGGCATGAGAACGAGTCTTAACTAGTTCTGCCCCCTCTCTTCCGCTCGTCTCAGTTCTACGACTATATCGTGATTCTCTCAATGGAGCTTTGCTACACTTTTGCGGTGAATCATTGCTTGCCGTTCCTTCCCGGCGTCGACGAACACATAATCTCCGTCGACCTTGGCGACTTTGAGCCGGGTCCCACCAGGAAAACACGCGAAGCCGACCAACGTCCCGCCGAAATTCCTGTCGCCTGTATTTCGCGCGACTACGATGACCGTGTCGCCCGGTTGGAGTTCTCCTTGTTTCGGATCCGCAAACAGTTTCTCAAGCAGCGCGACTGTTTCCCTCTTCATGCTCCCCGGCATGTCTCGAAGTGCCCGCCTGATCATCTCCGCGGCTTCGTCCTTTCTGCCTCGATCCGCGGCGATGCAAGCAATGTAATAGGCCATGTCCGGGCTAATGTCGGCGCCTGCGATGTCAACCTGGCGAATCACGTTATCGGCCTCTTCGACGCGGCCAAGGCGGTACAGGACCCGACCGTGCGTGACCGCCGCATCGACGCTCTTGGGATACTTTTCAAAGTTAGCCTTGGAGAAGGTTAGTGCCCTGGCCTTGGTCGCCTCCTCATCCTGCTCGCAGAGGGCCAAAGCCAGGCCGCAACGGGCGGCACAATCCTCCGGCGACACCTTTTCCGCGCACTCGAAATATCGTTGGGCGGTCTTGTATTCTTTCGAGTGCAGCGCGATCTGTCCCCGGATGACGTTGGCCTCCAGGGATTTTGGCTCGATCGCAAGCGCCCGCTCCGCGTTCCTGAGAGCTCCATCCCAGTCGGCATTCCCCACGGCCCAACGCGCGAGCAGCAGTCGTGCGGGCAGTTCATCCGCCCCCCTCGCGATTGCGATCTTTATCCAAACCTCGGCATTGTGGGTATCGCCGAACTCAGCGTAGAGCGCTGCCAGGGCAAGCTCAGGCAATTGCGATTTGCGCGGGTCGATTTGGTACGCCTTCCTCAGCGCGTTGAAGGCATCCGATGCTTTCTTCTGAAAAAAAACGGCGCGCGCGAGTTCGCGCATCGCACCGGCGTTGTCCGGATGCGCCTTGGGTCCGATCTGGCTGATGCGCCCAAAACGCGGGTTTTTTCGACCTGCATGCCGGCACGGACCGCGGGAGTCGGGGGTGCCTGCTCTGCAATTGCTATTGGTGAAAAGGGCGTCCTTTCGCC
>JBEKZQ010000120.1:0-15089 GCA_049509675.1 Thermoguttaceae bacterium | reverse complement strand
ACCAGCCATGGAACGCGAGGGCCTCGGCCATCGGCATGATGCTCTGGGCATACTGCGTAACGAAGTAGAAGTGGCAAGGCACCGCGCTGAGCACCACCACCAGCAGAATGTAGGTGGTGCTGATCACCAGGTTCAGCGTTCCGCCAAAACCGGCGGCGATCCGCGCCGGCGATTGCTCGCGGGGATTGGGGAAGCGGGCCCCCAGGCCCACGGCGATCCCCGACAGCCCCAGGCAGAGCACCACGCAGGTCAACTGGTGGAATCCTAACACGGCCGGGGCGACGCGGAGCATCACGTCGCTCAGCAGGACCAACAGCGAACACGGCAGCAGCGAGTTTCCCACGGCGAATAGGAACTTGCCCAACAATAGCGTGTCGCGGCGAATGGGCAACAGGCCCAGCAGCCAGAAGCGGCGACTCTCCAGGCTGATCATGGGAAAGACAAATCGCGTGGTGAACGTCGACATCAGCAATCCGACCACCGAGAGATTCAACAAGCTGATCATGCTCACCCAACCGGCATAATGGATGCTGTAGCTGAAGCGGCGGATGTTGAGGAAGTACAAAGCCAGCAGGCCCACGAAAATCAGGAACTGCGACCATTGCACCGGGTCGCGGCGAAACAAGCGCATGTCCTTAATCACCAACAGGGAGAGGGTGGAGGGCAGAAAGCGCAGCATCCACGCGAGGCAGCGGTCGAAGTGCGACGCGCGGATCCGCTTGGGTCGCGTCCAGGCCTGCGATAGTCCGCTATAGGCCGACCGATAGCAGCGGCGGGCCATCCCCGCGGCCAGTTGGCGAAAGAACAGCGCATTGGAAATCATCAACACCAGGAACATCAGGCCGTCGGACCACTGCCTGCCGGCGCCGGCCAACAGCCCCGCGCTTACCCACCAACTGGGCAACAGGCGGTACTCGGTCAATTGCAACCGACCGAGCATCTCCTGGAACCAGCCGGCGGTCAAGAGATCGCCTTCCGGCCTCACCAGGGAACTTACCAGCCAAAGCAAGACCGCCAGCAGGGCCGCGCCCCCGGCCAGCAGCACATGCGCGCGATGCCGCGGCAAACCGTAGACGACCGCCAGGCAAAGCACGGCGCCGATCGCCGCCGGGATATGAATGAATGCGATCAACAGCGGCGGCAACATGGCATAGTAATACCACGGGGCGTCCGACACCAGGCCGAAGGCCAGCACCAGCGGACTGCCCAGGAGCAGGAATCCCCAACTGCTCAACAGCACGGCCTCGCCGAACTTGTGGAGAAAGAGTTGTTCGTCCCGCACCGGCAAGGTGAGCAACATGGCGATTTCCCGGCAACGGAACAACGATCCGTACAAGATCAGGCTCGACGAGAATATGAGCATCAGCATCAATGCCGCGAAGAAGGTGGAGCACACCGCCTCGACGATCTGATCGTGGGTCGGGTTGGGAACCGTCTGCCGCAGGAAGAGGAAGCCCTCGCTGAGCAGTTGGAAAAGCGCCAACCACAACACGATGCTCAGGCCGAGCACCAGGCACAGTCGGAACCGCGCCCGGGCCAGCGCCTGCCGCAGCAGCGTCTTGCCCATCCGCAGGCGCATCCGCCGGAAGGCCCGGGCCGCGTCCGGCGGGGCGGGGGGCAGCGACCGAAGGGCGGTCGCAAAGGCCGCGGTTCCGGCGCATCGGGGAAGGGGACAGTCCCATTTTCGTCGAACGAAAATTGGGACAGTCCCCAATCGGTTTCCTGTCCGATCCTTGTTATCGCTCACGCGCGAGTTGGCCCTTTCCTCGTTCGCTTCAATGGATGTTGTCGGCTTTTCGGTCGCACTATGCACCGCCGAGGCGCCGATTCAAGGTCCCCCTCTCCCGGAGGGAGAGGGCGAGCCGTCGTTTGCGACCTTGACAACCTGCTCCACGTTGCTCGGCCCCTCGGTCAGTTCCAGGAACAATGGTTCCAGCGCCGCCTGTGGCGACGAGAGTTCCTGCCGCAGTTGGGCCAGCGTGCCCAGGAAAGCCAGGCGGCCCTGGTCCACGATCCCGATGCGATGCGCGATCTCCTCAGCCACCGCCAAGGTGTGCGTCGACATGAGAACCGCCGTGCCGCGGCCGGCTTCGGCGCGCAACAGGTCCTTGACCACGCGCACGCTGCGCGGGTCGAGGCCCACCATCGGCTCGTCGAGCACCAGCACACGCGGGTCGTGCAGCAGCGCCGAGGCGAACACCAGGCGTTGCTTCATGCCGTGCGAATAGGTTTCCATCAACTCGTCGAGGAACTCGCCCAGGTCGAAGCGATCGTTTTCCCGCGCGATGCGGGTGCGGACCAGGTTCCGGTCCAGCCCGCGCAGCTCGGCCGCGAACTCCAGGAATTCCCGGCCGGTGAGCTTGTCGTACAGGAAGGCCTCCTCGGGCACGTAGCCGATGAGGCGCGTGGCCTCCTGCGTGGCGGCCACGACATCGTGACCACAGACGCGCACGCGGCCCGCATCGGGTCGCAACAGGCCCACGGCCATGCGGATGGCCGTCGTCTTGCCCGCCCCGTTGGACCCCAACAGCGCAACGATTTCGCCGGCGCCGATGGTCAGGCTCAGGCCATCGACTGCCACTTTCCGACCGAAGGTCCGGCGCACGGCGTCAAATTCGATCATGGGCGGGCGAGGGATTAGGGATTGGGGATTGGGGACTAGGGGTCCTGAGCCTCGGCCGCCAGCTTGCGTGCTCGATCGTCGCTCATGCGTACGAACGTGAGGAAGGAATCGAACACCATGACTTGCTGCCGCAAGACGGTGCCGTCGGGACGCACCCAGAGCCGCCCCCGCGTGGCCCGCTCGCCGCCGCGGCCGGCGCCCGGATCGTCGCGGTAGACCACCAGCCAGGCCTCCTCGCGGCGGCCGTTCCACTCGGTCGTCTCGCGGCCTTCCACCGTGGCCAAGAGGATCTCCATGGGACTGTTGGGCGGACGCATCGGATTATACGAGGGCACGGTCCAGGTTTGCCGGGCACGGAGCCCCGGCAAGCGCGCCTGCGGCGACAGGCTGTCGGCCAGGATCGCCTTCGGCGGCAGGTAGAACTCCGTGTTGTAGGAAAGCTCGCCCGAATGGATCGCCAGTTTCATTTGCGTCCCTTCCACGGTCCCGCGCATGGTGAGCAGGTCGCGCAAAGGCCGGGCGTGCAGCGAAGAATCAAAGCTCACCAACCGCCCCAGGGGATCGAAACTCAGCAGGCTCTCGGCCTCCATTTCCAAGCTGGAAACCGACGGTTCTCCCGGCCGCAACAGGATTCGCACCCAAGCGGGCGTCAGTTCCTCCAACGGCAGGCGATTGAAATGCACGCGACTGCGCACCTCGGTCATTTCGTTGGGCAGCCGCACGGTGCTGCTCAAAGCCCAGCCAATTCGCCGCCCGTTGAGCGACAAAGTCCAGCCTACCGGCGGCTGGTCGGCGTCAGAGGCCAAAATGGTAGCGTAGCTGGGGGGCTCCCCCACCATGAGCGGCGGTAATACCTTGCGGCTCACCAGCCAACTCATGGCGGCAAGCCATAACAAGACCACGGTAGTACCTTGCCAACGGCCGCCCACTGCCTCACTCCCGCGTTGTCTCGGTTTCTGCCACCGTTCATTCTACCGATTGCCGCCTGTATTGCCAAAGATATCGAGGCCGTGCGGTCAGGATCCCCCTAGATTTTCCATCCCGCGCAAATTCCTGTGCATTCGCCCTCAATCGACATTGCACAAAACAGGCATTCCAGCAATGATAGGGGCCTCTGGAACAAAGGACGAACGTCTGGAGATTGCCAGCAAGGAGGCAAAGCAGTGCGAAACCCTGGGAAACTCGTCGTAGCGTTTGTCATTACCCTGACACTCTCGGCGCTTGTCGGCTGCCAGCGGGGCGGCAACGCGGCGCAATCGGCGCCGGCCGCGGTCAATGGTCCGGAAGGCCAACCGGCGCAGGCTGCCGCGGACTCCGGCCCGGCGGCAAAATCGGCCCAGGATCCCATGCACCCGGTCGTGGCGATCGAGACTTCGCTGGGCAGCTTCAGCGTGCGTCTGGACGCCGAAAAGGCCCCGGTCACGGTCGAGAATTTCCTCTCCTATGTCGCCAGCAACTTCTATGACCAGACCATTTTTCACCAGGTGTTGACGGGCTATCCCAAGTTGGCGTTGGGGGGAGCATTTACGCCGGACGCAATGGAGAAAAAAGCCCGCACTCCCATCTACAACGAAGCCCATAACGGCTTGAAGAATCGCCGCGGCACCATCGCGATGGCCCGCCTGCCCGATGACGTCAACAGCGCCACCTCGGCGTTCTATGTCAATCTGGCCGACAATCAGGTGTTGGACCATAAGGATCGCACGGTGGACGGATACGGCTACTGCGTCTTCGGCGAAGTGGTCGAGGGGTTGGATGTCGTGGAGCGGATCGCCCAGGTCCCGGTTCGCGACACCGAGAAGCTGGAACACGTGCCGGTCCAGGCGGTGCTGATCAAGTCGACCCATCGCATCCGCTAAAGGCCAAGCCAGTCAGACACACTCTGGCCCATGCTGGCCCTGCTGGCGGTGGGCATTTCCGTCGCTCTGGCGCTGGTGGCCAGTTTCTTTCCCGCCAGGGCGCCGGCGAGGACGGCTGCTGGCAGGCGCGGCAGCGCCGTGGCGGTAGGGGCGTGGCGTGAGGGGCGCCCTTGACCGAAACCTCCCCGCGAAGCTACAGTAAACAAATCATGCGTTCCAAGGCGCCACGCTGCTCGAACGTCGGCTCCATCGCTCCGCGTATGGCAAAGACCACGCCGACCGAGGCTCAGGATACGGTCGACCTGATGTTCCGGGCGTTCTCCGACCGGACGCGGCTGCGAATTCTGCACGTCCTGCGCGATGGAGAACTGTGCGTGGGCGACATCGTGGCGAGCCTTCGTGCTCCCCAGCCGCGCATTTCGCGTCACCTGGCCTATCTGCGGAAAGCCAACCTGGTCGTGGTCCGCAAGTCGGGCCTTTGGAGCCACTATTCTCTGGCTTCCCCCAAAACGCCTTTCCACTGCAAGCTGCTGGAGTGTTTGGAAAAGTGCTTCACCGAGGTGCCCGAACTGCAAGCGGACAATGCCCGAGCGGCCAGAATTAGAAAATCGGGCGGCTGTTGTCCGTCGTCTTGATCGGCTCGCGAAAGAAGCTAATGGCCACTGCTAATGGTCGCACGCCTGAGAAATGCTCCACGCGGCTGGCCCACCCCGACGAACCTTGGTTAAGGAAAAAGGCGTGGGCCAGCGGCCGCATCACGAGTACTATCATTGTCTGCGGCGATGGGAAACGAGTGACGGCCGGCAAGCGCGTGCCCGGCCATCATCTGGCGGTCTGCGTAGCCGGGCAGATTGAGCAGGCCCTGGGCAAACAGCCAGAACCCGTCGGCAGTTGAGCTCCCGGGAAAGCCTTGGCAGCGCGTCGCCCTCTTGCGGCGGCAGTTCGCTCCGACGACAATATACGATGGGTCCTGCACATCCAAGAAAACCACGGAGTTGGAAAATGAGGCCTTTCGACCTGCACCGCTGCATGCGGCGCGAGTTCCTCACGGCGGCCGCCGCGCTGCCCGGGGCCGTGCTCGCGGCAAAACTGGCCGCGGCCGATCAGCCCGGCGGCGAGAACAAAATGCCGATGATCCGCATCGGCAAGCATCAGCTCTCGCGGCTGGTGTGCGGCAACAACCCCTTCGGCGCCGGCTCCCATCTTTCCACGTTCGTCAACCAGGAGATGCGCCGCTACTACACGCCGGAGCAGATCCTCCAGACGTTCCGCCGCTGCGAGGCCGCCGGAATCAATACCTGGCAGTCGGGCATTCAATACCTCGATCTGTATCACCGCTACCTGGATGCGGGCGGAAAGATGCTCTTTCTGACCATCGAGGCCGGCAGCCAGGACGTTATCCAGAAGCTGGCCAAGGGCGGCTGCATTGGCATCGCCCATCATGGCGAAACCACCGACCAGTTGTTCAAGAGCGGCAAGCTCGACCAGGTCCACGATTACCTGAAACGCGTTCACGACGCCGGACTGCTGGCCGGCGTTTCCACGCACATGCCCGACGTGGTCGACGCCATCGAAGCGAAAGGCTGGGACCTGGACTATTACATGACCTGCGTCTACCAACGGCACCGCAGCGAGGCCGACCTGCAAAAGCTGCTCGGGCACGTGCCGTTGCCGGTGGGCGAGGTGTATCTCAAGAGCGATCCGCCGCGGATGTTCCAGGCCATTGGGCACACGAAGCGGCCCTGCCTGGCCTTCAAGATCCTGGCCGCCGGCCGGCTCTCGGAGCGCCGCGAGTGGGTCGAGCAGGCGTTTCGGGAAACTTTTGCCGCGATCAAGCCCGGCGACGGCGCGATCGTGGGCATTTACGACCG
Organism: Thermoguttaceae bacterium; assembly: GCA_049509675.1. Classification (GTDB taxonomy): domain Bacteria; phylum Planctomycetota; class Planctomycetia; order Pirellulales; family Thermoguttaceae; genus JBEKZQ01. The sequence goes on along the minus strand of JBEKZQ010000120.1, from coordinate 8,736 downwards.
CTACAGCGACCAGGCCGGCGAAGACGCGGCGTTTGTCCGCCGCTTCGGCGCGACATCGTAAGGGGATGATCACGTGAAGCACCGTCAATTAACGGCGATCGTCGCTAGCGGGTTAGCGGCCAACCTTAGCGTTGCTCGGGCTGCGCATGCCGCCGGCGACGATACCATCCGCCTGGGGTTCGTCGGCTGCGGCAACCGCGGCACCGGCGCATGCCGCGAGGCACTCAGCACGAAGGGGCCGGTCCGCCTGGTGGCCATGGGTGACCTTTTCGGGCCGCGGCTGGAAACCAGTTTGAAGAACCTGACAAAATACGACGATCTGCGCCCGCGGATCGACGTGCCTCCGGAGCGGCGCTTCCTGGGTTTCGATGCCTATCAACGGGTGATCGACTCCGGCGTCGACCTGGTGATCCTAAGCACGCCGCCCCATTTCCGACCGCTGCACTATGCGGCCGCGGTCCGCGCGGGCAAGCACGTCTTCCTGGAAAAACCGTGCTGTGTGGACGCCCCCGGCTACCGGTTGCTCCTGGCGACCAACCGCGAGGCGAAGGCCCAAGAGCTCTCGGTCGTGGTCGGCCTGCAGCGCCGCCATCAGCCGAACTACCTGGAAAAGATCAAGGCCATCCGCGACGGCGCCATCGGTCGCATCCTGCTTTTGCGCACCTATTTCAACATGCCGGGCGGCCGCGCCGGCACGCTAAAACCGGCCGAGATGAGCGAGATGGAGTACCAGGTCCGCCACTGGAACTTGTTTTGCTGGCTCTCGGGCGATCACCTGGTCGAGCAGGCCTGCCACGAGATCGACGTGGCCAACTGGATCATGGACGGCCCTCCGCTGCGGGCCAACGGCATGGGCGGCCGGCAGATCCGCGTGGGCCCCGGCACGGGCGACATCTGGGACCATCACATGATCGAGTTCGAGTACGCCGGCGGCGTGCGGCACTACTGCCAGGCCCGGCAACAGCCCGACACCTGGAGTCACGTGTCCGACAATGCCCACGGCACCAAGGGCGCCATGACGCTGGGCGAGGGGGCGTGGGGCGCCGGTGCGCTTGGCCCGCGCGAGTTGCGGGCGAAGGGCTTTGAGGGCGGCAATCCGTACCAGCGGGAGCACGACGATCTGATGGCCAGCATCCGCGGCAGCGGCCCGTACCGCTGCGAGGGCGACTACGGTGCCACCAGCAGCATGACGGCCGTGCTGGGCCGCATGGCCACGTACTCGGGCCAGTCGGTCAGTTGGCAGGAGGCGGTGGCCTCGCCGCTGCGGTTGGGCCCGGAGCAGTATGCGTTGGAAGGCGCCGGTTTCGCGCGGCCCGACGCCGCCGGCAACTATCCCACCGCCGTCCCCGGTGCAACGAAGGCTTTCTGAAGCGCAGTCGTTCTGCTTCCTTGAAGAATATGGCCCAGAACGGTACACTTGGATCGTGCGGCATGAAACGTGGAATCGGGGATAGACGTAATGATCAAGCAACTTACCGCGATTATTGAGCGCGAAGGCGACAAGTACGCATCGCTCTGTCCGGAACTTGATATTGCCAGTCAGGGAAGCACAATCGAGGCCGCTCGCGAGAATCTTCGGGAAGCGATTGAGCTGTTCTTGGAGAGCGCTTCGACAGAAGAAACTCAGGCGCGTTTGCACGAAGAAGTGTACGTGACCCGGCTGGAGGTCGCCTTTGGGTAGACTCCGAGTCCTTTCCGAAAGGCAGGTTTGCGATATTCTCTTGCGCCACGGGTTTGTGGAGGTCCGTCAGCGTGGCAGCCATGTCGTAATGCAGAAACGGCTCCCCGGCACAACGATTACCGTCCCTGTGCCGAATCATGCCGAGCTCTGCATCGGCACACTACAATCCATCATTCGCCAATCAGGCCTGCCTCGCGGCGAGTTCGAGTGACGCTTGTCGCGGGACATGGCACCCACACAGGCTCCTTCACTCTCTCAGCGTAACGATTTCCACCGCCGGGTCGCCGGCCTCGATGCGCATTTTGGCCAACGTGATAGGCAGGCGGAAGCGGCGCGGCCCGGCGGCGCCCGGGTTCACGTACAGAACACCCTGCTTCTCGCTCACTGACGGTTGGTGCGAATGGCCGAAAACGACCACGCGGAAGCCGGCCGCGCGCGGGTCGAGATCCAGCGTGCCGAGGTCGTGCAGCAAATACAGCAGGAGGTGCTCGATCTCGACCACCCGCGTCTCGGGCAGACGGAGGGCCCAAGCATCGCGATCGACATTGCCGCGGACGGCGAACACCGGGGCAATCTGTTCGAGGGCTGCCAAGACGTGCGGCGAGCCCACGTCGCCGGCGTGGATGATCAACTTGCAGTCGTCGAGCGCTTCGAGTGCCTCGGGACGGAGCAGGCCATGCGTGTCGGAAATGATGCCGATGGTGTTCATAGGCAGGACGGCGGTTAAGCGCAGCGGAAGCACTGGCGGAGCCAGTGGCGCCCGCGTGCGAAGGAAGACAGAGACCGGGTCGACAGGAATATGGGTGGACAGGAAAATGGATGTCTTGTCGATCTTCCTGTCCGTTATCTTCTTGTCTACAGGCCACGTGCCTTCACGGCGCCTTGCGCTCGCCGCGGGCGGCTTGCACGCGCTGCTGCACCAGGGACCGCAAAATCTTGTAGTCGGTCTTGCCGGTGCCCAAGACGGGGATCGCGTCCAGCCGGACTGTCTCGTCCAACCGCATGACGCCGCGGAAACCGGCCTCGTTGAGAATCGCGCCGGCCTTGCGCAGCGGGATGTCTTGCGTGCTGAAGAGCACGATGCAGCGGCCCTCCGGGGTCTCGATCCCCTCGACGGCCACCTGCGGCCCGTCTTGCGTGGGCGGATACAACGCCTGGAACGGCTCTTCCAGCGCAGGCAGCGAGATCATCTCGCCGCCCGCCTTCAAGAAACGCTTCAGGCGGCCGGAGAAACGGATATATCCGTCTTCGTCCACGCTCACCAGGTCGCCCGTCACGTACCAGCGCCGCCCGGCCGCTTCGGCGAACGGATCGGGGCCACTGTAGTTCAGGTAGCCGTGAAAGATCGACGGGCCGCGGGCCAGGAGCAGGCCCACCGCACCGACGGGAAGCGGTTGCCGCGATTCCGGATCGACCACGAGCACCTCCACGCCGTCGACCGGCAGGCCGACCGTGCCTTGCTTGATGCGCTCGAGCCGGTTCGCCGCCACCACGGGCGAACACTCGGTAATTCCGTAACCTTCCAGGATGACGGCCTGCGGGGCCATTTGCCGCGCCTTGGCAAAGATCGCTTCCGGGCATTTTTCCGCGCCGGTCACGATGAGCCGCAGCGAGCGGAGATCGGCGGCGGCGGCGGCGGCGAAAATGTAGCTCAGAAAAGTGGGCGTGGCCACGGTGATCGTGGGCCGATAGTCGGCCGAGATCCGCACCAGCCCGGCCGCGTCGGTCGGGTCCGGGTGATGCACTACGCGGACGCCGCCCAGCACCGGCCCCGTGATGTTGCTCAACAGGCCGAAACTGTGGAACGGCGGCAGGAAAGCCAAAAGGCTGTCGGCCCGCGTCGCCTGCAGCACGGCCAGGCTGGCGCGGGCGTTGCTGATCAGATTGCGGTGCGACAGCGGCACGGCCTTGGGCGTGCTCTCCGATCCGGAGGTGAACAAGACCACTGCCGGGTCGTCCGCACTTGGCCGCGGCAGGCGCGCCAGCAGACGGCCCGCCGGCAGATAGCTGGCCAGCAGGGCCAGCAGCGCCTTGAGTTTGCCGGTCTCGGCGCGCACGTCTTCCAGGAAGACATACTCGGCCCCGCGGATCTCGATGCCCAGCCGATCGACCAGTTTCCGCGAGGTGACGACTCGCTGCACCTTGAGCGTTTCGACCGCGTGGGCCAGGTTGGCCGGACCGGTGGTCCAATTCAGCAGCACCGGCAGTTTTCCGGCCAGGTGCAAGGCGAGGAACACGACGTCGGCGGCGACCGATGCCGGCAGCAGAACGCCCACCGCCTCGACGGCACCCTCTAAGGGGACAGTCCCATTTTCGCTGCGACCAAGCGAAGCTTGCTGCCCGAAATTGGGACAGTCCCCAAGCTTTTTGGCCAGCAGCCGGGCTGCGACCAGCAGGCGGCGGTAGCTGAGCACGCCGGAGATTCGATCGGCCACGGCCACGTCGTCCGGCTGCCGCAAGACCCGGCGCACAAAGGCCTCGGCGAACGTTTCGGCCAGGATGTCGACCGGGCCTGACGCTTTGGACGGACGGTTCCAGGCCGGCGGGGCCGGCTGCGGCACGTGACCGGCCCCGGTCCATTGACCTTCGGCCAGGGCCCAGAGATCGCCCAACGTCTCGGCCACGCGATCGCTGTGGAAGCCGAAGCGGTCCTCGATCTTCAAGGCCACGTCCATGCGGTCCAGGCTGTCCAGCCCGATGCGGTCCAGGGGCATGTCGGCCCGGTTCTCTTCGTCGCCCAGCGGATGCCCGAGGTGCTCTTCCACCAGATCGTTGACGGCCCGGATGGTGGCCGGCTTGACCTTCTCCGGATCGACGCGCCCCTGGCCGGCCGCTTGGGGAAACGCATACTCTTGCGGCCCGAACAGGCGGTGGTAGGGAACGAAGACCGGCTGCTCCGGTCCCCCGCGGTTGTACCAGGCTTCCAGGTACGGATTGAGCTTCTCGCGGCTGGCGCCGGGCAGATCGCGGCGATCGAGCAACTCGACGGTCATGCGCACCTGGCGGCGCGGGGCGAAGAAGATCAGGTTCGAGAGCAAACAGCCCAGGCCGCGCAGGAAACAGCGGCCCAGGTCCGGCGGGCTGCCGGTTCGGGCGTAGCTGAACATGCTGCCCCACACGCCGCGGGTGCGCACCAGCACGATATTGGCCTGTGGGCAGCGCTCGATGATCTCGGCGGCGGCCCGCGCCCCGCCGATCTCCTCCACGCCCCGCCGTTGGGCGCGGCCGGAGGGATAAATGGCGATGTTGCCGCCCTGCTCGAGCGCGGCCACGATAGCGTCGATCATGCCCAGGGTCTGCTCCCGCGCGTCGCGGCTGTGTTCGCTCAGATCGGGCACCTCCAGCGAATTGCTCAGCCGCATCATCGGATACAGGACCGCTTTGCGATACATGGTCGCGGTCACCACCGGCCGCATTCCGCCGCGAAGACGCACGTGGCTCATGACCAAGGGCGGATCGACGTAACCGGGATGGTTCGGCAAGACCAGCGTCGGTCCCCGCAGATTACCGAGCTTTTCCAACCCCTCAACCCGCACCCGGTAGCGCAATTTGGATACCCAGCGGGTCAGCGACCAAAACAACGACTGTACGAGGTGGGGCATGGGCAGGCGAAACGGTTGAAGGAAAGACGCAGGACGGATTCTAACCCACGCGAAAACGAGAATCAATCGCCTGGGACCATACATAATAGGGGTGTATGGCCAGCCTCAGTATTTTCCCGGGAGTTTTGCAAAACCTGGATCGGTAGATTATAACTAATAGTCGTTAAATTTGGCTTGATCGCCACAAACGATACGATCGCGCGGCCTGTTTTGCGCCAGTCCAGTCGTGGGCTGCCGCGCTGCAGCGTGAACAGAGAGTTGTGCTTATGCAACCTGTACAGACTTCAACGGATGGGGGTTTGTTGTCCAACACCTTTCGCCAAGGATGGACGCTTTACTGTGAATGGCTTGTAACGATACGATCCGTTCCCTATTGCTGCGGTTGGGATCATTTCAAACCGCGCAAAGTGTAGACTTCCCATTCTCTGAAGGAGACACGTCATGTTTTCGCGCAAGAGACAACGCAACGTTCGTTTACCGCATTGCAGACTGTTGAGGGTTGAGCCGCTGGAACAGCGCCGGTTGTTGGCGGTTAACATTGTTTTGGACAAGCCGAGTGCGGGCGACCTGACGCTCACCGGCGACGACTTCGGCAACAGCATTCAGGTCCAGCCTCAGACAAGCAGCGGCTCGCCCAATTCGTTCACGATCACGGGCCTTGGCACTCCCCCGACGCAACTGAATCTCAAGGGCGCGCCGCTGGGGGCGTCGTCCTACACGACGCTGAACACTTACGGAAACATTTACATCAATTTGGGGCAGGGCCAGAACAGTCTCATTTTCGGCTCCTCCGCCAATCCCGCCAACTCGTACAACCCGGTCAACGGCAATGTCAGCATCACCGATAACGCCAACGACACGAACACGTTGGGTTACATCCAGATCATGCAAGGGCTGACCATTACGAATGCCGGGCCCGCGACCCCCACCAACACCGTGAGCAATACCCTCACCAACGTCCAGATCGGGCAAGCCGCTATTATCAACAACGGCGGCTTCAACACCAATCAGATCACCAATTCGACGCTGTCGGCCGGTCTTACGGTCAACGGGCCTCCCGGGCCGGGCGCCGTCGCCAACTCGACCTTGACCGTCAGCGGCTCGACGATCAACGGCGCCACGTATATCAACAACAGGAACACCGCGGGCAACCCCACCGCGGGCAACACCACGACCACGATCAGTGGCGGTTGGCTCGACGGGCCCCTGAGCGTTCTGAACGGCGACGCCGGCAACACCGGCAACAAGATTGCGATCGGAGCGACCGGCGTGGCGACCAAGATCGGCGCCAGCCCGGCTGCGCCCGGGGTGGTTGCGGTGACCATCGCCGACGGCGCCGGCGGAAGCTACACGCAGTTCATCGGCCCCGGCATCGCGGTTCCGATGGTGCTTGGCGGCATCACCGTGACCAACGGTGCGGCGAGCCTGGGCCAGTCCACCGGGAACGTCACGACTTTCACCAATGCCAACGTGGCCGGCGCCGTGGCGGTCAACAACAAGGGTGTGCTCGCCAACCCGAATTACTCGAATGTCGTGGTGCTGAACAGCAACCTTGGCAACCAGGCGGCCGGCGCTGCCAACCCGAACCCGCTCCAGGTCAGCAACGGCGTCGGCTACGACAGCTTCAGCATGACCGGTTCCACGGCCCAATGGGGCGTGTCGCTGAACAACAATGCCGTCGCGCTGACCGCGGCGGCAACGTATGGCAGCTCCACCAGCATCAGCGGCAGCTCGATCGGCACCGGCCCCGACGGCCCCAACAACGGGCTCACCGCGGCGACGGCCGGTCAGGGCTTGACCCTCCTGGGCGATAATGGCCCCGACGTCGTCACCGTCTCGTCGACCACCATCAACGGCGCAACAGCGCTGACCCTCAATGGCGGCGACAACAACGTCACGTTCCAACAACAAACCACCTTGACGTCGCTGAACGTCGCCACCGGGGTGTTCGGCGGCGCAGGTACAGCGTCACCGGGCAACGATGTCTTGTCGATCAACTCCTGCAATATCACCGACGACCTCACCTTGAACATGGGCGGCAACAGCAACAAAGTCACGATCCACGCGGGTACGACCTCGGGATTTGGACAGTTGCCCAATCCGAATTATGGACCCATCACGATCAGCGGCAATCCCGGCGTCCCCCTTTCTTCCAATACCCTGACGATCGATTCGGCTCTCTTCAATTCGGTCGCCACAATTATCACCATCAACAATTTCATCCCGACGTTCACTTGATTCGGGTAAGCCGGGCAGCGGCAAGGAGGGGCGCCGTGGTTCTTTGCAGACCACTGCGCCCCTTCCGGATTTGCACCATTGACATCCTCGTTCCAGTGAGCCACGTCCATGCGAAAATCACCTCGATCCCGCTTGCGCGCGTTTGGCGGCTTTTTCGATCACCGCAGTCTCGTCAAGCGCGCGCCGGGTCGGCCGCTGGCCAGGCCCGCTTACCGTCGCCTGGCCCTCGAGCCCTTGGAGGCCCGCACGCTGTTGACCGCGCTCACGGTCCAATACAGGTTCTACAGCTCCGACCCCGGCGCCGCCGACACCGCACCCGGACTGACCGCGCTGCCCGTAGGGCAGAATTTCTACTTGGAGGCCCTGATCCAGGACACCCGAACCGTTCCCCAAGGCGTCTTGCAAACCTATTTCAACGTTAGTTTCAGCTCGGGCGTGGTCTCCACTGCCCCCGACTCGACGATCACGTACGGCCAGTATTATAAGGACCTGCCCGCAGGCACTCTTTCGCTGGGCGCCAACAATGCGGTGAATGGCATCAACGATGTCGGCGCGCAACAATCACAATCGCTATCATCGGCGGGCGACGTGTTCCCCTTGTATTCGCTGGAACTGCACGCCCAAAGCGCCGGAACGCTCACTCTGAACACCACGGTCGCCGGGGGCAACCAGTACGCCACAGCATCCCGGTCGCGACCAACCAGGCCCCGACGATCACCAGCGCGAACCACACCACGTTTGCCGTGGGGACCGCGGGCAGTTTCAGCGTGACCACCAGCGGCTCCCCGCCGCCGGCCCTGACCGAAAGCGGCGCGCTGCCCAGCGGCGTGATCTTCACCGACAACGGCAACGGCACCGCCGCCTTGGCTGGCACCCCCGCCGCCGGCACCACGGGCCCGTATGCCTTCACCATTACGGCCAACAACGGCATCTCACCCAATGCCACGCAGAACTTCACGCTCAGCGTGGATCAGGCCCCGGCGATCACCAGCGCCAGCAGCACGACGTTCAAGATCGGCACGCCGGGCACATTCACGGTAATTACCACGGGCGTGCCGAATTCGACCCTGAGCGAAACCGGCGCGCTGCCCGGCGGCGTAACTTTCATCGACAACGGCAACGGCACGGCGACCTTGGCCGGTACTCCCGCGGCCGGCAACGGCGGTTCCTATCCGCTGAGCATCACGGCCAACAATGGCATCTCGCCCGTTGCTA
>JBEKZQ010000012.1:704-28233 GCA_049509675.1 Thermoguttaceae bacterium | reverse complement strand
GCGAATCCTCTCTTGGACCCACGGATCATTCTTCGGGGTGAGGGATGCAAATAGCTCTGCAATGAGCCGGTAGCTGGATGAACGGTCGCGGGCGTCCACAGGCGGGTACACAAAGAGCTGCGCCCGACGGCCGCCCAGTATTCCAATCCGCCTGTAGTGGCAGAAAAGGCGACTATCCTCTGCCAGACTGTCGGGTGGGCATACCAGGGGCAGGAACTTTGGGTCTTCCGGTGCCTTCGGCAAGGCGACCCTGCTGAGCAGATACGCGGGATTTCGGATATTGAATATGCCCGCTGCCAACTGCCCCTGGTGGCAGGAGACGCGAAAGGTCTCGAAGCCGACTACTTTCGTCAATACGGGCAGGTCAACATCGCCGCGGGAGTGCCCGTCCAAGCATCTTCGGAGCAAAGCGAAATACGCCTGTACGAACGGCGTTCGTTGCCCCACCGGATAGCCGCCTTCAATGAGCGCGCTCCATGCCCCACGCAGCCGTCGAATTTCTTCCGCAACGCAATCGCACCCATCCCAGTATTCTTCCCAGGTCGCCGTCTGTACGTCGATAAGGCGACTGCTGCTAACGTCCAGCGACGTGACCAAGAGCGGCTTACCAAGTGCCTTGGCCACTACACGTTGATTGCGCCGTTGCAGTCTGTTCATGTCCACACCCCCGCCAACCCGTCAGAGCACGCAGTTGCAGCGTCCCATGCTCCCTGTCAGGTCCAGCGCCGCGAACATCGCCTCGTCTTCCAGGCACAAGCCGATCTCCAGGTCCGGCCGCTTTCGTCGAACACAGCCGATCAGGGATCGGTAAACCTGTTCGCGGGTGGAGCGACTGAAGCGAAGCCGCCCGTCGTCCGACTTGGCTGGCCCACGGTCAAGCAACGTTGAAATCGCGTCCTGTTTGCCAAGCTTGAGTTCCATGAGTCGCTGGGCTTGCGGGTAGGAGCAGATAGAACCGAGCGTGATCCGCGACAACGGGATGGATTCGAGCAACGTCATCATAAATCGCCCGTAGGTCTCCTGCCAATCGGCCACTGGGATGATCGGCATGACCACCGCCCGCACCGGATAACCGGCCTGGGCGCATCGCCGCATCGCGTCGAGTCGAGCCATGACATCGGACGTATTCCTCTCGAAACGCTGCGCGACTGCCGGGGCATTGACAGTCCAAGAAAGGATCGTCCGGCCGGCGTGATTGAGGTCCAGCAGATTTTCCACTTCGGCGCTTTTCGTCAGGAGAACCATGCTCGCATACGGATGGTGGGCGAAGAAGGGAACCATCGTCCGTGCGTAGCCGCTGAGAGGTTCCAGGGCTAGACCGTCTTGGAGTTTTCCGAGATAGAAGGCCGTCGGGCACGCGAGTTGTCTTGCGGTTCGGTCTACTTCGCCAAGTATTTCCTCCAGGTTGAGGAATATCTTGACGGTCGGCGAGAACCAAACTCCCGGCGTGCCGGCCAAGTAGCAGTAGTGGCAGCCGTAGGGGCAGAAGCCGTAGGGTGAGAAATGCCAGTAGTTCGGGCAGGCGTTGCCGCCTTCGTCACTGAAACGCACCGCGCTGCGATGTTCGCCCAGTACGAGCGTCTGCTTGCCGCGCTCGTGCAGCCGCAAGGGATCGCTTTCGCCCAGATCAACTCGATTATGCGGCGTGCCATACGCCTCGACGACTTCCGCCTCGGGATGCGTCACGCAAATCCGCTCGGCGAAGCGCCGCCGACCCGCCGTGCGATTGCTCCCCTTCGCCAGCACGATCCTGGATGGCCGAAAGAGCGGCGCAGGGCGTGGTCGATAGCCTGTCAGCGGCTCATCGGCCGTGAACATGAGAGCACCCTTTCGTGTCTCGACGCACCACGCAGTCAGAACATGGACAGCCGTATACTATAGCAGTCTGCGTATGCCTTTTCAAGTCGCCATTTTGGCCACCCACCTTCCGGCGGAAATCAGTTGCCGGTTGGTGCGACCGACGCTCGCATTCGGCTCGACGGGCATTTCTGGCGGTGAGCGCCAGCCGGGCGTCGAAACCTTCTCGATTCTCTGGTTCCTGGCTCAGTTCGTCGCCGCACCATTGCTGTTTTGATTGGGTAACCACCGTCCCGTCGCCAAGTAGAGCCAGATGCTCGGGTCAAAGCCAATTCTTCTCCATCGCTTGGCGCGTGATGTATTCCTCGTAGTCGTATCGTCCCAGTTGTCGAGTCCGGCAGTCGATGACGAACACGACACCTTTGCCGGGCGGCAACGCAGTCCCCTTCAGCACTTGCTGTCCGAAGTAGACCGCGCCATCGTACTTCCCGAACAGCAGGGCGTAAAAGACGGGCGGCCGATTGTTAATCACCGCGAGCACGTGAACGTCTTCGCTCACTTGAAACGACTGCTTCAGCGGCGCGAGATTCCCCGAATAGGGCCACACCTGCCCGTGGATTGGAACCTGCTTGCGCTTCTCCGGGTCACGTTCGTTGATGACGGCCCGCATCAGATCAGCCTCCGGGCCACGACTCCACGCCTCGCCGAAGACGAGGTGCCCAGTGCCGAGGGCCATCTTGACGAATCCTGGCATCAGGTCGAATAACGGCACAACCAGATCGTGGCTGATCGTCGGGTTCTCGACTCGGACCTGGCGGCTCGACTGAATCTTGATAGTCTGGGCATTGACGGGGATGCCCTTCTTCCCACCCTTCTTCTCCAGATCGGCAAGGATTCGTGGCAAATCCCGAGGGTCGCAGTTGATCGAGAAACTCCCGGCCGACCAGTCAGATTTCACAGTCGGCAGGGTGCGAAGATCGCAACTACCATCCGGGTTGACCGTGTACTCAACTCGCAGCGTGTGGCCGTCAATGTCGATGGTGCCGGGGAATTCAATGCCGGGGATGATGCCAGCTTGTGACTTGATTTGCAGCCTCCAGCGGTCCACCGTCAGGAAGGGGTGGTTGACAAGGAGCGAATCGACGATGGAGCCAACTTCCCGGTTGCCGAGGACCGACACATCTCGCGTGCCAAAGTCGCCCGTCCCGCCGATGGAATAGGGGACGATGTGCTCCAAGCTGCGCTGATCGTCGGGATAGTCCCGCCCTTTGTAGATGCAGAAGAACGTACCTGGCGCGCTCACTGGATTCCCCCCCCCAGATAACTGTGGGCGTAAACACGTATTCTACTCGCCTATCAGAGCACGCGAACCCTAAGCCGGTTCAGATTGCCGCCGTGGTCTCGCGCAGTCGAAGCGCGAAGGCGACAGACGGAGCAAATGGCCTTCCCACGGGCGCGGCCCGCACGCGATGTCAATATGGGTTCTTTGGGCAAATTGCGATGCGGCCCCCTGATTGTCGGTCATTGTGCCGGCTTGGCATCGCGCGGCCGGTTTTGCATTCCGAGACGGTTGCGACAATGGGTGATTGTAGCTTGCCAGCCCTCCGATTATGCTATTGGATAGTCGGCAGTACGGCGGGACATGCGCCCGCCGGGGTGCCCCTCCAAAGCCCAAGAAGAAGGTAGAGAACGGCCATATTGCGGCCCATGAAAACAACCTGATCTGACGCGCGAGCGTCGAGTCTGCTTTCTCGAAAACGACCAACTTGAGCCATCGTCGGCTCTTGCAGCAGAAGCAGTGCTCGGACGACCGCCCCGAAATGGGGCGTCGGCCGGGCGCTGTTCTGCTGCGCCCCTTGGTCGGGGTTCGAGGAGCGGCGTTGCGGGTCGGCGCTCCTTTTTCGTTGGCTGACTGGAGACCGCAACTTACCTGAGAACAACAAGACCGGGAGTGCGGTAGTGTCCGAGCGGAGAGCCCCATCATCCTTGCCGGCCGAGGGATCGCCCCAAGCCGCCGTCAGGCTGGGCGAGAACGAAACGGAAGCCCGTTGGCCCCTTTCGCCGTGGGTGGCCGGTGGCTGTTACGGGGCCGCCACGGCGTCTGCCACCACGGTGCCGACGAAGGGCGGGCGGTGGAGCGACCCTGTGTGGAAGACGGCCTTGGCCGACTCGTCGCATCTGCTTCCGCCCCGATTCATCGTTAGTGACCGTGCGGCTCTTCGTTCGGTCAAGGCCCCGACCGTTTGCGATACGCGCTGTTGGCGGCAGCGGGCCACGGCTAATCTTGGCGATGCCGAGCCCCGCGCCGAAGTTTTCGTTTTTGGCCGTACATCCCAGGTCGCAGGCTTGCCGGGGTCCAAAGCCAACAACACTTCCAAGCTCGGAGCATCACCTGAGCGCGGAGGCATTGGCGTTTTCTTGTGCGATGCCCTCAATTGGCGAACCAATCGCATCCGCTTGACGTGGCACAGGCTGGAATCTATGCTGGCACTCGTGATAGTCCCCAAACGTGGGGTGCATGTCGGCGTTGTCCCGCCGCGCCATGATCGCCGTTTGCCACCTCGGAAATCAAACTACCGGATAAGACTATGAGCAATCCAAAATCGAGCGTGGAATTGATCGCGCTGCTGCTGAAATCGAGTTACAAGCTGATCTTCTTCTGCACGCAGGAGGAGGGCCGCGCCGAGCTTGCCTTGCAGGCAATTGCGAAAGGCCGGGACGGTTTCACCCCGCGTGAATACTTCTGCTGGACCGAAACGGACGGATTCGTGTCCCAAGATGGTAAGCCGCCGGAGGGTGCCAAGAAGACAACAGACCCGGTGGGAGCGTTCCAATGGATCATCGACCGTGATCGCAAGCAAACGCCGCCGGCGCTCTATGTGATGAAAGACCTGCATCCATTCATCAGTCCGCGTTCTGGCCGCTCCACGGTTGTCCGCAAGCTCAAGGATACGCTACGAGTCCTGGAGCCAACCAAGAGCGCCATCACGATCATCGCCGGTCCCCAATTGGAGATTCCGCCGGAGCTTGAGAAGGAGGCGGTGATAATCGACTTTGAACTGCCTACCTTCAGCGACCTGAAGGCGAAGCTCACGGACTTCATCAATACTTACAAAGGTCGGAAGAACGTCGTGATTGAGTTGACCGAGGACGACATCGACGCCTTGGCAAAGGCCGCGCAAGGACTGACGATGGCGGAGGCCGAACTGGCATTCGCCAAAGCATTGGTCGCCGACAATCGCCTGGATCGTGACGACGTGGCCCAGATCATTGAGGAGAAGAAGCAGATTATCCGCAAGACGGGTATCCTCACGTTCGAGGAAGCGGGCGAGATGAGTCATGTCGGCGGGCTGGAGAATCTGAAGGCGTGGCTGAGCAAACGCAAGGACATTCTTACCGAGCGGGCACGGAAGTACAAGATTCCTGAGCCGAAAGGTGTTATGCTCACGGGTGTTCCGGGATGCGGGAAGAGCCTTTGCGCAAAGGCAATGGCGAGTTTCTGGAGCATCCCGTTGCTCCGCTTGGACATGGGCGCGGTCTTTGCCGGCATCGTCGGCTCGTCCGAGGCTAACATACGAAAGGCCATCCGCTGCGCCGAAGCGATGGCCCCCTGTATCCTGATGATCGACGAGATTGAGAAAGGATTAGCAGGGTCAAGTGGCGGCGGCGGTGGCGGTGATGGCGGCACATCAACCCGCGTGTTCGGTACGTTGTTGTCATGGATGAACGACAAGACCTGTCCGGTTTTCGTCGTTGCCACAGCCAACGAGTTCGACCGTCTTCCACCAGAAATGCTGCGTAAGGGTCGCTTCGACGAGATCTTCTTCGTCGATTTCCCGCACGCAGGCGAGAGGGCGACCATTCTGGAGATTCACGTCTGCAAGCGGGGCCGTGACCCGAAGCAATTTGACATTCCGCAACTCGTGGAGGCCACAAAGGACTTCACCGGCTCTGAGATCGAGCAGGCCATTGTCACTGGCATGATCGAGGCGTTCGCCGACGGAGAGCGGGAGTTCACTACTGACGATGTTGTTTCCGGCATCAAGAAGACTATCCCTTTGATTGACACAATGCAGGACAAGATCATCAGTATTCGCCAGCGGGCGATGCAATGCACGGTGTCGGCTTCCAAACCGCACACCGATGAGCCAGGGGGCGAAGCCGTTGCGGATACCAAGGAACGTCCGGCCCAGCCAGCCGAACCTACGCCCACACGGGGCGGGCGGCAGCTTGATCTATAGGCGAGGATAACCATGAAGCTCCCACGCGAAGTCAAAATCCACATACGGACAGATGGCAAAGTCGAAATTGAGACATTCGGCTTTGTGGGCGAATCCTGCGCCAAACTTTCGGAAGTATTTGAACGGGCCTTGGCTCCCGAAGGCCCCGACTCAGGCGACAAGGTTGTCCGTGAATTGAAACCTGAGTATTACGTGCAGGAGCAGGTTGGGGAAGTCGATGTCGAGGACCGCCCCGCATAGCGGAGAATTCCGGCTGCTGGTGAAGCCAACTGGCGAAGTTGTTGCGCCCGACTTGGCTGCGCCCTTGCTGCCCATACTTCACGCTGTCGGCAATCGTGACGATTTGCCTTCCACGGAAAGAATCGCCTGCCCGGTCGAGACACCGAAGCTGACCATCGCCAGACTGCCTGCAATCGACCTATCGGCCGGCGATCTGCCGTCGCTTTCAACGGCAGAACTTTGGTGCATTCACAAGGCAGCCTTGGACGGCTCTCTTCCGCGCAATTGCCGCCAGGGTGCTTCGCTTCTGGACGTGAAGACGGAACTGGGCCGGCGTATGCTTCGGCGGTGCCACCTGTGTCGTCGTCGCTGCAAGGTGGACAGGATCGTGGGGCGGTCGGGTTTCTGCGAACTGACCCAAGAGGCAAACGTTGCCGGCTACTCGATGCTCTATAACGAAGGCCCCCTCGTGGGGCAGCCGACGTTCGGCGTATTTCTTGGCGGCTGTTCGCTGCGATGCGGCTTCTGCTACCGATCTCAAGACCTGCACCCCCGCAAGTGCCAACAATCGACACCCAAGAAAATTGCTTCGTTGCTTGACCAGGCCGCCGACGCGGGGGCCGAATCGTGGCATTTCCTCGGTGGGAATCCTGACCAGTCCCTCGTTGCAGTGCTGGAATCCCTTCGCCACGTTCGTCGTTCACTCCCGATTGTCTGGAACTCTGCCCTGTACCTTTCTCGTAAGGCGATTGAATTGCTGAAAGGGATTGTTGATGTCTGGGTGCCGGACTTGAAGTTCGGCAACGACGCCTGCGCCCATCGCCTGGCGGGCGTCCAATACTACTCCAGCGTGGTCAGGAGGAACTTGCTGGTGCTTAGGGGCGAGAACTTTGTGGTGGTGCGGCACATGCGGTATCCGGGCCACGAGTCGTGCTGCGAAACCGTCGTTCGGCGTTGGCTCAAGAAGAACCTGCCTGCTGCAATTCACCATTTCCTCGATTACTGCGCCCTTGCAGACAACGCAATGCAGTCCGAGTTCCAACTGGAACAGGGGTAATTCGCCATGTCCACGTTCACCACAATTCGGACGTGCATCAAGGATGCGGAAGCCATGTACCGTGCGCTCCAAGCTATTCCAGGGGCGCGGGTGCTGCGAGACGTAACGATTCCCGCAGGAGTCGGGAGGGCTGCGCAAATTCCTTTCGTCGTGCAGATGACCGGCGCACAGGCGTCGGGGTTCTGGGGAACGATTACGAAAAGTGTTCGATACTTCATCGTGGTGAAAGAGGCTGACGGAACGCTATCCGTCAAGATCGACCAGGACCAGCGCACCCACGCGGCCATAGCGGATACCGTTCAGAAAGCTATCGGCTCTGCCGAGGAGGCTGCGACTGCCGAGAACAGCCGCATTCAGGAGCAGCGGCGGCAGGAAGTTTTGCGGCAGCGGGAAGCACTGGCCGCCAAGCAGCAGCATGATCGGGACGTTCGAGCCCGCGAGGTTGCGGACAGCTACAGCAGCGCAAAGGACGTTCTTGCCAGATTGGACGAGCAGCGCGCACGCGAGGCAGCGGAGAACGAAGCCGCTATGCCCGCGGCCCTGCCGTCCGATCCCGGCGGCCAATTCCAGGACGCGATACTCAGGAACGTAACCCAAGAGTACGCAAAACAGAAGGTGACCATTGCGTCGGGTCCACGGCGTGCCGTCCTGTTTTCTAAGAAGATTTGTACCTTGTTCCATGATCTTCTCAAGAACCCACCGCCGCCCTCAAGACCGGCGGGAAGTGGTTTGATTAACGCAACGGCGGCCTTGCAAGGCCGGGGAGAAGGCGGCTCTCCCGACTCTTCGGCCTAATGCTTGTCTTGACCAAGGGGGGCCGATCGAGAAACTTATTGATCGCTACACGATGGAACCAGGCGCCACGCCAGCCGAATACGTTTCTTTCCTTTCGTTTCGGACGGACACGACGATGACTGTACCGAATGCGTCAGTAGCAGTGTATAATACTCGCATGTCAAGGGCACCCCGTTGGCGCGGCGGCTACACTGACCGGGTCATTGACCGCAAGGCGATAGGTCCTTCGATAGGTCTTGGCCGGCGTCAGGGGATTATTCAGTTGACGCTTTTCGGCTTGACGTTTTCGACGCGCGGCGGGATGTTGACCGTTGCCTTGCTCTGCTCCTTGGGTTACGGTCCTGCCGTGGCCAGCGGCAGGGGCGACGCCGACCACGCGAGGCGGGTCTTAGCCTTGTTTCAAGAGCAGCTTTGCGCGAGTCGCGGAATTCGTTTCTCCTGCGTCTCAAGAACTTCTGTGAGCATCGGCGGGAGACCGGTAACACCGTTGGGCACCGAAGTTGACGTCGTAGCGTTTGATCGAGATAACGGGCGTTGGCACGTCTCGCTTGACTTCAAAATGGATAAGGTACACGTCGAAGCGGAGATTGCCGTACAAGGGAATAAGTTCCTTGTTTCGCGTTGTCAAGACGGGCAAGTGTCCTTGCTTGGCTTAGCTAAAGAATCGGATAGCGCCGTGCGGCAATTGCTCTCTCGCCAATGCCGCGCTGTTCCTCTCGTTTTTGGTTATTTGCCTGGAACGGGAGATGTGTTAACGATGGTCCAAGGTATAGAGGTCAGCGTTCACCCGAATTTACTCGAGGGCGTGCCAGTCGAGGTTCTCTCGGGCAGGTCGGGGGACTTCCAACTGGAAGTTTGGCTCGATCCGAAATGCAACTTCGCGGCTCGTCGGCTGACCTATACGAGAAGTCCAGATCGCGTCGGTTTTGACGAAATTGCAGAGTGCGACGCCAATGTGGCGACGTTCAGGCAGATCGATGGGCATTTCTTCCCGGCTACGTTCCGCGTCGAGATACTCCGCGCCGGTGGCACGGCGAAACCGCCGCCGAAGGACGCGAAACTCGTATTCAGCCCGGTCCAGACATTGTCTCAAGACAGGCGCGAGATCGACGACGTCATGGTAAAGGAGATCCAAATTAACCCTGCTTGGTCGCCCTCCGACTTCGCACTGCGAATGAAGGTTCCAAATGGCACCAAGGTCTCCATGCACGACGCCCCACAACTTAATTATGTTTGGCAGGACGGGAAGGTCGTTCCGGGGCTGCATGCGGGCGCGGCGGCGGCGGCCGGCAACGCTCGGTTTTCCGCCACGCCACCTCGATCCCACCGTCTGGGCATCATAGCCAGCATAGCAAGCATAACCGTCTTAATCCTCGTGCTCGCTCTTAGGTTTTATCGGTTCCGGCTAGCGAAGAGAAGCGGTGGGACCAAGTAAAGTAAGGAGTCATCCTATGGCGGTTGGGCGACACTTGTGCGGTTACCCGCTAGCTGGCGCGATGTGGGCCCTTGGAATTATCGCGTTCGCAAGCGCGGGGGGGTTTCCGCCGTCGAAATCGCCGCCGGCCCGCGACCCGGCAAAGGTCGACCGCGCACGCGACCCGGACAGTTTGCCAAAACTGCAGGAGATTGCCAGCGGTGGGCCGTATTGCGGAATTTATAGCCTCTGGGCTTGCCTTGCCGCGCTCGACATAAAGGCCGACGCGAACGCGCTTTTCTCGGCCGACTACATCGGGTCGCTCGACGGAAGCAGCGCGGCTGAGCTTATCACGGCGGCCGAGCACTGCGGCGCGTATGCAAAAGCGTACGTTCAGCTTACGGTTGGCGATCTGCAGCGCGCCAGGGGACCAATGCTCCTCCACGTGCGCGGCAGTTGGATGGATCGCACCTACAATCATTGGGTTGCCTATTTGGGTACCGAGGGGAACCGCGCAAAAATCTTCGACCCGCCGCATCCGGTCGACACGTTTTCCTATGCCGAGTTGTTGGCCAACTGGGACGGGATGGCACTCTGTTTGTCTAACTTGCCCATTGACAACTCGTTGCTTTACGAGGCGCGGGTGGATTATGCTCTCAAGGTGGCCGCTCTTTTGTTTGCGGTCTATTTGATCCGCCGCTTCACCCGGCGCGACGCGCAGGGGCCAATTGTCGGTCAACGATGGTCGACCGGTCTTGGACGTGTTGTTGGGCAAGCGGCGGTTTTGGTCATTGTTGCTGGCGTGTTTGGCATCGGCTACCACGCGCTGGCTGAGACCGGATTCTTGCGGAATCCGACCGCTGTGGCCGAGGTTGCGCGCCGCTATTATTCGGCCGAGTTTCCCGAAAAAGCGCTTGACGAGATGATAGCGCTGGTGAAGCGGAAACAGTGCGTCGTCGTTGACGCACGCTTTGCCGGCGACTTCCACCGTGGCGCCCTTCCCGGCGCGATAAACCTCGCGGTCGATTCGCCGTTGCCCGAGCGGCAAAACGCCCTCCTTGGCGTTTCCCACTCGTCCCCGATCGTCGTCTACTGCCAGAGTACCGATTGTCGCTTCTCGGACGAGATAGCCACCTTTCTGAAGTATAATGGCTATTCAAACGTATCGATCTTTCGCGGAGGTTATCGCGAATGGCGTGCGCGCATTGGCACGCCGCCCGTAGACAATTCGAGTGACGAGGCGGCGGTGAGCAAAGACGACGGAGGGGCCGGATGAGCACCTCGTGTTCGACGGCAAATGGGGGAAGGCGGATGCGAGTTGCTTTCTTTGACCCGATTCTGTCGTGGGCATTTGGCATTATATTTCTTATCAGTGGGATCCCGCATTGGGCTAACCCCTATTATTTCCTGGGGTCGATTTTTGCCTATGACTTAGTTGACGCCGGCTTTGGGCAAGTCGTCGCGATGCTTCTACCGCCGCTTCAGTTGGTCCTGGCGGTCTGTCTGATTGTTCGGATTTGGGTCAATGCGGCCCACCTGATCGTCACCGCGATGTTCGGCTGTTTTGTGACTGTTCAGAGCATCGCCTACTTTCGCGGGCTCGATATTTCATGCGGGTGTTTCGGACCATGTTACCAGAAACCCGTCGGGATGGGATCGCTTTTGCTCGTCGTCGGCCTGTTCTTGTTCTCTGTTATCCGCAATGGCTTGTTCTTTCGCTCTTTTTTGTCGGCACGAAACGGGAGATATGGAGAAAGCGCGGAGATCGACGGGTATTGCTGACTATCGTGTTGACGGGGGAGGGAGGCGCTTCGCTGCGCCCTGAGCGGGGTAGCGGCTCGGGCTGCCGCTCCGATTGTTGCGATGAGAAAACTACCGTGAAACCGCCCCACGGACTTACCACTGGGTGGAAATCTCCTTTATTGAGGACCGTTCCAATGTTCAACGTGGGTTCTGTGCAAAAAGCGAAGTCATATTGGCTTTTCGCAGGTTGTTTATTGGCAGTCTGGGTTGGCGCGCTGATGGCAGCGCCACCGCCCTTCGTACAAGCTGTGTTTGCCTCAGGAGAAAGCTGCACCGAGAACTCCTGCTCAGGAACCGACTACTGTTGCAACGGCGTATGTTGCCCGGCAGACCATTATTGTTGTGAGCTCGGCTGTTCTGAGTGTCCGTGCCCCACCTTTGATCAATGAGCGATCGAGCGCAGAAGAGCGGCGATGACTAACCCTGCGGCAAAATGCTTACGGTGTCTATGGGCCAGAAAGCTCGTTCTGGTCCTGGCGTTTAGCGGTTTGTTTTGCTCGCTGGCCGTTGGGCGTTACTGCTGGTTAGCTTTTGGGCCCGGATCGTGGGGACCTCGTTTCGCGTGTCTTGAATCATATTTTGATTGCGACGATGTTCTCGCGGCTGGGGTGATCGAACATGCGTTCCTGATCAGAAATACGGGCCGCCAGCCCATGCATATTTTGCGAACAGTTGCCAGTTGCGGCCTCTGCCTGACGGTGAAGGCTCCCACGACGGAGATCGCGCCCGGCGGCACGGGCGTCGTGACGGTCGCGCTCAATGCCGCGAAGCTCGATAAGGGGGCATTTACAAAAGCACTGCTGTTGAAAACGGACGATCCGCACCATCAGAACGTCGTTCTTTACGTGTGCGGCGCCGTCAAGTGACGCCGGACAATGGCTACGCGTGTTTTATCGCGATTCCCCCTCACCCCGGCCCTCTCCCGCGAGGGGAGAGGGATAACGTGGTGGAGCCTCGCACGCGAGGGGAGAGGGAGGAGTTGGCGGACGGCTGCCGAGGATCGCCAGGTCAATAGGCGTCGCAGCAATCGTACTCATCTCGCTCCGCGAGATGGAATTCATCACGCAGAGCGTGATGACTGCTTTCGAGAACAGGACAGTTGTTGTTTTGCCGATCCAAGGGACTTTTCCATGCTTCACAGAGGTTTATTGCGGACAGCCGTGGCGTCGATTGCCATCGGCCTGACGTGCCTGCTTGCGGGCTGCTCCAGCCATCCCAACGCCAAGGAAATCGCGCACGTGAGGAAACTTGGCGGAAACGTCGAACTCGATCCGGCCGACCAGGCCGTCGCCAAAATCTGGCTCATGAAAGGCGAGGTCGTCGATTCCGACCTGGAATATATCGGGCGGCTGCCCAGGCTGAGGGAACTCTTCATCAGCCGCACGCAAGTAACCGACGACGGGCTCAAACTGCTGACCGGCCTGTCCACGCTCGAAAAGCTCGATCTGTTCGATACCCAAATCGATGATGCCGGCCTTGCCAATATCGCGAAGCTGACCACGCTCATGCGCTTGGGGCTCGGCAACACGCGGATTACCGACGCCGGACTGCAATCGCTGAAGTCGCTGCCGCAACTGCAGGAGTTGTACCTGGGCCGTACGCGGCTCACCGACGCCGGAATGGCTGTTGTCGGTCAGTTCAGGCAGCTACGCAATCTCGACATTTTTGACACCAGGGTGACCAGTGCGGGGATCGAGCAGCTTCGCGACTTGAAAGGCCTGGAACGGCTCGGTCTGGGGGGCAGCCTCGTGGACGACGCCGCCGTGGCGACGATCTCGGCGCTGCCGCGCCTGAAGCACGTTTTTCTGTCGGGCTGCCGCATCAGCGGTGCGGGGGCGGCTGCCATCCGCAAGGCGCTGCCTCACGCTGAGGTGCAATGGCAACCGGTGCAAACGGCCGTTTTGAGAAACTAAGTCGTCGTCCGAATGTAGTAGGCACCGGGCACCATGCGAAGCATGGTCGGTGCGCCGTAACTTGGCGGACGGCACACGGAGTGTGCCTGCTACAATTGGGGTAACTTATGCACGATTCGTCGAAACAGTGCCGGCCCGCGCCTTGCCCGGCGCAGGGGTGGGAGTTCCTGCGAAACCGGCCAGCGGCGCTGGCGATGCTACTGCTCGTCATCGTCGGCGGGGTCATCTTGCGGACCTACGGCCTCTATGGGCGCAGCATGTGGTTCGACGAGGCGACGTCGTGGCGCGGAATCCATTTCGCCTTTGTCGAGATGATCGACCGAACGGCGCAGGATAATCATGCCCCGCTCTTTTTCGTGCTGCTGCGTGTTTGGGCCGCCGCGTTCGGCGAGAGTATTATCGCCCTGCGGAGCTTCAGCCTGGTGTTTTCCGCGGTGGCCATGCTGGGCGTATATTTGTTCACCGTCGAGGCGATGGCGATGGGCCGCAGGCCGGCCGACGGCGGGGCCCGTGCCGATTCTCGCGCCCGATGTATCGGGCTCGTGGCGACCGCGCTGTTCGCGGTGAGCCTGTATCAGATCCGTCTCGCCTGGGAAATCCGCATGTACAGCCTCGGCACGGCACTGGCGATGTTTTCCAGTTGGCTGCTCCTGCGGGCGCTGACCGCGCGGCCGCAACGCGGCTTGCTTTGGACGCTCTATGCGATCGTGGCCCTAATGTTTGCGTATACCCATTACAGTGCGCTATTCTCGCTGTTCGCTCAATCGTTTTTTGCACTGGCGTTTCTCTTGTCCGGCACTTGCGAAGGCACCCAGGGGGTACCCGGTCCCATTTTCGCCGCGACCAAGCCAAGCTTGGTGCCCGAATTGGGACAGTCCCCCACTTATTGTTTCGCCGACCTCAAGGCGGCGCTGAAGGACGTTCGTTTTCGCTGGTTGGCGTTTGCCGACGCGGGCATAGCCGCCGGCTGGTCCGCCTGGCTCCCGGTGTTCCTGGCGCAAAGGCGGCGCGTGGCGGGTGGCTGGCACGACACTCCGTTCTCCGTCGAGAACGTGCCCGGTATCTGTTACGAGATGTTCTTTCATCCGGACGTACATGGCCGGGCGCTGTGTTACGCACTGATCGTTGCGGCGCTTTGCGGGATCGTCGTGGTCGCGATGCTTTGGAAGGGCGGGGCCGGACAGTGGTGCGTGGCATGTCTCGCGGTCGTGCCGCTGGCGCTCATCTCGTTGGTATCGTCGGTGAGCTCGAACCTGATGATTGCCCGATACATGGCCTTCCTGCAGCCTTTTCTCTTGATAGCGATTGCGGCCGCGTTATGGCGAATCCGCGCGGAGATGGTAAGGTTCCTCGTCGCGTACGGGCTGATCAGCGCGGGGCTGCTGCTTCACGTAGACTTCGTGGATGCGCTGGAGATTGCCAATCGGCCGGGCGCGAGTGCCGCGGCGGCCTATATCGACGCGGAGCGCCGCGCGGGGGAGCCCGTGGTCGCCTGCTCGCCCCTGTTGATGCTCCCTACGCTCTTCCATTCGCGGGAGCGGGAAGGATGGCACGTTTACAGCGACCGGCCGCAGATTCCGTTCTACGCCGGCGGATCGGTTATGATGGACGGCGAGACGTTCTTCGACGACGACATGGACGCCGTGCGGGCGAAGCGGGCGTGGGTGATTACGAGCTCCGGCGACTGGGCCCGCTGGGGACTGTACATCCCGCCAAAATGGACAAAGATCGCAGAGCAGCGATTTCCAGAAGTCTATGCGTTCCAGAACGACGTCAAGGTTCTTTGCTACGTGATCCCGGAGGGATGATGTCATTCGCGACCGTTCGCAACGTCGAATCCGTGGAGGCCGGTGTCGGCGTCTACTGCCTTACGTGGCTCGTCATGGCCGCGGGCATTGCGTTCGGGCAGATAGTGATGAAGCCGTCGGCCGGGCCGCACTCGCCGACCCGCGCGGTGGACGCCGGCGACTGCTTGGTTGAAACGCTCACGTTTTGGGATGGACAGTGGTATCTGGAAATTGCCGACCACGGCTACAGTTACCAGCCCGATGGAATGTCGAGCGTAGCGTTCTTTCCGGGCTATCCGCTGCTGGTGGCGATGGTCTCGAAAGCCACAGGTGTGCCGACAGCTTTGGCTGCGTTGGGCGTTTCGCACGTCTTCCTGCTCGGTAGTTTCGTGTTGTTTTTCATCTATGCGCGTGCAAGAGAAAACGGCGAGGACGAAACGAGGGCCGCTTCCGCCCGCAGAATGCCGATCTACGCTTTGCTCGCGTTCGGGCTGTTTCCGCCCACGTTCTTCCTGCGGATGGCCTATTCCGAGTCGCTCTTCGTTTTCCTGTGCATCCTCGCCATGTATGGCATGAAGCGGAACTGGCGGCCGTGGCAGGTCGCCATCATTGTTGGGCTGACTACGGCGGTCCGCGCCACCGGCGTGGCCCTGCTGCTGCCGCTGGCGCTCTACGCGTGGCATCGATGGGCTGCCGAGGGCACAGCTTCGAGTGCCGCTGATCTCGCCAATGCCCCGGCGGGTGGTGGTAGTGCGTCGCGATCGTTCTTGGCGCGTTTCGCTTGCCCGGCGTTGCGAGGGTTGGCGCTCGCTGCCGTTGCTCTTTCCGGCCTCATCGCGTACGTGGCATACCAATATTCCGCGTTCGGCGATCCGCTGGCATTCGCCAAGACCCAGGAATTCTGGCGTAACCGCGTTCCCGCCGATCTTGCCGATAAAACCCTGAGCCTGGCTTCCTGGGAGCCGCTTTGGTCGGCTTACATGCCGTCCTCGGGCGGTTCCGTCATGGTTTTTAATGATCGGGCGCCGGGCGTTTTCAGCCTCTTCTATGCCAACCCGCTCTTTTTTACGGCCGCCGTGGCCTTGACCGTCGCGGGCGCCTGGAAGGGTTGGCTATCGAAGTATGAGACCGCGTTTTCCGCCGGTTTGATTCTGATTCCCTATGTCGGCAAAGGCTTTGAAATGTGCATGGCAAGCCAAGGGCGTTTTGTTGCGGTCGTGTTTCCGATGTATATTGTACTGGGAAATCTGCTTTGCCGGCTGCCTCTGGCGGCATCCGGCGCGATTCTGGCGTCGTTCGGCGTTTATCTGGCGATCTATTCGGCAATGCTTGCCGCAGGGTACGTGTTGATATAGCGATGACAGTCGAGGGCATTCGGCAATGACTCGAACACATACCGGAAACGCGCGAGCGGCATTTACCCTCGTCGAACTCCTCGTGGTGATTGCTATCATCGGCGTGCTTGCCGGCCTGCTGATTCCCGCGGTGCAATCGGCGCGGGAGGCAGCACGGCGGACCGCGTGCCAAAACAACCTTCACCAGATCGCTCTGGCCGTCCATCAGTTCAGCGGGGAGCAGGGCCATTACCCGCCGGGCCAGTGCGGCGGACCGTTCGGCTTCGGCTCCGATTCCCGCGCGTGGAGCTGGCTGGCTCGCATCCTCCCCTATTCCGAAGAGAATGCCCTTTACCGTGAAGGCGGCCTCCCGCAGAAGACTTTGAGCCAGAGCGGTATCATGGGCAGGCAGGTGAGCTTGTTCCTCTGCCCGAGCGATGCGTATAGTTGGCGCGGCCCGCGGACCGACGCCGGGAACCTCCCGGGAATCCCCGTCGGTCAGACGAACTACAAGGGCGTGAGCGGCGCGAACTGGGGCGCCGACGCCTCCCGGCAGAGCAATGACATCGGGACCTTGTTTCCCAACCCCGGCGCCAACGGCTCGGCCGACGGGATGAACGACGGCGACGGCATCCTCTGGCGCAGCGACTACACGGCCGGGCTTCGCGAGGCGAACGTCACCGACGGACTGAGCCACACGCTGCTTGTCGGCGAGGATCTGCCCCAGAAGAACCGCTGGTGTTCCTGGCCCTACGCCAACAATGCCTATGGCACGTGTGCCATCCCGCCGAATTACACGTTCGCGGACACGAACTGGTGGCCCAACACGCATTCTTTCCGCAGCGCGCATCCCGCTGGGCTGAATTTCGCCCTGGCCGACGGATCGGTTCAGTTCATCAGCCAGGACATCGCCCTGGCCACCTATCGCGCGCTGGCCACCCGCGCGGGCGGGGAGACGGTTACGGGGTTCTAGGTGCCTGTCCAACATTAACTCCGCGTTCTTGCCCGGGAAAAAGGGGACAGGCACCGTTTCCCGCTCTTGTTACAAGCTTGTTACACGCGAATTCGCTTTGCAGCGGCGGAGAACGGTATTATGATGATGGCTGGCGGTGGGCGGCCTGAGACGCCGCCTGCGCCGCGGCCTCCCTTCTCCATGGAACAGTCTTTTTTCGCAAGCCGCGTCTCGCTACAGAAAGGGACCTTTGCATGACTCGCATACCGGCCCATTGGCTGTGGGTGGCGGTCCTTTGTGCCGCCCCGATCGTGTCGCCCAGCCGTTCGATCGCACAAACAGGAGCCCCGCCCACCGGACCCGGCGATACTCCGCCACATCCAACCCTTGGTGAACCGTTGGCGGCCGAGAAGCCTGCCCCGGACGCAGACAAGAAGGCCAGCCGCGACTTGCGGGAGCAAGACATCTACATTCCCTACGAAAAACTGCGGCAGGTGTTCGAGAAGCACGGCCGCGGCGTCTTCCTGCCCTACGAGAAGTTCGAGGAACTTTGGAAGGCCGCCCGCGACAATACGCAGCCGCCCGGCGAGGTAAAGGCCCCGGTCGACGCCCTGATCACCGAGATCGAGAACGAGGCCACGGTCTCCAAAGACGTGGTGACGGTCTCGGCCCGACTGAAGATCGATGTCCTGACCGAGGGCTGGCACGAGGTGCCGTTGTGCCTGGGCGACGCGGCCATTACCCGCGCCGTGCTGCACGACCAGCCGGCGCGGATCCTCGGCGGCGGCGGCGCGGATTACCGCCTGTTGATCGAGAAGAAAGGGAAGCAACCGGAACAGATCGAGTTGCTGTTGGAGTTCGCCAAGGCCATCAGCCGCGCGCCGGGCCAAAACAGCGTTTCTTTCCAGGTGCCCCGGGCCCCGGTGAGCCGCTGGCGGGTGCGCATCCCGCAGTCGGGCGTCAAGGTGACGTTGTACCCGTTGCTCGCGGCCACCGAAGTGCCGCCGGAGAAGAGCGCCGTTCCGGCCAAGGCGGAGGCCAAGCCGGAAAACAAGCCGGACGCCACGCCGGAAAAGAAACCCGAAAAGCCGTCGCCCGCCGCCGCAGCGGACGACAAAGCGAAGGAACCGCCCAAGACCGAGGAGACGGTCATTCTCGCCTTCGTGGGCGCTACGCCGAACGTCCGCATCGAGTGGACGCCCAAGGCCGAAGGCGCCACCGGGCTGGCCGCCCTGGCCAGCGTCCAGACCGAGCAGCAGGTGTCGATCAACGAGGGCGTCATTCGCACCCACGCCCATCTCACCTACACCATCAGCCGCGCCGAGCTGGGCCAACTGGTGATCGAAGTCCCCGCCGACCAGAAGGTAGTCAACCTGTTCGACGCCAACGTGCGGCAGTGGTCGGTCAAGCCGCCGGCCGCCGGCAGCACCGTGCAGGAGATCACCGCACAACTGTTCGAGCCGGCCAAGCAGTCGCAGCAGTTGACCATCGAGCTGGAAAAGCTCCTGGGCGAAAAGCAGCGGGAAACCCTGCGGCCGCCCCTGATCAAGGCCCTGGACGTAGGCCGGCAGCAGGGCGTCGTGGTGGTGCAGGTGGCGGCCGGGTTGCGGGCCGAAGCGACCAGGGCCAACGGTCTGTTGCAGATCGACGCCGGGGAGCTTCCTGCAGCGCTGGCCGGCACGCCCTGGACCTTTTCTTACCGCTACGCCGCGGTGCCCTACGAGTTGGAACTGGCTGTCGAGCCGCTGGAGCCGCGGATCACGGTCGAGTCGCTGGTCACTGCCCGCTTGGAGCCGGAACGGCTCACGGTCGACCTGACCGCGATCTACAACATCCAGCGGAGCGGCGTGTTCAAGCTGGAATGGGACGTGCCGGCCGGCTACGACGTCCGCCAGGTCCGCGGCGCGGCCATCGACGGCGCGAGCGAGGTGCAGGTCGAGTCGCATCGACTGGAAGGGGCCAAGAAGACGCGGCTGGTCGTGAACCTGGCCCGCCGGGCCATCGGCCGCGTGGCCTTGGCCATCCGGCTTGAGAAGGAGTTGCCGGAGGCCAATCTGCTCTCGCCCACGGTCAAGGCGGCCGATATCGTGCTGCCGCTTCCCCAGGTGGCCCCGGGCGGCGCCGAGCAGTCGACCGGCCGCTTGGCCATCTATGCCCCGGAAAGCCTGCAAGTCAACCCGGGCGTCACCAAGGGCCTCCGCAGCATCTCCTTCAAAGAGGTTTTGGAAGGCACGCAGCAGCGGCCGGCGCAAGCGCCGCCGCAAGGCCGCATGGTCCTGGCCTTCGCCTACACCCAGGAGCCGGCCACGCTGCACCTGGCCGCCCAGCGCCGCAAGCCGCAGGTAACCATCCGCCAACTGTTGGTAGCCCGCATCGAAGAAGGCGTGATCAAGTACCAGGACACGTTCTACTACAACGTGCAGTACAGCGGGGTGAAATCGCTCCGCATCGACGTGCCCGCCGATCTGGCCGCGGCACTCCGCAACAACACCCCGGCGGTGCGCGACAAGCTGATCGACCCGCCCCCGCCCAAGCTGGCCAACGATTATGTCGCCTGGAGTTTTTCCGGCGAAGCGGAGCTCTTCGGCGAGGGCCGCATCGAGCTGGTCTGGGAGAAGAAGATCGAGAAGCTCGACGTCGGCCGTCACACCGAGTTGAGCGTGCCGCGGCTCGTGCCCAGGGACGTCGATCGCGCCTGGGGCCAAATCGTGCTGGCCAAGGCCGAAACGCTCGACGTACAGGAAGCCGCCGAGCCCACCGGCCTGCGGCCCATCGATCCGCAGCACGACCTGATGGCCGAGGTCACCGGCGCCGCGCGGGCCTTCGAGTTCCACGACGATTGGAAACTGCCGGTCGCCATCACCCGCCACGAACTGGAAGAGGTCAAACGCACGAGCATCGATCGGGCCGTCGTGCGGATGGTCGTCACCCCGGCCCACGAGATCACCGTGCAGGCGCTCTATCGCATGCGCAGCGCCCGGCAACGCCTGACCCTCGTTCTGCCCGAGCATCTTCCCTTCGACAGCGATCCGCTGCGCATCAACGGCCAGCCCAAGGCGTTGGAACACGGGAAGCCCGGCGAATACTTCATTCCGCTGACTTCCTCCAGCCCCGATGAGCCGTTCCTGCTGGAGCTGCGCTACACGGTCCGCGGCGACGGCCGGCAACTCGATCTGCCCTCCTTCCCCGGCGACGGCGCAGACCAGCAGCAAACGGCCGTGCAAAAAATCTTTCTGTACGTTTACCGGCCGCAGAACGAGACCCTGCTGGGGACCCGGGGGCCATGGTCCGAGGAGTACTCCTGGGAACTTGCCCCTTCGCTGGCCTGGGAGCCGCTGCCGCGGCTGGACGATCTCGGCCGCGTGGCCTGGGTGCAAGAGCAGGTCAAGCTCAGTGGCGGGGCCGATGCCTTCCCCACCGACGGAACGCTCTGGGCCTTTTCCAGCCTGCGGCCGGACGATCCGCCCGCCGGCTCCTTGCGCATGGTGGCGGTTGATCGGCGCGGGCTGGCCGCCGCGGTCTTCGTGTTGATCGTGTTGGGCGGCGTGCTGCTGCTCCCTGCCGGGCGCGGCCCGCGCAGCCTCGCGGTCGGCGGGCTCATCGTGGCCCTGGTGCTCTGCGGCGTGTTCCTGCCGACCTTCTCCTTGCAGGTCCTCAACGGCACGCTGGCCGCGGCCATTCTCGTGGTGCTGGTGCTGTGGACGGTAAGCTGCTTCGTGCATCGCCGCGCAGCGGCTCCCCCCGCGCCGCAGCCGGCCGACGTTCAGGGAGGGCCCAGTCATGCGTGAAGACACTTCTAAGTCGTGCGATGTCTTTAACAGCGATCCCCCTCTCCCTCTGGGAGAGGGCCGGGGAGAGGGGATGCTGCGAGGAATCGGCAATACCGGAAGAAACGTTTTGTCGCGCGGGTGCCACTGCTGGCTTGTCCAGCAGTGCGGAAAACACGGTTGGGCAAGCCAACCGTGCCACCCGACCCGCTTCTCTTTCCTCTCCCGCAAGGGGCGAGGGAACCGGCTCCGCTGCGCCTTGCTGTTATTGGCCTGGATGGCTTCGACCGCTTTCGCCGCCGACAAGGAACCGCAGAAAACGCGGGAACTCTTCGTCCCCTTCTCCGATCTCAACGTACTCTTGGAGAACCAGCCCCACCGCGTGCTGCTCTCGCGCGAAGAGTACGATGCACTGCTGAAGAAGGCCCAAAAAACGCCCCAAACCAATCCGCCCCAGTCCACGCTGCTGGTCTCGGCCGATTACACCATCACGGTCGAGGCACAGCGGGCCCGCATCACCGGCAGCCTGGCCCTGGACGTCCTGGCCCCCGGGCTGCACGCGCGGCAACTGGATCTCGGCGGGGTGGGCCTCGTCTCGGCCAAACTGGACGGTCGCGATGCGGCCATCGGACGCGCCGCCGACGGCCGGCTGGACCTGCTGTTGGATGGCCTCGGCCGGCATGAGCTGGCCCTGGAAATGCTCTCGCCGCTGTCGATCACTGCCGTGGGGCAGGTGCTCAACTTCCGCTTGCCGGCCGCTCCGGCCGGCCGGGCGCACCTCGTCGTGCCCGGCGACGTGGAGATCAAGAGCGGGGCCCAGGTGTCCGCGCGGACCGTGGACCGCGTCGCGGGCGTAACCCGCTTCGAGCTGCTGGCCCCGGCCGGCGACGTACCGATCATCATGTCGCTCAATAGCCATTTCCAGCAACAGAAGCAAGCGGTCGTGGCCCGCAGCGTGCTGGTCGATGAAGTCACCGGCGCCTACGAGCGGCTGCACGCCACCGTCTCGCTGGCCGTATTGCACGGCGCCGTTGATCGTTTCCGCTTCGTGGTCCCCGCCGGATTCGAGATCACCGAGATCACGTCGCCCTTGCTATCGCAGTGGGAGGTGGAAACGGCGGATCGGAAGGGTGGCGACGTGGACGCATCCGGAAAAAGGGGACAGGCACCTTTTGCCGGAACGGCCGTACTGCTGCTGCGCACAAAAGGAGCCAGTCCCCTTTTCCCCACGAAGACGGTTCACGTTCGTCTGCGGGAGCCGACTAACCAGCCCGTGGTGCTCAACATCACGGCGATTCGCGCGCCCGCGGCGCTGGAGAAATGGCATTTTCCGCGTCTAGATCTGTTCAACGTGGACGGCAATTTGACGGTGGCGGGCGAAGTGTCGGTGCTCGGGTTGATGGTCGACGAGCAGCTAAAAACCCAGTCGCTGAACGCTCCCGGGTTGATCCCGATTGATACGTCGGTTCTGGGTCGGACCATGCCGGCCAGCGCGCAGCGGGTCGAGCCCGGCGCGTCGGCGCTGCGCGCGGTGGCCGCCTATTATGCCCCTGATACGAATTTCAATCTGACCGCCACCTTCGTCCGGCCGCCGGCCGAAATGGCGGTCAGCACCAACCTGCTGCTGACGCTCGGCGACGACGGCTGCCAGGTGCGCGGCGGATTCACGCTCATGAGCGAGGCCCAAAAGCGCTTCGCCTTCGACGTTTCCGCGCCCCCGGCGTGGATCGTCACCAGCGTGACGGGCCGCAACGAGCGGCCGCTGGAGTTCGAGCGCTATGGCGCGCTTTCCACTGGCCCCGCCAGTGCCGTCCAGGGGGAACGGGTCCGAGTGCGAGTGCCCGAAGGCGCTGCCCCGGGCGAGGAATATCGCGTTTATTTCCAGGCTCGCCGCACGTCGCCAGGCTGGCTGGACGATTGGGAGTCGCAAGAGGTCGAGTTCCCCACGTTCGCGGTCGTGGGGGCGTCGCGCGACGAGGGGGCCGTCGCCGTCGCCGCCCGCGACGACATGACCGTCCGCCCGCAAGAACTCACACGCCTGGTGCCGCTGGGCGAAGCCGAGAAGGCCAAGTACGGCCTGGCCGGCGTGGCCACCAACCTGGCCTATCGCTACGACAATCCGCCCTATCGGGCCACGCTCGTCGTCGAGCGCACGCAACCCCGGCTCACCGCCCGGACCTTTTCCTTCTTCCACATCACGCCGGAGGGCCTCGCGGCGCATTACGAGTTGACCTATCATGTCGACGAGGCGCGCACGCGGCAGTTGTCGCTCGTGCTGCCGGCCGGCACGCCCGAGGCCCTCTCGATCACCGCGCTGGGCGACACGAAGCTGAAGGATTTTGGCAGTTCCCTCGTGAAGGTCAAGGGCAGCCCCGCCCGCCGCCGCTGGACTGTCTTGCTGGAACAGGCCGCCCGCGGCGACGTGCAACTGGCCGTCGACTTCCAGCAGCCATTGCCCAGCCAGGAACCCAAGGGGTTCGCGCTGCCGGTGGTCGAGGCCGCCGGCGTGGCCTACCAGTCGGGCCTGGTTTCCGTGGAAGGCAGCGCCGAGTTGGACGTGCAGGTGAAGACCGAGGCCCGCCGCGTCGACATCGGACACCTGGCCGCCGCCCGTTATCAGCCGGGCGGCCGCCTGCTGGGGGCCTATGAGTTCGTCGGTTCGCCGCCGCCGGTCACTAGCGACGTCTTCCGCCATGCCAGCCACCCGCTTTCGCCGGCGATCGTCCAGCGGGCCGAGTTGACCACGCTGCTGGCGGCCGACGGCCAATCGCAGACGCAGGCCCGCTTCACGCTCTACACCAAGGCCCTGTACCTGGAAGTGGCCTTGCCGCCGGGCGCCGAGCTATGGTCGGCCGAGTTGGACTCCACTCCGCTGAAGCCGCAGCGGCAGGGCGACGCGCTGTTGGTGGGCCTGCCGCCCGCGCCGGCCGCAGCGGCCCGCAATCTGCAAATCGTGTATGCCGCGCCCACCGGGGCGTTGGGCCTGGCCGGGCGCGTGCGGCTGCCGGCGCCGGCCCTGCGCCTGCGGGCCGCGGCCGGGGCCGAGGCGGTCGACGTGCCGCTGGCCGACGCGGTCTGGCATCTGAACGTTCCCAGCGGCTACGACGTGGTCCGCGCGGCGGGCACCATGACCACCGACGAGATCCGCAAGCCGCTGCCGGCCCCCTTGGTCGTGGCCGGCGCCTGCTACATGCTCACCGGCGGCGTGCATCCGTTCTACGGAGGTTGTTTTCCGGGCATTCGGGCGGCGGCGCCCAAGACGACATTCATTAACGCCTTGCACGACTCCGATCTCGCCAAATCCGCGGCTCTCGAACCGACAATCTACGGCGCCAACGACGACTCGGCCTATCGCAACCCGGCGGAAAGGAAGATCGAAGACGCGCTCAAGTCGCCCACGCAATTGGAGTTCAACGATACGCCGTTGCAAGACGTGATCGCTTTTCTGGGAGACAAACACGGGATCTCGATCCAACTCGACAAGAAGGCGATGGAAGACGCTGGCATCGGCGCGGACACGAAGGTCAACAAAACGATCAAGGGCGTGTCGCTGCGCTCGGCCCTGAACATGATGCTGCGCGAATTGGGGCTTGCCTACGTGATCAAGGACGAAGTGCTGCTCATTACGACCTCTGAATATGCCCAACAACAGTTGGAAACCGTCGTCTATCCGGTGGGCGGTCTGGTAGAGAGATATCGCGACGAGTCGGGACAGGTCTGGGCGGACTACGATTCGCTGCGCGACATGATCACCTCGACCATTCAACCGACCACGTGGGACGAGACCGGCGGACAAGGCTCGATCGCGCCGGCGCCCGCGGGAGGCGAACAGGCCCTGGTGATCAGCCAAACGCAGGAGGTCCATCGGCAAATTGCCGAGTTGTTCCGCAAACTCAGCGAAGTGAAGAAGCTCTCCGGGCAAAAAGACGATAACAACCTCCCGGTGCGCAAAGCCCCGCCACAAGGGCCAGGCATGGGCGGCATGGGCGGGATGGGCATGGGCATGGGCGGCAACATGGGAGGAGGCATGGGAGGCATGGGCGCCGGATTCGGCGCTCGCGGCAGCGGCAAGCGCGCGGCCGGGGCCAAACAGCCGCAGGGTCGCCCCAATGTTGTTTCCGTTGTTCCCGTTCCCGCTCCTGCCATGCCCCCCGCTACCGCCGCGGTCCCGGCTCCCCCCGCGCCCGTCGTTGTCGCTGCCCCCACTCCCATCACACCCGCCGAGCCCGAGTCGGCAGCAGCGGACATGCCTGTGCAACCGGCGAGCCCGTTGGCTCCCCAAAGCGGGTCTGGCACCAGACCCGCCTTCGCACCGCCCGCTCCTAGCCCAGGACCAGGCCCAGGGCCAGGCCCAGGGCCAGGACTAGTGCCAGAGCCAGCAGCGCCGCCAAGCGAAAGCGCACCGGCGAAACCGGCGGTACAGCCGCCTGCCGGGACGAACTGGGAGCATGCCGGCGGCGCCATCGCCAAGCCGGTCTATGCCGCCAACGAACTGCAAGGCGTGCGGAGCCTCAAGATCGATCTCCAGCAGGGCCTTTTGGCCGACGGGCGAACGATCACCTTCCATAGCCTGGGGGTCGAGCCGGAACTGGTGGTGACGCTGGCCGATCGCCAGCGCTTTGCGGCCCTTGGCTGGGGCCTGGCCCTGGCCCTGGGCCTGCTGGGCATCGCCGCGACCAATCGCCCGGCCGGCCGCAAGATACGGTTCATCGTGGCCGTCATGCTCTTGACGGCCATCGTACCGTTTCTCTCGGATAATACGGAGATCGCCTGGTTGTGCAACATGTTGTTCTACGCCGCGGCCTGGCTCGTGCCCTACTATCTCCTGGTCGGACTGGTCCGCTGGCTCCTCTGTCGCGGAAGCCACTGGCTCCATCGCGGAGCAATCGCGGCGGTCCTGCTGTGCCTGGGCTGGAACGTGATTTGGGCGGGTGAGCCGGCAAAGGGGACAGTCCCATTTTCGTCGAACGAAAATCGGGACAGTCCCCGCGAAAATTGGGACAGTCCCCATTACCCGCCGGTCAACGTGCCGGACGACGTCATCATCCTGCCCTACGATGCAAAATCCAAGACGGGGATCCAGGATGCCGACCGGCTGCTGGTGCTTTACGCCCGCTATGTGCAGTTGTGGAACGAGGCGCATCCGGACAAGCGGCTGGAGACTCGGCCCGCCCCGCTGCCCTACGGCTTGGCCGGCGCTTCTTACCAAACCACGCTGGAGGGCGACGAATATCTGCTCTTAAGCGGGAAGCTGGCGATCGACGTGTACGCCGACGGATACGTGAGCATTCCGCTGGGCCTGGGCGGCGGAGTTCTGGCCCGGGCCGAACTGGACGGCAAGCCGGCCCGCCTGAGCCTGGCCGTGGAAGCGGGCGCCCGGGGCCCGGCGGCCGTCTCCAACGACCCGTTTGCCCAGCCTTTTGTTCCGCCGGCAAAGGGCGCGCCGCAGGGGGACAGGTCCATGTTTTCGGCCAACGTCGATTCGCAAAACATTACTTCCTCGCCGAAAAATGGACCAGTCCCCGGCTTGGTGCCGCCGAGCCGGGCGTTGGTCTTGCTCCACGTTTCGGGCAAAGGGCGGCACGAGTTGCTCCTGAACGTGCGGCTGCGACTCTCGCGGCAGGGCGGCTGGCGGGTGGCCGAGGGCGTGTTGCCCACCGCCCCCGCCACGGCTTTGGCGATCCGCGTGCCGGCGGCCAAGACCGAGCTGCGCATCAGCGACGTACCCGACCGCAACAGTTATGAAACGGTCCGCGCCGACGAGGAGGTGCAAACCACCCTGGGCACTTCGGGCGAACTGAACCTCCGTTGGCGGCCGCTAGTGGCCGAGGGCCAGGTGGACCGCGGCCTGACGGCCCAATCCACCGCCCTGCTGGACGCCGAGGAGGACGGCCTGCGGCTGAGTTGGAAAGTGGCGTTGGAATTTCGCCACGGGCAGCGCGACCATTTCACCATGACGGTGCCCGGCGCGTACCTGGTGGAAAATGTGGTGGGCAGCAATGTTCGCGGCTGGGAATCGCGCGTCCGCGGCGCGGTGCAGACGGTCGAGGTGGGCCTGCTGCACGCGGCCAAGGAGCGGGAGGAGTGTACGTTGCACTTGTGGCGGTCCGGCGCGGTGGGCCAAGGCGACCTGGCCGAGTTCGACGTGCCGCAGGTGATCGTGCCCGAGGCCGCCTTGTCCAACGGGCAATTGACCGTCCGCGGCAGTCCCCTGCTGGAGCTGCGCACGCTGGAGCATGGCGTCCTGACCCGGGTCGATCTGGGGCCCGAGGCCGCGGCCGGCGCCGCACCGGGCGGCACGGAAAGCCCCTTGGGCATCCGCCCCTTCGTGGCCTATCATTTTGCCGCCGTGCCGTTCACCTTGCGGCTGGCGGCCGCGCCGCGGGCCAGCCGGGCCACGGCCGACGTGCAAACCGTGCTGAAGATCGCCGAGGAGGAGCGG
Source organism: Thermoguttaceae bacterium (assembly GCA_049509675.1). Taxonomy (GTDB): domain Bacteria; phylum Planctomycetota; class Planctomycetia; order Pirellulales; family Thermoguttaceae; genus JBEKZQ01. Next base: position 712 of record JBEKZQ010000012.1, on the reverse strand, counting down.
ATCCTGGA
>JBEKZQ010000012.1:0-695 GCA_049509675.1 Thermoguttaceae bacterium | reverse complement strand
TATCGCGTGGAAATGTTCCTGCCCGAGGAGCTGCAGCGGCCGCAGGTTTCCGCCCCGGGGCAGTTCCAATGGGCCATCACCGAGCGCGACAAGCGGCGGCTGTTGAGCATCTACCTGGCTGCCGGCGGGCTGGGCGAGGTGCCGCTGCGCATCCAGGGTACGCTGGGCCGGCCGGGGCCGGTGCGCGAGTTGTCGCTGCCCCGGATCGAGGTGCTGGGCGTGACGCGGCAGCAGGGCGACATCGCCGTGCAGGCCGATCCGGCCTTCGACATCGAGCCGCGCGCGTTGGTCCACTGCCACGACGTGCCGCCGGCCACGCTGGACGCCTGGCTCAATCCGCAGCAGCGCCAGCCGGTGCGCCTGGCCCTGCACTACGGCGAGCCCGATTACGGCGGCACGCTGCGACTGTCGCTCCGCAAGGCGGATGTGGTCTGCGACACGATCAGCAACGTCCGCGTGACCGACCGCGCCGTGGAGGAAACCATCGTGCTGACCTACACGATCCACCGGGCGGGGATCCGCGCGGTGTCGTTCCTCCTGCCCGCCTCGATGGCCGACGCGCGGATCAGCGTGCCCATGCTGCGGCAGAAGACGATCGAGCCGGTGGCCGACACTGGCAAAGCCAGTGGCACACGCACTGGCAAAGCGGGTGGCATGCTGCGGGTGCGGATCGACCTGCAAGACGACGTGATGGA
>JBEKZQ010000119.1:0-14666 GCA_049509675.1 Thermoguttaceae bacterium | reverse complement strand
AGTGCCATCCCTGGCTTCCTCCTTTATCTGAATTCCCATTACCTGGCCCCTTACCAAGCAAATCATCCCCCCTTCTGTTTACCACGTCTCCGGCGAATGACAAAGTGCAACTTGCACCCGTCGATTTCATCTCTGAGAATCGCTCTTGCATCACTTCCGCCGGCTTTCTATACTCCGCTACCCGCAATTGGGCTCGGGCACACTATGCCCGTGCGCAAATCATTGAACTATAGAAGTTTAAGGAGGAACTTCGATGACCCGGAAAGGATCTCAGGGCGAGACCAGACCCGCTGCCTTGAACAGGAATCGACTGGGAATTATCCTCGGCGGCGTAAGCGTTCTGACCGTTTGCGTGGTGGTTCGCTATTACGGGGGGACCAAATCGGCCACCGCCGAAACTGCCTGGACCGAACCGTCCGGCAATGTTTCGGCATCCTATTCGTCAGGTGCCCCCTCCACCGCGGCCCCCGTCGCGCAGGCCGCTTCGGCCGATGCGGCGAGTTCCGCGCCGCGCGGCGCGCAAAGCACCCCGCGCAGCGCTCTGGCCGACACGACGGCTTTGGCCGCCAAGAATGCGAATTTCGACAAGAAAGTGCCGCAACTGGTGGCCTACGTGAACGGCCGCCAGATTACCCGCGACGACCTGGCCCGCGAGTGCCTCCGCCATTATGGCAAAGAGGTTCTGGAAGCCATGGTCAACAAGTACTTGATCGTGCAGGAGTGCCGGCGCCGCGGCCTTTCCATCACGCGAACCGAGGTGAATACCGAGATCGAGCGGATGTCGGCGCATTTCGGCGTGCCGGTGGACCAGTGGCTGAAGCTGCTCAAACAGGAGCGGGGAATCAAGCCGGAGCAATACGCCAACGACATCATCTGGCCCACGCTGGCCCTGCGCAAATTGGCCGGCGAAAAGCTCACGGTCACCCAAGACGAGTTGGTCCAGGTGTTCGAGACCGAATACGGCCCGGCCGTCCGCGCGCGGCTGATCGCTTGCAGCACGCGCGAGAAGGCCGAGAAACTGCGCAGCGCGGCGGCCGCCAGCCCGCAGCAGTTCGGCAACCTGGCCAAAGACTTCTCCGAGGACGCGGCCAGCGCCAGCGCCAAGGGCCTGATCCAGCCGATCCGCAAACACGGCAACTACAAGGAGATCGAGCAAACGGCGTTCTCCATGGCCGACGGCGAGGTGTCGCCCGTAATCTTCGCGGGCGGACAGTACGTGATCATCAAGCGGGAAGGCTTGCTGGAAGCCCGCAAAGTGAAATTGCAGCAGATTTCGTCGCAACTGGAGGAGATGATCCGCGATCGCAAAATGCGCACGCTGGCTACGCAAATCTTTTCGCAATTGCAGAAGCACGCGGTGGTGGAGAACGTCTTCAACGATCCCGTGAAGAGCCAGCAGATGCCGGGCGTGGCCGCGCTGCTGAACGGCACCCAAATCACCATGCGACAACTGGCCGAGGAGTGCGTCGAGCGGCACGGCGAGGAGGTGCTCGACACGATGATCCATCGCACGCTGCTGGAAGTCGCTTGCCAACAGCAGAGGATCACCGTCAGCGACAAGGAGATCGACGAGGAGATCGCCCGCGCGGCCGACATGGCCGTCAAGCCCTTGCCGGACGGAACGCCGGACGTCAAGACGTTCCTGACGATGGTGACGGAAAAGCAGCACATCCCGGCCGACGTCTACCGCGAGGACGTGGTATGGCCGACCGCGGCCATGAAGAAGTTGGCGGGCAGCCGCATCACGGTCACCGAGGAGGACCTGCGGAAGGGGTTCGAGGCCAACTACGGGCCGCGTGCCAAGTGCCGCGCGATCGTGATGAACAATCTCCGCCGGGCCCAACAGGTTTGGGAGATGGCCCGCAAGACGCCCACGCTCGAGAATTTCGGCAACCTGGCGGCCCAATACTCGATCGAGGGAGGCAGCCGCGCCTTGCAGGGCGAAGTGCCGCCGATCCAGAAAAACGGCGGACAGCCCGAGTTGGAAAAGGAAGCCTTCTCGCTCAAGCCGGGCGAACTGTCCGGGGTGATCCAGGTGGACGACAAATTCGTGATCCTCTGGTGCGAAGGCTACACCAAGCCCACCGAGGTCGACTTCGCCAAGGTCCGCGACCTGATCTACCAGGACGTGCGCGAAAAGAAACAACAGTTGGCCATGGTCGATTATTTCGAGCGGTTGCAGGACATGGCCACCATCGACAACTTCCTGGCTGGCACGAGCAAGACGCCGCTCCGGTCGGCGAATCTGGGATTGCCGACCCTGCACGAGGTCCCCAGCGGAAAATGACCGGCTGGCCGAAGGGGCCGCCCCCCGGTCCGGGGAGAACTGCAAAGTTGCGATGCGATATACTAGCCCGAAGCGCCAGCGAGGGAGAATTGCCATAAATCCCTCGCTGGCGCTTCGGGCTGGTGTGCGGAATGGACCTGCGGGCGAAAGACTTGGCACTTTGCAGTTCTCCTGCCCCCGGTCCGGGGTTGGCCATCTTTTCCAGATTGCCGCCGCTCAACTTGCCCATCGGGAATAACCGATGCTATCTGCATAGACCTTGTCCAGTCATGGATCGCGATGGCGGCCGCGTATCGCCTTTCCCGCTTTTCGGGTGGTACGCGACGCAATGGCCCTCGCTGTAGATCCCAGGTTTCTTATTGCGCATCCTCGGATGACCCAGACCGAGTTGAAGTCCGAAGGGGACGCCGCCGGCGGCACGCGCGCGGCCGCGCATGCGCCGCGCCGTCTGGGCGGATGGGAACTGCTCGACCTGGCGGCCGTGGGCAGTTGGTCGCAGATCTATCGGGCCCGGCCCGCCCGCGCCTCCGTCGATCGCCCGGCAGCCTATGCCGTGAAGACACTGCGGCCGCAGTACCAGGACGATCCGCGGGCGGTGGCCCTGATGGCGCGCGAGGCCGTGGCCGGTCGCTGCGTGTCGCACCCGCACCTGATCCCCGTGCTCGAAGCCAGTATCAGCCGGCCGCCCCGCTATCTGGTCATGCCCTGGTTGGAAGGGACCACCTTGCAGACGCAACTGAAAGGTCCCCCTCTGCCGCCCATCGCTTACGACGGGATCGGAGAGGGTTGGAATGAGGGCATTTGCGACCAACGCCCGGGTGCCACTGCCGGCTTGTCCAGCGCTGCCTCTAGCACGATTGGGCAAGCCAACCGTGGCGGCCGCGCATCGTTGGACGTGCCTCGGGCGTTGTGGATCGCCCGGCAAACCGCCCAGGCGTTGCAGGCCCTCGACGACCAGGGGTGGACCCACGGCGACGTGAAGCCCAGCAACATCTTCCTTTCGCCGCAAGGACACGTGACCCTGCTGGACCTGGGATTTGCGCGACGGCACGAACAATCCGGTTCCGCGGTCGACCGCCTCATTTTGGGCACGTGCAACTATATCGCGCCGGAGCACATCACCTCGACGCTCGGCAGCGACATCCGCAGCGACATCTACAGCCTGGGGGTGGTTCTTTATCAACTGCTCTCGGGCCGCTTGCCCTACGAGGCCCATGATCTGGCGGAGTTGGCCACCCGGCATCGGCGGACGTCGCCGCCGCGGCTACGGCGCCTGATCCCGCAAATCGCGCCCGAGGTAGCCCGGTTGGCAGAACAGATGTTGGCCAAGAATCCCCTCCGCCGTCCGCAAACTCCCCGCGAGCTGGTCAAGCGGTTAGTCGCGTTGGAGATCAGCACCTTTTCCGAACGGATGGTGGCGTAGCAGGGCGAATTTTCCTGTCCGCCCATGTTCTCATCGTCCCGCCACGCAATCGCCCGAACTGCGTCATCGCCTGCGCCGCCACGTCCAGGCTAGCAGCCCGATCGCGCCGATGCCGAGCAACACCAATGTCCCCGGTTTTCACGGCCATTCATGGCCGCTGCCCGGCGCAGCCGGTATTCGGCCCGGCATTCATGCCGGGTTGAACGGCCGCGAAGCCAATTCTTCACTCATCAGTATCCCCTGTCAGCCCCGCGTGAACCAGCGATTTTCTGGGGGCTGTTTTCTGGACTGCCTCGTGGGTCTACCTACGCTGCACGCCACGGCCATCGTTCGGTGGGTCTAGGCAAATGTGGCGGAAATCGGTCCACCCTCCGGGTGTTTGCCTCGACATGCCCAGTTTATCCGCCATATTTGCATGGACTGGAGTGGCGGACTCGGGTAGCATGGGCGCTTTTGGCCATGGGTTTTCAAGGAGGATTGCCATGGAGTTCGATGTTCGGCGCTCGGAACTGGTGGGCTCGTCGGGTCGTCTTGCCGTGCCCAACGAGGACGAGATGACACGGAAGCTGGCCATGCTCATCGAAGGCCAGTGCGAAGGACTGGGGGCCTTGAGGGCAGCGAAGAAGTATGGTTTGAGCAGAGCCCGCTATTTTCAATTGCGGAAGCTTTTCGTCGCCCAGGGCTCCGAGGCGTTGCGGAGCCAGAAAACAGGTCCTAAGACCAATTACCGGCGTACCAGCGAACTGGTCCGCCAGGTTATCCGCCATCGCTTTCTTGATCCAGAAGCAACACCCGCGGTCATTGCTCAGAAACTCCGCCAATGCAAGTTCGCAATCAGCACGCGGAGCGTGGAACGTGTGATCGCCGAGTACGGGCTTCAAAAAAAAACTCCACAAGTGCCGCCCGCGCGTCGTGCCCGAAAAAGTCGCCGCCCAGATCACCAGTGAAGTGGTCCGCGACACCGACGGCGATCCGCAGAGTATCGAACGTGGTGTCCGGCAGCGTTTGGCGGACAAGATTAGCGACACCATGGTCGGTCTGTGGCTGCTGGTCCCGGAACATCTCCGCCTGGGCACGTGGGACTTGCTCTGCGGCTGGACGCAACAACCCACCGTGCGGATCGAACCGCGTTTGGCGTTGCAGTTGGTCCACGAGGCCGCCTTGTGTCTGAGGGGAGTTCGCGAACGTCGTCACGTGACGCTGCGCGGTTTCGAGATCCTCAACGGACTTCCGTTCTTGGCGAGGGATACGGCCGTGCATCACCTGCTCGTTATGGCCAGATGAGCCTAGCCATGTTGGCTCAGGCAACGATCCAGCGCCTGCGCAATCGATTGGGTGAGCCCTACCGGCACTGGGACGCCGAGCACTTCGCCAGGGCGCTCTTCCGGGGCCTGGAGGGGGACATTCGGGTCGTGCGGGACACGGTGGTGATTACGTACTACAATGCCCCCAACAAGGATCTGCTGCGCAGCCGGTACGAGGGGCTGCCCGAGAAGCTGAAGGCCGAGAATGTGGATCCACGGATTCCCTGGCTCTATGGATTCCAACTCGATTTTCGGTTCAAATAGCCGCCCACCATCTGCTCGTCGAGTCCAATCAACAGCCCCCAGAAAATCGCTGGTGGAACGGGGCCGACTGGCACAGCAGAGTTTGGCAAAAAACCGGGATTGCTTCGCGCTGCGAACCCGGCATGAATGCCAGGCCGAGGACCGCCTGCGGCGGGAATGCCCGTCAAGCGGGCATGAAGAGAGGAGGATTGCGCGGCACGCTTCTTGGTGACCCTACTCGCCACGCGCCGCACGGGCGACCGCTTCGATGGCGATGGCCGCAACGGCCGAGCCGTAGTCCAGATCGATATTGGCCATCGTGTCGTGCGTGTCGTGATAACCGTGGCGGTTGATGTCGTAGTGTTCCATGAACAGCACGACCGGGACCCCGGCGTCGGAGAAGATTTGGCCGTCGGTGTTGTAGAGCGTGCTGCGGGGATTGCAGGTCGGGCGGATCTCGCCGTGCAACTGCGGATGCCGGGCCACGGCGGGAAGCGTCTTGCCGTCGGCGCTGCGCTGCCCGCGGCCGCACCCGCGCCGCTGCGGCCGGGCGTTCCAGGCGGGGACCGAGGCGTTCCAGATCGCATTGGCCGCGTGCGCCTGCTCCGCCAGCCAGAGCGACTCCGGGCCGACACCGGGACAGATCTGGAAGACATCGCGGTTGTGATCGTTATTGTGGGCGATCATGTCCATCACGTAGAGGCCCTCGACCCGCGTCCGCGCCAGGCTCCGCCAACGACGATTCGTCTGGCGGATCTTGAGCGTTCCCTCGACCAGGGCTTGGCACAGGAAGCGGGCGCCCATGCAGTCGGCGGGGAACTCTTCGCCGGTCAAATGCACCAGCCACACGTCGGTCCCCAGCCGGCTTTCGCGGGCCAACTGCAAGAAAATGGGGGCGGCCAACATCAGCGTGGCCGTGGCCGAATGGTTGTCGTCGGCCCCGGCGGCGGCCAGGCGCGGGCCGTTGCGCTTCTCGGGATAACCAAAAACGTCCTCCATGTAGGCCGTGTCGTAGTGGTCGGCCATGATCACCGCCCGGCGGCGGTCGCGGCCCGGAATCACCACCACCAGGTCGCGCTCGTAGCTCTCGGCACGTTGGTTCTTCGACCATCCGCCCGACCAGTCGAAGGAGAAGTCGGTCTGCCAGCGGAAGGGCAGTTCGCCGACCACGGCCCGGCCCTGCATGGCGGCCGCCGCCACTGCGCGCTCGTAATAGGCCAGCAGGTAATCGCCCAGGGCCTCCAGGTCGCGATGGTAATGGGCCAGGTGCGATTGCGTCGGCGGGTCCTCGACGCAGTCGGCGTTGTCCTTGTTGACGTACCGGCCGTGCGCCAGGCCGGCGATCGTCTTCCAATAGGCCGTCTCGAACGAACGCCTGGCCGTCCGTTGGAAGGTCAGCGATCGCATTTCCCCCTCACCCCTCACCCCTCTCCCGCCAGGGGAGAGGGGAGCGTCGGCGACGCATTGCCGCAACTGATCGACCAGGGCCCGGACCGCCTCGGGGTCCGTGGCGCGGGCGGGAAGCGACTCGAACCAGTCTTGCAGCGACTGTTCCTTGGGCAGCGTGAGCAGTTGGCGGGCCAGCGCGGGCGGCAACGGCCGGCCGCCGCGCAGTTGCCACGCATCCAGCAGCTTTCGCGCATTGATCATCGTGAGATGATAATGCGGCTCGTGGGTGATCGTGAGCAGCCGCACGGCCAGGTCGTGCCCCGGTCGGGCCAGCAATCGCGGCCAAAGTTCCACGGGCCGATCCGGCCGCGGCCGATCGGCCGCATAGGCCGTCAGGTATCCCAGCGGCGCGTCGGCCAACACGGTCGGCTCGTCCGTTTGCGGTGAAAAACAAGCCACCAGGGGCCGTTGCCAATAGACCTCGTGACGGCCGACCCGCATGGCCGGGTAGAACATGCGATAGCCGAACAGCCCGCCTGCGGCGAGACTTTTGGCCGCGGCCGCCAATTCGGCTGGCGCCGCCCGGGGGCCGTCCAGCAAAGGGCGGAAGGCGTGCGTCCAGATCTGCGCGTTGCGGGCCATCGGTTTGTCGTACAGGCCCACGTCGTCGGGCCGGGCGCTAAAGAGCACGTGTGCCAGCTTGTCCTCCCGGGTCGTCACCGACAGTTCATCTTGATGGCGATGCACGCGCGCCCAGCGATGCGTGCGCTGGTAGCTGCTGCGCAGCGGGCCGTAGTCGGCGTGCGGAGCCGGCGAGTCGGCGCTTGGCTCGTGCAACCAGCCGGACTGTGGAATGCGGATTCCCCACGGCGCCTCGTGACGGTGCAGCGAGTGCAGCAAGGGAATCTGCACCGCCAGCGGCAGTTCGCGCCCCAGTGCCAGGTAGGCCGGGGTGCCGAAGAAGGCCAGGCTGCCCGGGAAGGGCAACAGGTGCAGATCGCCGGCCAGATAGGCATTGCGCACGGCCGCCGGCAGGCGTTGAAAGGGGCAGAAGGTCAGCAGGTAGCGGACGCCGCGCAAGGTTTGCCCCTTCTTCCAACGATAGGCCGCGGTCCAGGAGGGCAGCGGCTCTTCGCTCCAATAGGGCAGGACCGGATCCTCGTCGCTGGAAAAGATGCGTAGTCCGGCGCGGCGCAGATCGTCCGGAGCGTCCGCCCCTTCACCATAGGCGGCCGCCAGCAGCCGGCGGAGAAAATCGGTGGCCCATTGGGCCGGCAATTCGCGGCGGGGCGCTGAAAAGAACCCGCGCCAAAAGGCCTTGCCCGGCCCTTGTTCGCTGCCGCCGAAGAGCGTCCAGCGCACCCGGCCCTTGTCGTCCTGGGTGCGCGACAGGGCCAGCGGCAGCAACATGACGTACCGCTCCTGCGGCGGCGCACCCGTGCGGTGCAACTCTTCCGGCCAGTAGAGATTCCCTTGCAGCTTCTTGCGGGAAATGCCGTGTGCCGGTTCGCCCCGGCCCAGGTGGCGAAAGACCTTCAAGAGTTCCCGGGCCACGCGTGTCAGGCCCGGTTGCAATTCCAGCGACTCTTCGTATTCCGTGACGTGCCAGCCCCACGGATCGGCCGGATCCAACAGCACGCTATCGAAGCTGCCGTACGGCTTGCGCCCCAGCAGCGGCGGCGGCATGAATTCAGAATAGGCCGCAATTCTGTACCCTCCGGGGCCCGGGCGCCACGGCTCACCGGACAACAATCGTTTCCAACCTTGCTCGGCCATGATGGCTCCTCTGGCGATGGCGGCGCACGTGTTGCGGTTAGAGTAGCAGCAATCCGCTCGGGCGGCAATCGGGCCCGGGAGAACTGCAACCCCCCCACCCGGGCTGCTTGACGGCCTTGGCAGGAATGATAGGCTGAACTCTTGGGGGAGAAGCGGTATGGTTGGCGTCATCACCCACTGGGATATTTTGGCCCATCCGTTCGTAGCCATCCGCTGTTTTGGATGGGGAGTCTTCTTTAGGGCTATCGGCCCCTGGCAGAGCAGGCCGTTTCTCTCGTTGCTTCGTGATGCTGGTTACTGTGGGGCCACCGCCTCGAAGGTGCCCACAATTCTGGAACGCTGCGTCGGCCTGGAACTGCGGGCCAAGCGAATCTACACGGCCCTGGCGAGGGCGTTTGCTGACGAAGGCTTGGTGGGGCCGTTCTTTGCGGGTTTGGTCCAGCAGGAACAATACCACGCCGATCTGCTGGAAATCTGTCGGGCCGCTGCGATTCGTGGCGGGTGGAAAACCCACCTTTTCAACCCGTGGGACGACTATTTGCCTCGACTTGAGCAACAAATGGATGCGACTGAGGCCGCCGTATCGGAAATTGATTCGGTCGAGGCCGCCCTGCAGTTGGTTGTCCGGGTCGAATCTTCGGAGATCAATCAGGTCTTCTATACCGCTCTTGCGGCCACCGATTCGGCCTTCGTCAAGAAGCTCAGGCCATTCCAGGAGACGATGGAGGCCCACATGACCTACCTTGTGGAACGGTTGCCGGAATTGTCTCCCAACATGCTGCTGGCGTGCCGGGAACTGCGGGCGAAGTTTCCCGGCGTGCGGCATCGGTCTTGAACCTGCCTTTTCGGGGCCGCGAAACTGGGGATGGCTCGGTACCCGCCGCGTCTTGACATGGCGCAGGGGCGGATCATACTTGGTGACGAAGACGATGCGTCTTGGTCTTTCTGAAGGAGGTCTTGCCATGCTCCGCACGCCGTGGCTTTCGGCGGTTGTCCTGCTCGGCGGCTTGCTGCCGCACGGTCCTTGCCTTGCTGCGGAATCGCCGGCGCAGATCAAGAGCGGCGATAAGGTGGTAACCACAGTGCGGGCCCGCGTCGCCCAGGGGGAAAAGGCGGAAACCACCCTGACTTTCCTCAATCCGGGGACCGAGTTGACCGCCGCGCGCGTCACGCCCGACTGGGTCGAGGTCGCCGTGGAACAGGCCGGACAGCAGGCCAAGGGTTGGATCCTCGTTAGCCAGCTTGCGAAGGCTGACCGGAACGAAACGCCGCGAAAGGACTATCCCCGCGAGTTGGCCATGCGATCGCTGCCGGCCTATCGCATCGCCTCCCCCGACATCGTGCAGATCGAAATGCCGACGCTCGTTCCCCGGTCCCCGTACCGCGCCAGGCACTATGACGTGCTGAAGATCCAAGTGGCGAACGTTCTGGTCGACCAGCCCATCGATGGCTGCTTCATGATCGAGGCCGAGGGGACGATCAACCTTGGACCAGCCTACGGGACGGTGCGCGTACTAGGGATGACCCTCGACGAGGTGAAAATGACGGTTCGCCATAAACTCGCCGAGCTCGTCAACAACCCCGAGGTCGCGGTTCAGCTTGCGCGAATCGACGGGATGCAGCCGGTCAGCGGCGCGTACCTTGTCAGCCCTGATGGGACGGTAAACCTGCGGAAGTATGGGGCGGTGCATGTAGCGGGCAAGACGCCGACCGAGGTCCGCCTGGCCCTGCAAGAACACCTCGCGGCGTTCTTCGACTCGCCGGAAGTCACCGTCGAGGTGATCGCCTACAACAGCCACGTGTACTACGTCATCATCGAGGCGACCGGGCTGGAGAACAAGGTGGTGCGGTTGCCGATTACGGGCAACGAGACGGTGCTGGACGCGGTGAGCCACGTCGGCGGCCTTTCGCAATTGGCGAGCAAGAAGATCTGGATTGCCCGGCCTGTTCCGCCCGGCTCCGCCGAAACCGTGTTGCCCGTCGATTGGCAAGCGATCAGCCACCATGGCGCTACGGCCACCAATTTCCAGATCTACCCGGGCGATCGTGTCGTCATTGCCGACGAGGGAACCAAGTCGCCTTGAACAACGGACGAGGGAAGCAACACATGGCGAGATTCAATTGCCTGCCGAGCGGCGCCGCGTTCGCGCTAGTCGTGGCGATCATGCCTGGCGCCGCGTTCTTTTCGGCAACCGGCATTCGGGCTCAGGAGTTTGGCCATTACTCGACGGAGTGGCGGGAATGGCCGGGCGAGCTGCGGCGGGACAAGGTCTTCCCCTTGTCGATCGGCGCCGAGTTGCTGCCCACGCCGCCCGCCCGGCTAGAAGTGCCGCGGCCGCGGGCGCCGACACCGGCCGCCAAACCGCCGGCCGCGAGCGAGCACGGGCTGCTGCCCGAGCTGCCGCCGGGTTGGAAACCCGATACGGTTCTTCCCATCGTGCCTCAGGAACCTTCCGGTGCGCGGAGTGCAGAGATTCCCGTGCTGCCCGGCCCGGTCGAGGCGAAACCTGCGGCGCCGCCCACTCCGCTTCCCGCGGAAGTACCGTTGGACCGGGCTCTGCCGCCGCTGTTGCCGACACCGCCCACTCAGGAAAGGGACCTGATCCCTACGCCGCCCACCGAGACAGAGGACCTGATCCCTGCGACGCCGGCTCCGCGTCCTGCCAAGGAGGTGCGATTGGATCAGGCTCTGCCGCCGCCGGCGAAGTCGCCGCCCTCGAGAAGTCCGTTAGCCGCACCCGCTCTGCTTGTGCAGTCGCCGCAGAAAGAATCCGGCTTGTTGTTGCCGTCGCCCCCAGAGAAGGAATTGAACCCGGTGGAGCCGGCAAGACCTCCGTTGCTCGAACCGGCGGAGAGCGCCCACGACTCTACCCCCACGCTGGAGAACAGCGGGCTGCTGACAGCCTATGTTCCTGCCGACGCGAAGGTCACTGTCAACGGACTGCTGACCCGCAGAACCGGCAGTGAGCGGCGTTTCGTGTCATATCGCCTCAAGCCGGGTTTTGTTTACGCTTATGAAGTACGTGTCGAAATTCTCCGCAGCGAACAGGTGCTCGAAGAGACGCGGACCATTTCGCTCGCGGCAGGAGAGAACGCAGCCGTTGCCTTCGGCTTTAATCGGTCCCCGGCCGACCTTGCCGACGCAGGCGACGATTCGTTGCCGCCGGCGAAGTAGTGACGGCCGGGATCGAAACGCGGTCGCCGCTATGCCTCGCGCAAAAATAACTTGGACAAATTGTAGCAGGCACACGCCGTGTGCCGTCCGCCCACTTACGGCACATGGCGTGCGCCGCCTACATTGGAATTGCACAGGTCATTCTCGCGCGGTCGCCGCTATGCCTCGCGCGGCGATGCCGGCAGGTACAGCACTTCAATGCTCGGAATTATCGGCCTTGTCACTCCGCCAGCCAGGATCTCCTCGCCGTTTTGCTTGCGAACTGCGACTGGCGGTATTGCCCCGGCGTTTGGCCCGTGGCATCTTTGAACAATCGGTACATGCTCTCGACATGGGAGAACCCCGCTGAGCGCGCAATCTCCTCTAACGGAAGGTTCGTCTCGCACAGCAATTCCCTTACCCGCGCCAGCCTGACCCGGTTGATCTCCTCGGGTGGCGAATGACCAACGTACTGTGTGAACCAGCGCTCCAGCGTGCGGCGAGAAATACAGAGACGCTCGATAATTGCAGCGATCGTGAGCCCTTCACAGGCCTGTTCTCGCACGAAACGAATTGCCTCAACCACGTCGGCGTTGGAAATCGCCAGGACATCGGTCGATCGACGCGCAACAACGCCAACCGGTTCGACCTGGACGATTCTCGGAGCGGGAACCTCGCCTTGGATCATCTGGTGCAACAGCGCGGCCGCCTGGTAGCCGATCCTTCGCGCATTCGGGTCGACCGTCGACAACCGCGGTTCAGCCAGCCCGCAAACAACAGGATCGTTATCGACGCCGATCACCGCAATCTCATCGGGGACCCGGATCGCACGCTCGGAACAAACCCTGAGGACTTGGGAAGCCCGCGTATCGTTGCAGGCAATCAGACCGATCGGCTTCGGCAAGGCACACAGCCAATCGGCCAACTCCACGGAAAACCGGTAGGGAAGTTCTTCAACGCGGACAAGCTCGCTGGGATTTGAATAACCACCTTCTGTAAAGACGCTTGCCGGATACTCTCTTTGTTTCGTGTAATCACAAAAGCACCGGCTCCGCTGATCCGAGAAGCGGACGCCGCGAAACCCGGCGTATGCCAACTGCCGCAGCCCACACTCCCAAAGATGGTCCACTGCCAGCCGCACGATGGCAGGTTGATCTGGAATGACCTGGGGCATTTGGACATGCGATGTTTCGTGAAGCAGATCGACCGTCGGCAGCCCCAACGCACGGATCTGCCGGCTTACCTGCGGGCTGACGATCCTTGCGATGATTCCGTCGGGCCGCCACGGCCTTAGCCGCCGCGCGAACTTATCGTCGGTCAGATACCCGTGGTGGTAGAATTTCCACGGTCCCCGCTCGTTCGCGTACGTCGCAATGCCCTGGAGAAGACACCTCCCGTAGAAGCTCGATGTCTCGATCAACAGGGCAATGCGAAGAGGTTGGCTCATCTCGTGTTCACTTGCCGCAAGGAGGCCGCCCAGTGACGCATGGCGCTAACCGGAATGATGTATTATGTCAAGGTTGCCGATTGCTGTCAAGCCCGGGAATTGCCGACGCCGGGACCGGCGCGCATGACGCATTTTAGCAGTTGTTTTGACGCATTTCGCAATTGATCTTTCTCCGCAATCAGTGCAAGATGGAACTCGACGGGTGGGCGACTGCCCGCGAAACCACTGCCGCCTCAAGAGCCCCACCATCCAAGGAAAGCACGAGCATGAACCGGCAATCTTCCAACGCGCGTGGATCAGCGCTGCTGGTAATAATCACCCTTGGCGTCGCCGCATCGATCTGTCAGGCTCAAAGCCTTCAGGCGGCGAAAGCGGCCGGCGCTCCTACGGTAGTCGCCTACACGGCCCCGGCGGCCGGCGCATTTCCGCGATCGCCCGACTTTAGCAGGCTTGAGGTGCGGGCCGCCGGCGCCGCGACGTATAGCGAGGCCGCTGTCTATGCCTTCGAGTCGTCGTTCGCCGGCAAGGCGGGCATCGCCGCCTTCGGGCTCTCCGGACCGGCCGAGGTCCGCGTCACCTATAAGAGAGCCGTGAAATCGGCCGAGGTGCTGCCCTCCGCCTACAAGATCGCCGCCGCGATCGACGGCACCCAGATTACCTTTACAGTCAAGGAGCCCAGGAACCTCGTCGTCAACGTCAACGGCGACATCGATCATCCGCTCTGCCTCTTTGCCAATCCGATCGACCTCAATCCTCCGTCGCCCACCGACCCGCAAGTCGACTTCTACGCCGCCGGGCAGGTCCACCAGTTCCGCAAGACGCAGAAGAAGCGGGTCTACATCGAGGGGGGGGCGATCGTAAAAGGCGCCATCATCCTCGACAGCGGCACGACGCTCTCCGGGTACGGCATGCTCTTCACCGACGTCAACACCAATCCGCTGAAGAGTTGGAACGCCCGGAACATCACGGTCCAGGGCATCATCGTCTACAACTTCGGTCCCGGTTTGCACAAGCAAGGCAATTGGAGCTACCTGGCCTACGCCACGTCGCACCTGACGGTCGACAACGTCAAGTTCTTCAACGTCTTCTACGGCGAAGACGGCATCGATCCCGACGGCGACTGCCGCGACGTGACCATCAAGAATTGCTTCTTCCACCTTGGCGACGACTGCATCGCCATCAAGGCGTCGAGTTGGCAATCCAATGGAAACATCCCGCGCGACATCACGGTCGCCAATAACGTCTTCTGGCAAGACCGGTACGGCAACCCCCTGCACATCGGCAACGAGACCTGGTCCACGCAGACTCTCTCGGGGCTGAAGATCGTCGACAACTACGTGGTGCGGGCGCTGGCGGAGCCGATCCAGTTCCCGCACGGCGCGCTGATCTCCATCGAGGCGGCCCAGGGCGCCATGATCGACGGCATGGAGATCGACGGCCTGCACATCGAGCACGCCGACACCCCGCGGCTGTTGAACTTCAGCGTGACCGAGCACGAGACGAGCAAGGGTCTCGGGGCGATCCGCAACGTCAGTATCAAGAATGTCGACGTGAAAGGCCCCTGGATGCCGTCGGAACTTGCGGGCCTTGACGGCGATCACGCGATCGAGAATCTGACGCTGGAAGGCCTTCGCAGCAATGGA
>JBEKZQ010000118.1:0-19853 GCA_049509675.1 Thermoguttaceae bacterium | reverse complement strand
GTTGTTGGAAACCAATCGCCGCGCTTTGCAGTCCTTGTACGAAGGGATCGAGCGCGGACGCCTGCAGTTCAGCGAACTATCCTCCTGCGCGCAGATCAACTCCGATTCGGAGTTCGTGTTCAAGCTGGGCGAGCTGGCACGCCTGCTGTTGATTCGCTATCGGCTGTTGTTGGCCGACCGTGATCCGCTCGCCGCCGCCGGGGAGGTTGTGCGGGCGATCCGCGTGGGCGAGATGATCTGCAACGGCGGCGGCCAGGTGCTGCACTATCTGATCGGTCTGTGGACCCGCAGCGCCGCCCTGCGGGGCATCCAGCGGCTTGCCGGCCGCGGCGACGCGCCGCCCGCCGTTCTGGAACTGTTGGACTCGGCCGTCAAGCGTCACCTGGCTGCGCCGGACGGGCTGGCCGACTGCCTCCGCGCCGACTTCTGTTGCATTTCCCTGCCGCGGCTCGACTTGACTCCGGAATCCGACGACCTCGAATCGTTCGTGGACCAGTTCCTGGACTTGCACCTTGTCGAGCGGAACGGCCTGGCCAAGCACGCCGAGCCGGCGGCCGCGAGGCAGGCCTTCAGCCGGCCGGCCGACACGCGCAGAGAGCAACTCCTGGAGCTGTTGCAGGGCCACCCCAAGCCGTTCGACAAGATGGCCACGGTGCGATTGATGAGTAGTCGAGTCGCCGAATCGATCCGCCGCATCGGCTATGCCGAGAAACCGCGCGTTCTGGACGTTGTGGGCCGGGCCCGGCAGGTGCGGAAGTTCCTTCGCCAGCGCAAAGTGGATCAGCAGATCGCCTTCTGGCCGGCGCATTTGACGCCCGGCTTCCCGGCCGAAGAGGTCGATCAGGGCGTCCGCGCCACGCGCGGCGCCGTGGCCCTTGCACCGGCCGACCTCGGCGCCGTCCGCAAGAAGGTTCGCAGCGTGACCAATCCGATCGGCCTGCTCCTGGCCGAACATCTGCTGGCCCCCGACTACAGCCAGTTCATGTTCGAATATCGGGTCAAGCTGGAAGAGACCGAGCGCCTGCTGGCCGAGCGGCGGGCGTGAAGGCGGAAAAGGATGACTCACCGCAGAGGACGCGGAGTAGCGCAGAGAATGAAAGCATAGAAGTCCGTTGCCTGAATCGAACGCGATGAGGAACGTGCAACAGCCTCGGCGATCGTCGGCGTCCTCTGCGGTGAACTATCCTATCCCGCCTTCGCGGATTCCGTCACTTTACACTCCGCTCAGCACCTCGGCAATTCGCGCGCGCGTCACCGGCTCGATCACGCCCCGCTCGCAAATGATGGCCCGGATCAACTCGGCCGGCGTGACGTCGAAGGCCGGGTTGTAGACCTGGATCCCCTCCGGCGCCGTCTGCCGGCCGAAGCCGTGCGTGATCTCGCGCGGATCGCGCTGCTCGATGGGAATCTGCCGGCCGTCGGCCAGGGCGAGATCGAAGGTGCTGCTGGGAGCGGCCACGTAAAAGGGGATGTGGTGCGCGGCCGCCAGCACGGCCACGCCGTAGGTGCCGATCTTGTTGGCGGCGTCGCCGTTGGCGGCAATCCGATCGGCGCCCGTCACCACCGCCTGCACGCGGCCCTCGCGCATCACCTGGGCCGCCATCGAGTCGCAGATCAAGGTCACCTCGATGCCGCGCTCGTGCAGCTCCCAGGCCGTCAGGCGTGCGCCTTGCAGCAAGGGCCGGGTTTCATCGGCGTAGACGTGCAGCCGCTTGCCCGCCTCGGTGGCCGCGAAGAATACGGCCAGGGCCGTGCCGTAGTCGGCCGTCGCCAGCCCGCCCGCGTTGCAATGCGTCAACACGCCCTGGCCGTCGCTCAGCAGCGCGGCCCCGTGCCGGCCAATCGCCCGGCACGTGCGGCGGTCCTCCTCGTGGATGGCGCGGGCTTCGGCCAGCAGGTCGGCAACGATTGCGGCGATCGGCGCGCCGCGGCGAGCGGCCGCCGCCTTGCGCATGCGCTCCAGCGCCCAGAACAGGTTCACCGCCGTCGGTCGACTTGTGGCCAGATAGTCGATCACCGTGGCGAGCCGCTGCCAAAAAGCTTCTTCATCGGCGTGGGCCGCTGTCTGCACTCCCAGGCAGACGCCGTAGGCCGCAGCGATGCCGATGGCCGGCGCGCCGCGCACGCGCAACACCTTGATCGCCTCCCACACCGCCTCCACCGTGCGGCACTCGATCTGGACGAATTGGGCGGGCAACAAGGTCTGGTCCACGAGTTGCAGGCAGCCGTCCACGTCGCCCAGCCAGCGGAGGGTTTCTATATTCTTTCGCGCCGGGCCGGCGTTGTCAGCCGCGCTGGAGGGTTGCTTGGAGTGCGGCATTCTTGGCGCGTACCTTTTCCACAAGTTGACGTTTGAAGGCGGCGTATCGCGATTGCAGCGGCGGCGAGGCCAGGGCCAGGATCTGAACGGCCAGCAGGCCGGCATTGCGCGGCCCGCCGCCGCCCACGGCCACGACCGCCACCGGCACGTCGCCGGGCATCTGCACCGTCGAGAGCAAGGAGTCCAGGCCGCCCTGGAGCTCGGTGGGCACGGGGATGCCGATCACCGGCAGGACCGTATGCGCGGCGATGACTCCCGCCAGGTGCGCTGCGCCGCCGGCCGCGGCCAGAATCACTTTCAGGCCCCGGTCCGCGGCCCCCAGCGCGTATTCGCGCACCAATTCCGGCGTGCGATGGGCGCTCATGACCTGCACTTCAAAGGGAACGTCGAACTCCTTCAGGGCCTGGGCCGCCGCGGCAATCCTGGGCCAATCGCTCTCGCTGCCCATGACGATGCCCACCAAGGGTTGGCTACTGTCGCTCATCGTAATCCTCTTTCGGCAAGGAAGGCACCCAGAGGGTACCCGGGTCCATGTTTTCGGCCATCGTCGGTTCGCAAGACAACATCTTCTCGCCGAAAAATGGACCAGTCCCCCGGCTTGCCTCTTAACGGTTGCAAAACTATCTCTGAAATCTCGGGTTGTACGGCATCTTGAAGGTCTCGGCCACCGCCCGGTTGGTCACCTCGCCGCGGTACACGTTGATGGCCCGGCTGACGGGCGGCAGGCTCTCGGCGGCAGCCAACAGACCGCGGTTGGCGATCTGCAGCCCCCAGGGCAAGGTGACGTTGCATAAAGCAAAAGTGCTCGTTCGGCCTACCGCTCCTGGCATGTTGGTCACACAGTAATGGACCACGTCGTCGACGATGAACGTGGGGTTGCTGTGGGTCGTGGGATGGCTGGTGGCGATGCACCCGCCCTGGTCGATTGCCACGTCGATGATGACGCTGCCCGGTTTCATCAACCGCAGGTCCCCGGGTTCGATGAGCACGGGGGCGCGGGCCCCCGGCACGAGCACGGAACCGATCACCAGGTCGGCGCGGCGGATCTGCTCGCGCACCGTGTGGCGGTCGCTGAAGAGCACGGTCACGTTGGCCGGCATGATGTCGTCCAGGTAGCGCAGCCGATCCATGTCGACGTCCAGCAGTCCGATGTTGGCGCGGAAGCCGGCGGCGATCTTGGCGGCGTTGGCCCCGACCGTGCCGCCGCCGAGGATCGTGATGTGGGCCGGCTCGACGCCGGGCACTCCACCCAGCAAGATGCCGCGGCCCATCTGCGGCCGCTCCAGGTACTTGGCCCCCTCCTGGATGCTCATGCGGCCGGCGACCTCGCTCATGGGCGTCAACAGCGGCAGCCGGCCGCGGTCGTCGCGGAGCGTTTCGTAGGCCACGGCCACACAACCCGACTGGAGCACCGCTTCGATCAACTGCGGATCGGCGGCGAAGTGAAAATAGGCAAAGACAATCTGGCCGGGCCGCAGCAATTGCCGCTCGTGCGGTTGTGGTTCCTTGACCTTGATGATCATTTCCGCTTCGGCGTACACCTCCTCGGCGGTGGGGGCCAATCGGGCACCGTGCCGCACATACTCGTCGTCGCTCAGGCCGGACCCCAGGCCGGCCCCGGTCTCGACGAGAACCTGGTGGACGGCGCGGGTCAGCTCTTCCGCGCCGACCGGTAGCAGCCCTACCCGATACTCGTCCCGCTTGATTTCCTTGGGCACCCCAACAATCATCGCTCGGCTCCTGAGCATCGATCAACCGTCGTTATAGGCTACACACCGGCTAAACCACAAGTGGGGGACATCGCAGTTTTCAATAATGTTCCGATGTTAAAGTTTGCCGGTTGGGGTGGACGATAACCTTGGTGCCGATTGTATCGAGCATGATGATTTTATGGCTGGTAGAGTGTGCGTAAGATAGGTGCTATGCACAAGCGATGGAGGTGGCCCATGAAGGTCTCGATTCTTCGCCGCGGTCTGCGACCTTTGCTCCTCGGCGTAGGGGCATTGCTAGCACTCGGCACGGCGGGTTGCCACTCGGATATCGGAGGCCAGACGCTGCCCAGCCCTTTCTATATGTACGATGATGTTCAATACTTCCCGCCGGGCTCGCAATTCAAGCTTTCCCGTGAAGCGGCCGCCCTGAAGGCATACAATTCGGAACAGTCCGTACAGCAGCGGTAAGGCCGGCGAAGGAATAGGTGTTACACTTCCGAAGGCACCCAGAGGGAACCCGGTCCCATTTTCGCGGCCATGCTGCGTATGGCAGACGAGAATTGGGATAGTCCCCATCCATCGATCAGGGGGGTGTGAGTGCGTTGCTGGCGTCCAAGCCCTTTGGACGCCAGCAGCGCGCGGATTCGCTGCGCCGGGGAGAAACCGACTGTTCACCGTTGGCGGTATATCGACCATGCCCGAACTCTCCCAAACCGCCCAGCACTGGGTGAACGTCGTGCTGTTGTGGGTAGGGTTCGGCAGCCTGGCGGGGCTGCTGGCACGGCTGGTGTTGCCGGTCCGCGAACCAGGCAGTCCCTTGGCCACGCTCACGCTGGGGATGACCGGCAGTGCGGTCGGTCTGGGAGTTCTCTCTTGGTGGTTGGGCAACCGCCCGCTGAATCCGATCAGTCCGCTCGGTTTCTTGGCGGCCACGCTGGGCGCCTTCGGGTTGTTACTGGCATATCGCCTCGTGCAGACGGTCGTTCATCGGGAGTGACTTCTTCTTCCACCAGCGTTTCAGCCGCAGGACTTGGGCCCGGGCGATCAAGGCCGGAAAATGGGTCAAGCGGAAGTTGGCGGCCAGGGACGTTTGCCAGTGTCGCTTGACGTCCAGGGAGCCCACGCCCATATCGTAGCACCGGTCGCCGCGCTGGCAGCCGTCTTGCAATCGCAATTGTTGCAACACCAGCCCCGGCCGCAGCGCTGCGAAGGCCGGATCAAAGCCTTTCCGCAGTTCATAGACCCGGTCGCCCTGCCGGTAGCCGTAGACGAAAGCGATTGGGCGGCCCGTCAGCATGAGGAGGCTGAGATCGAGGGCCCCTGCGCGGACGGCCGCCAAATGGGCATCCCGCAGGAAGTTGCGGATCCCGTCGTGCGAGAGCGTGGTGCCATCGGTCGACGAGCCCTGCCAACTGCGTTGGGCCAACGTGGTGCAGGCATCGTACAAGTCCCAACGCGGGTCGTCGTCGCCATGGAGCGTGCCACCGGGCCGGTAACGCAACAGTGAAACTTCTCCCTGTTCGGCCAGTCGTCGGCCGCAGCGTTCCACATTGTGCCGGAATTTCTTGTCCCGGCTGCGCCAGTATTCTTCCCAGCCGTGGGGCAACTCGACCAACGGCGATTGTTCCCAGAACTGGCCGCTGGCGGGCAATCCGGCCAGCTTCATGGCCGTTTCGCTCCGCCCGCGGTCGTGACCCAGCAGGTCCACCCACCGTAGTTCCAAGAGGTCCCAGTCGCGGGGCGTTTGGGCCACGTGCCGCAGTCCGGCCAGGAGCGTAGCCGTGGGGTTCGGGCCGATGGGACCATAGAACGTGCCCCAGTCGTGCAAAGGATACGTGAGCACGCGCAGCCGGCCCACGCGGGTCGTTTCCCGCTGTACGGTCAAAGGCAGGATGCCAAGCGGCTGCCGGTCGGAGGAAACCAGCAAGACGCGGAGCCGCTGATCCATGCCGTAGTGCCGCCAGTAGACTTCCAGCCAATCGAGGGAGTGGAAGAAACTGCCGCCCGGCGTCTCGCCGAGCAGCCTTTTCCAGAGCAAGCGGCACGGCGCCAATTGCGCCAGGTCGTTGATTTCTTCGACAAAGATCATGATCGTAAACGAGAGCAATCGGTATGCCTTCCCGCTGGGCGGCACTCGCGCGACGGCCAGCGGCCGGGTCCGAGGCTGTTGCAGCAACAAGCTTTAGGTTGTCGCCTTGCCCGGCGGAACGGCTTTGACGATGGCGGCTCTGCTGTTGCAAAAAGACAACAGCGGCCCTTTCCGTGATGCGCCTTCGCCCGTTACAATGGCCTCCAGCGTCATCGTAGGACGGCTTGCCAATCCGTCCCGCAAAACACAGACGGATTGGCAATCCGTCCTACGGGCAACTGGCCAAATTATTGTCTTACGGGCCCGAACCGTGAACGGTTCCAGGGGCTTTGTTACACGATGGACGATCCGGTAAATCTGATCAGACAACTCCGTGACAACATTTGCCGGGTCGTGTTGGGCCAAAGCGAGCCGGTACGGCTGGCGGTGGTGGCCTTGCTGGCCGGCGAACACGTGCTGCTGGAAGACGTGCCCGGGGTAGGCAAGACCCTGCTGGGCAAGGCGATGGCCCGCAGCGTGGCCGGGGTTTTTCACCGCGTGCAGTTCACTCCCGATCTCCTGCCCGGCGACATCACCGGCAGCAGTTTTTTCAACGGCGACAAGCACGAATTCACCTTCAGCGCAGGGCCGGTGTTCGCCAACATCGTGTTGGCCGACGAGATCAATCGGGCCACGCCGCGCACGCAAAGCGCGCTGTTGGAGGCCATGAGCGAACGACAGGTGTCGGTCGACGGCCGGACGCACCCCCTGCCGCAGCCGTTCATGGTCATCGCCACGCAAAACCCGGTCGAGTTCGAGGGCACGTATCCCCTGCCTGAAAGCCAGTTGGATCGCTTCCTGCTGCGGATCCCCATGGGCTACCCGGACCGGAAGGTCGAGCGACAGGTCCTTGCCAGCCATCGGGAAGGCGAGCCGGTGGACGTGCTCAGCGCGGTGCTCGACGGCCCCCAGGTGGTGGAGCTGCAACAGGCCGTGCGCCGCGTGCTGGTGGCCGAGGCGATGAACGAATACCTGCTGGACATCGTCCAGGCGACGCGCCGCTGCCGGGAGTTGCACGTGGGCGTGAGCATCCGCGGGGCGCTGGCGCTCGATCGTGCCGCACAGGCCGCGGCGCTGGTCGACGGGCGGGAGTATGTCGTGCCCGACGACATCAAGTCGCTGGCCGTGCCGGTGCTGGCGCACCGCGTCATCACCAAGGGCTATTTGCACGGCGGCCAGCGCGAGGCAGTCGAGGCCCTGATCGAACGGCTGGTCGACGAGGTTCCCGTGCCGGCGTGAGAAGCAAGAATTTAGAAGTTAGGAGTTAGAACTGGAAGTCAGGCCTGACTTCTAACTTCTAACTTCTAACTTCTAACTCCTAACTCCTAACTCCTAACTTCCAACTTCTAACTCCTCTCTCCTAACTTCTCTCCCCCATGAGAATCCGCCGACAAACCAAGATGTGCCGGGCCGGCTGGTACTACCTGCTGGTGGTCATGTTGACGTTCGGCGCCGCAATGGCCCGGGAGGTCAACCTGCTGTTGATCCTGGCGGGCATGCTGGTGGGCCCGCTGTTGCTCAGCCGCGGGCTGGCCGGTCTGACGCTGCACGGCATCACGGTGCGGCGCAAGGTGCCGCAGAATGTGTGCGCCGGCGACCTGTTGGTCAGCCACATTATTCTCAGCAACACGCGGCGGAGCATGGGGAGTTGGGCGGTCATGGCGGAAGACGTGATCCAGCGCGAGAGCGGCAAGGGAGACGAGGCGGCAGACGCCTTGGGCGGTAAACGGCCGCTCGCGGCTACTCGCCCGGAGCGGTCCGTGGCCGGCGTGTTGTTCCCGTACTTGCCCGCCCGGCAGTCGCGCAAGGGGGTGTACCGCGGTCGCTTTGCCGAGCGCGGCCGTTACCGCTTGGGCCCCTTGCGCATTTCCACCCGATTTCCCTTCGGCCTGTTCTGCCGCACCATTACGCTGGAGCACGCCGAGACGCTCACCGTCTTTCCGCGGCTGGGGCGACTGAATCGGGGCTGGCTGGCGCGGCGGCACGAATCGTTCGCCGACGCGGACCGGCGCGAGCGTCGGCCCGGCAGCGAAGGCGACTTCTACGGCATTCGTCCCTGGCGCGCCGGCGACAGCCTCCGCTGGATCCACTGGCGCAGCTCGGCCCGCACCGGAAAATTGCTGGTGCGGCAGTTCGAGCAACCGCGCAACCGCGACCTGGCCATTTTGCTGGATCTGTGGCAGCCGGTCGAGCCCACGGCCCGGCAGCGCGAGAACGTGGAGTTGGCCGTGAGCTTCGTGGCAACGGCCGTCGCCGATCTGTGTCGCAAGGGCGACACCAGCCTGTACCTGGGCACCAACCATCCTCGACCGGAGTTCTTTGGCGGCGCGACTTCCACCGCGATGCTCAGCGAAGTCATGCAGCGGTTGGCCGTGATCGAAGCCCGCAACGACGACGGCCTCTCGGGCCTGCTGGAAGAAATGCTGCGGAACCTGCAACCGGACGCCGAGGTCCTGATCGTGAGCACGCGGCCGGTATGCCTGGACGATGCGGAACGGTTCGGACGGTTTTGGACGAACCAGGCCTGGCGCGCCCTGCTGCGACGGACGCGAGTCATCGACACTTCCAGTGACGAGTTGACAGAATACTTTCAAGTGGAACAGCCATGAGCCGGGCGCAGCGGAGGAGCAGGATGGCCGGCACGAGCAGTCCGCAGACGAGCAGTCCGCGGCGGATTCCCCGCTTGGATCTGCCCCGCTTGCTCTCGGTGAACGTGGCCGTGCTCGTGTCGCTGGCCACCTTGTTCCTGGGCATGGGCGAGCGGAGCCCGTGGACCCCGCTGCTGGTATGGCTGGCGGCGCTGGCCGCCGTGGCGCTGTGCGATTTCACCGGCTGGTTCTACTTGAACCGCACGGCGGCCGCCGCGGCCGGCCTGGCCGCCGTGGTCTTCTCGTTCCGCCAACTGCTCCACCTGGGCGGCGACGCGCGCATCCTGGCCTTGGCCGATCTGCTCAGTTATCTCCAGGTCATCCTGTTGTTTCAAAAGAAAGATCAGCACTTGTACTGGGAACTCATCGGCCTGAGCTTTCTGCAAGTGGCGGTCGCCACCAGCTTCAACCAGGGGATCTGGTTCGGTATGCTCCTGGTGCTCTGGATGCTGATCGGACTGTCGGCCATGGCCCTGGTGTTCTTGTACGGCCAATGGCAAGCGTGCCAGACCGGGCGGGACCTGCCGCCGCCGGCCGCCGCCGGCAACCGCTGGCCGCTGGTGGCCGCGGCCCCGGTCTTCGTGAGCAGTCCGGCAGGCACGAATCGGGCGGGAATCGTCCGCGAACTGTTCGCCCGCCTGGGGATGATCGGCATCGGCACGCTGATCCTGACGCTGGTGATCTTCTTCACCATTCCACGCCTGGGACAGCCCGCCTGGCGCGGCGCCCTGCTGGCGAAAAAGCACCTGGTCGGATTCTCCGATACCGTCCGCCTGGGTCAACTGGGCGAGTTGATGGAAAGCGACGAAGAAGTGATGCGCGTGGATTTCTTGGATCCGACCAGCCGGCGCCAATATCCCGTCCAGGGCGAGATCTATCTCCGCGGTGCGGTGCTCACGCATTATCAAGACAGCCGATGGTCGCGAAAAAGCTCCCTCCCCTCTCCCTTTGTGGGAGAGGGGTCGGGGGTGAGGGGCGACCGCTTGCCGCGGCTGCCATCGCAGCCCGCGCCGGTGCTGGAGCGCATCGCGGTCGAACCGTCCGACCACGATAATCTGTGTTGCATGTGGCCCTTTCTGACCGCCGATCTTCCCAGTAGCGTGCGGCTGGAGACTGATCCGGAACGGCTTCTGCGGCGCGAAGGTCTGAGCGATCAGCGGCTGACTTTCCGCTTGCGCACCACGGCGCTGGAGCACGGCGTGCAACTGCCCTTGGCGCCGTGCCAGTGGCCGGTCCCTACCGAGCGGCTGTTGGAGATGGACGATCGCAAGCTGCCCTGGCTTACCGCTCTGGCGCGGCAATGGGCCGCCGAAAGCGGCCTCTCGGCCCGGCAACCCTTGGAGATGGCCCACTCGCTGGAGCAGCATCTGAGCAACTCGCCGCGCTTTCAATACAGTCTGGAAGGCCAAGACCGCGACACCTCGGTCGACGCCATCGAGGACTTCGTACACAATCATCCGCGCGGGCATTGCGAGTACTTCGCCACGGCGTTGGCCCTGATGTTGCGCAGCCAGGGGATTCCCGCGCGGGTGGTGGTGGGCTACAAGTGCGACGAGTGGAACGACGTGGGGAAGTTCTTCCAGGTGCGGCAGTTGCACGCCCACGCCTGGGTCGAGGCGTATATCGACCCGCAACATATCCCGGCCAGCCCGCAGGGCTCGGCGACACGGCAGCGGTGGCCGCTGGGCGGCTGGCTGCGCCTGGAAGCCACGCCGGCCGTTTCTGCGGCCGCTGGGGGCCCGACGGCCTGGCGGCGGTTGCATCGCGGCGTGCAGGGGCTGGAATCGGCGTGGAGCAATTACATCATGGAAATGGATCGCCAGCGGCAGAAGGAGACCGTATTCCAGCCGCTGGTCCGCGCCATGTCCCAGGCGCTCGGCGATCTCCGCAACCCGGCCTGGTGGCGGCAGAAGCTGGCCCAAATCGCCGCCCGGCTGGGCCTTGTCGGGCACGGCATCGCCGGATTGCTTCTGCGGTTGTTGTTTCCGCTGGCGATGGTGTTGCTGATCGTGGCCGGGACCGTCTGGCTGAGGCGGCGGGCCGGGCCGCGCACCTGGCGCAAAGCCGACGGCCGCAACACCGTCGAGGGACGGCGGCGGGAAAGCCGCGTGGAATTCTATCGGCAACTGGAGATCGTGCTGGCGCGGCGCGGCCTGGTGCGCAGCGCGGCCCAGACGCCGCGCGAGTTTGCCCGGGCCGCCGGCGCCCAATTGGCCCTGGACCCCGGGCAGGCGGGCCTGGCACCGCTGCCGGCGCGGATCGTCGAGGCCTTTTATCGCGTGCGTTTCGGCGAACTGCCCCTAGACAATGAGCAGGCCGGGGCGGTAGAACAAGCTCTGGCGATGTTGGCATCGGCCGCGTTGCAATTCCCCTCAGGAGGAGAACGCCTATGAAAATCGGCCTCGTAGGATATCAAGGTTCAGGGAAGAGCACGCTGTTCGAGTGGCTCACCGACGTGAGGCCCGATCCGGCCTTGTCGCATACGGCGCAAAGCGCGATGGCCACGATCCCCGAGCCGCGGGTGGAAGGACTGTGCCGGATTTACAAGCCGAAGAAGGTCAGCCTGGCGGCCCTGGAACTGGTCGATACGCCGGGCCTGAGCCGCAGCCACGAAGGCAACGCGGCCCGACTGGCCTTGATCCGCGAGGCGGGCTGCCTGCTGCTGGTCGTGCCCGCCTTCGGACGCAACGATCCGCTGGCCGATCTTCGCGCCTTCGACGAGGATCTTTTGCTGGCCGACATGGAGGTCGTCGCCGGCCGGCTGAAACGCGTGGAAGAATCGCTCCGCAAGCCGCTGCCCCGGCTGGAACACGAGCAACTCCAGCACGAGCAGAGTACGCTGGCCGTGGTGCTGCACGCCATGGAGGCCGGCACGCCGTTGCGCCAGGGCGACATGAGCGACGATCGGCGACGCGTGACCCGCGCCTTCCGCCTGATGAGCGAGAAGCCGCGGCTGGTGATCTTCAACACGGCCGACGACGAGCGGCAGCCGCAGCGGTTCACCGCCTTGAGCACGGCCGAAGTGCCGGTGCTGGCGGTCCCCGTGGGCCTGGAACTGGAGCTCTCGAAGATGAGCCCCGAAGACCGGGCCGAGTTCGAACGCGAGATGAACGTGGGCGGGACGGACCGCGACGGGTTGATCCGCACCATGCTCACCGCCTCCGGCCAGCGGCTCTTCCTGACCGCCGGCGACAAGGAGGTCCGCACCTGGCTCTTGTCGCAGGGCGGCACCGCCCTGGACGCCGCCGCGTCGATCCATACCGACCTGGCCCGCAGCTTCATCCGTGCCGAAGTGATGGACTACCGCGACCTCATGCGGTTGGGCAGCGAGCGCGACGTGAAGGCCCAGCACCTGGTGCGACAAGAGGCGAAGGGATACGTCATCCAGGACGACGACATCCTGTATATCAAGGCCGGCGAGGGCAAGTCGTAGATAATTATGCAACGCGGCCGCATGCGAGGCGAAAACCCGCGTAATGGGCTGATGCCCCCGCTCGCCGGCACTTTCATCCGAAGCGGCGGACCAGCAGGGCGCTGGCCTGCCCTTGAGGCGTTACGTTGGCGTTGATGAAGCTGTCGCCGGGGCTGATTCCGTCCTCGCGGACGACCGCCACCGGGCACTCGGCATCGGGGGTCTGGTAATTGAGCGTGCGGAACAAGCGGCCGTGCCGGAGCGTCAACAGGCTGGCGATCAGTTCCACCAGGCCGCCGCCGGCGCCCAGGTTGCCGAAAAAGCTCTTGGCGGCCGTAACCGGCACGGGGGCGGTGCGATGGCCGAAGATCGCCTGGATCGCCCGGGCCTCCTCTGCATCGCCGGAGCGCGTGCTCAGACCATGGGCATGGATATGTCCCACCTGCTCAGGCGACATCTCGGCCTGGCGGAGCACGCTTTGGAGCACGTTCGTCATGGAGCGGTCGCGCCGGGCGACCACGCGGCGGTCGGCGGCAAAGCTCGAAGCGCCGGCGAGCACCTCGCCATAGATCGTGGCGCCGCGGTTCTCGGCCCGCGCGAGTTCCTCCAACACCACGGCCCCCGCCCCTTCGCCCAGGACCATGCCGGTGCGTTGGCTGTCGAAAGGCCGGCTCACGCCGGTCGGATCGCCCGCGCCCCCGGAAACCTCTTCCTGTTGGAAGGCGTGCAGCATTTTCATGACGTGCAGGCGCGTGCCGGTGGCCCCTACCAGCATCACGTCGGCGTCGTTGCGGGCGATGATTTGGAAGGCCTCGCCGGCAGCGATGTTGGCAGCCGC
Source organism: Thermoguttaceae bacterium (assembly GCA_049509675.1). GTDB lineage: Bacteria > Planctomycetota > Planctomycetia > Pirellulales > Thermoguttaceae > JBEKZQ01. The sequence goes on along the minus strand of JBEKZQ010000118.1, from coordinate 6,795 downwards.
CTCGCGGTGCGTCAGACTGTTGTTCGGCCCGCGGAAATCGTTATAAATGGCCACGTGGCTGGCCGGCATGTTGGGCAGATACTTCAGCAGCCACAGGGGCGACATCTTGGGCATGCCTTCGGCGCCCCAGCGCGGGAACTCGAAGCTGCCGTCGCCGTTGACGCACCGCAAAATCCCTTCGTTGAACTCCTCCGGGACGCTGAGCATGTAATCCGTGCCGTAACTGATGCCGGTCCGCTCGGGATCGACTTTACCGGGCGTCAGGCCGGCATCGAGCAACGCCGCTTGGGCGGCCGCCACTCCCATTTGGCACTCGCGGCACATGACCTTCAGCCCCTTGCGAATGGCCTTCTTCTGCTCCCTTTCCAGGGGACCGAAGTCGTCGATGTCGCCACGGAACCCATCGGCCGGAGCGGCAACGCGAACGGGGAGCACCTCGGGCGGAATGGTGCCCAAGGGCCGGACCCCACTTTGGCCGGCCACCAGCGCGGCCCACAGGGCCTCCTTCGTGCTTCCCAAGGGGCAGATCAGTCCGACCCCCGTAATGACCACGCGTCGTTGCTTGGGACCCATGGGCCCTCCCCGTAGTTTTCAGTTTTCAGTTTTCAGCAGAACATTCAAGTGCATTACACGCTGAAAAGTGAAGGCCCAAGGCTATTGCCGAAGTTCTCAGTTCTCAGCAGACTTTTGCAAAACGCCGATTCACGAGGAGTTGGAGCAAATTGCGGTTTCCGGTTTGACTGTCTCTCCCAGAATCCCCCTCACCCCGGTCCTCTCCCGGAGGGAGACTGGGATTGCCGATACTGAAAACTGAAAACTGAAAACTGAAAACTAATTCAGCATTTTAACGGCAGCGACGGAAAACGTCGAGAGAAGCCGGTCCTCAATAGCGGGAACGATAGGTCCGGGAATCGCCCAACGGCGCCAGTGCGGCACGCGGCGTCTCGCCCAACGGGCCCTTGCTCTCCACGACCACCAGCAGATCCGCCCGCGGCGGCGAACTGGGCAGCGGCAGCGGCACCCCGGCCAAGGCCGGCTTGCCGTCGACGGGCACGGGCATGGCCACCATCCCCATGCTCAAGACCAAGACCTGGTCGACCGGCCAGCGGAAACGCTCGTGGAAGCGGAAATGCGTCATTTGCGGCACGTCGACCTTTGTCCGCTGCCGCGGCGAGGTGCTCGTGGCCACTTCCATGATGACCGGCACCATCTTTTCCACCTGGTCGATGTCGCACTTGATCGAAGCGTCGATGGTTCGCTGGTCCGTGGACATGAGCGGACTGAATTCCAACAGGAATCCTTCGTCGATCTGGCCGCCCTGGGCCTCGTATCCGGGGTAACAGTCGGGCCGGGAGACCACGTCGCGAACGTAACACCGCCCGCGAAGGGCCGACACGACCGTCGACTGACCGTTATTGACCAGCAGATGCGGAGAACTGTGCTCGCGGAAATCGGTGCGTCGCTGCAGATCGGCCAGCAACACGGCGGCGTCTTCTTTTTGCATCAGCCAGGCCCCGGCGCCGGGGGTTTGCACCGGCACCGAGTGCAGCAGCCGCAGGCCGCGGCTGCGCCAGTTCGGGCTGCGGCGTGGCGCTGAGGATCGCCAACGGCTCGCTGTGCCATGCCTCGTAACCCGTCTCGCGCAGGATCCAATCGACGATGGCCTGTTCCGGACGTTTGGTGGTGGTGACCCGGGCGGTGTACGGGGTAATGTCGTAGTCCCGCCATACCTGGCCGTGCTGATTGGGAAGACTGCCCGCGCCATGCGACACGTGCAATTTCGGGTGATGGTGTTCGCGCGGCTGGTCTTGATCGCGCTGCCGCTCCCAGAGGCGTTCGTCTTCATGCGGATACGACGCGGTGACGACCGCGGACGAACCACCGTCGGGCAATGCGGCGCCGCCGGGCGCAGAGGCGGACGGGCTGACGTTGATGCCTTTTTCAGCCGGCCGCCACGTCGTCGAGGGCATGTCCCCGGATCGGGGAGATTGCGCCCAGAGCGATCCGGTTGCCGTCAATAGAACCAACAGGGCCCAAAACGGTCTTGCCGCCATAATCCAGCCTCCTTGCTGCGAATTGTAGCAGGCACACGCCGTGTGCCGTCCGCAACTTACGGCACACGGCGTGGGGGCTGCTACTGGTCTGTCCAACCTGAGTTTACGGGTGCCACGGTTGGCTTGTCCAACCGTGTTTCCAGCACTGCTGGGCAAGCCAGCAGTGGCACCCAACCGGTAATGTCGAAATGGACGGACCACTACATTGAGTTTCCGTTACGCAAAAGCCCCACGACAAGTGATCCGTTATGACCGCCGAACCCGAAGCTGTTGGACATGGCGACGCGGATCTTCCGCTGGCGGGCCTGGTTGGGCGTGTAGTCCAGGTCGCAGGCCGGGTCGGGCGTATGATAATTGATCGTGGGCGGGATCACGCCGTCGCGCAAGGCCAGTACGGAGAAGATCAGTTCAACTCCGCCGCTGGCGCCCAAAAGGTGTCCGAGTTGGCTCTTCGTGCTGGAAACGCTGAGTTTGTAGGCATGCTCCTTGAACACGGCCTTGATGGCCGTGGTCTCGGCCGCATCGCCCAAGGGTGTGCTGGTGCCGTGCGCGTTGATGTATTCGACCTCGGTGGCATCGATTCTTGCATTCTTGACCGCCAAGGCCATGGCATGGGCGGCGCCCACGCCCTGCTTATCGGGCTGCGTGATATGGCCGCCGTCGGCGCTGACCCCATAGCCCAGCATTTCGGCATGGATCTTTGCGCCGCGGGCCCGGGCGTGCTCCAATTCTTCGAGAACCAGCACCCCCGCGCCCTCGCTGAGCACGAAGCCGTTGCGATCGGCATCGAAGGGGCGACTGGCGCCGGCGGGATCGTCGTTCCGCTCGGAAAGGGCCCGCATGGCCGCGAATCCGCTCAGGCCCATGGGCGTGACGGCGGCTTCGCTCCCCCCGGTGATCATCACGTCGGCATCGTCGTAGCGGATGGCGCGGAAGGCCTCGCCGATGGCATTGGTGGCACTGGCGCAGGCCGTGACGATGGCCGCGTTCGGGCCGCGCAGCCCCCACTGGATCGAAACCTGGCCGCTGGCGGCGTTGGCGATCAGCTTGGGGATGGTGAAGGCCGAAACCTTCTCCGGCCCCTTCTCCAGCAGCCGCGTATGTTGGACCTCGATTTCGTGCAGTCCGCCGATCCCCGAGCCGATCATCACGCCGCAGCGAAAGACGTCTTCCCGGGCAAAGTCAATCCCGGCGTCGCGGACGGCATCCATGCTGGAAACCAAGGCGAATTGGGTAAAGCGATCCAGTCGCTTCTCGTCCTTGGCATCGACGTAGCCTGCCGCCGAGAAGTCGAGGACCTCCCCGCCGAAACGGACCCGGAACGCCGAGGCGTCGAACCGCTGGAGCAGACGTACGCCGCTCTCGCCCTTGCACACGCGAGTCCAGATCTCCTCTACCCGGCAGCCGAGCGAGGTGACCGCCCCCATGCCCGTTATTACCACGCGCCTGTTCATCATAGGTATAGAATGGTCCCCACCGCAGCACTACGGGAAGGATCCGTGTCGCTCACTTGACCGCTGGCAGTAAAGCGCCGGTCAAGAGGATGAGGTTTCGCTGCTGGCGATCGTTTTTTCAATATGGTCGATCGCTTGCCCGACCGTTTGAATCTTCTCCGCGGCATCGTCGGGAATGTTGATGTCGAACTCCTCTTCGAGTTCCATCACCAATTCGACGGTGTCCAGGGAGTCCGCGCCCAGATCGTTGACGAAAGAGGTATCGCGGGTAATCTGGTCTTTGCTCACGCCAAGCTGCTCGGCAACGATATCAATCACACGTTCTTCGACTGAGGCCACCTTGGGGCTCCTCCTGGTAACTCGCGAATAATTGGGGGGGGCACTCCCATGGCCTCCCCCGCCCGTCCAACTACTATCCCTTGCACGGCTTGAAACGATCCAAACCGTTGCCCATAGGCTCCGGAGCGCAGCGCGTCGGAAAAGTTGCTCCGAAGGGCACATTCCCTGCGGATTGCCTGTCTTTGCACACAACCCCGGACAGATATAACGAGTTTTCCATCGTATGTCTATAGCGTCCCGGGGTAGATCTCCCAATATTTTACCCAGTTGGCCCGTCCGAGCGAGGCCGAATCCGTTTCGTACCCGCCAGGATTGGGTGCCACTGCTGGCTCGTCCAGCAGTGCGGGCTGCACGGTTGGGCAAGCCAACCGTGGCACCCCCGGCGTGCCAATCCCCTTCCCCCACGCTCCACCCGCCTTTTTCCCACGCTAAACTGTCAGTCCGCCATCGACCGTCAACACATGGCCGGTAATGAACGAGGCCGCATCGCTGGCCAGGAACAGCACCGCATCGGCCACGTCCTGGGGCTCCCCCAGCCGACCCAGGGGAATTTCCTTTTTGATCGCCTCGAGCGTTTCCGCGCCCAGGGCCGCAGTCATGTCGGTGGCAATGAAGCCCGGCGCGACGGCGTTGACCGTGATATTGCGGCTGGCCAGTTCGCGGGCGAGGGTCCGCGTCAGGCCGATGACCCCCGCCTTGGAGGCAGAATAGTTGGCCTGTCCCGGGTTGCCCATCAGGCCCGACACGCTGGCAATGTTGATCATCCGTCCGCGACGACCTTTTATCATGGGTCGGGTTGCCGCCCGGGCAAACAGGAATGTCCCGCGGAGGTTGATGTTGATGACCGCGTCCCATTGGTCATCTTTCATGCGCATGATCATGTTGTCGCGCGTGATTCCGGCGTTGTTCACCAGAATCTGCAAACCACCCCATTTCTCCAGCACCTCGTCGACCGCCTCGTTCACCCGCTGGCTGTCGGTCACATCGCAGGCGATCGGCTCGGCGGTGCCGCCGGCGCCGCGGATCGCACGGATGGTTTCGGCCAGGGTCTCGGTGTTGATATCGATGCAGGCCACTTTGGCGCCGGCGGCGGCCAGTTGCCGGGCGATGGTGCGGCCCAATCCCCGGGCGGCGCCGGTAACGATGGCCGGCTGGCCGTCCAGTCTTACGGAAAGTCGTCCGCCGAGTGGCTCATGCTCCGTCATGTCGATCTCCTCTTGAAAGGGATTAGGGATTGGGGATTAGCGGTTGACGCCCCCCTCCCGGCCTCCATCCGCTTGCGCTCTAATTCCTAATCCCTAATCCCTTTTCCTCACTACACTTCCACGCTATGACACTGGACCCCGCGGTCGATTCTTCGCAGCAATCCGCGCAGGACGCGGCCGGGGCCGACCTCATAAAACTCGCTAAACCCCTGCTGCAAGAGGTATCGCATCGAATCTTCCCAGCGGACCGGTTCCAGGATCTGCCTGATGAGCAAGCGGCGGATCTCTTCCGGATCGTCGTGCGGCCGGGCGTCGATGTTGGCGATCACCGGAATCTTCGGCGGGGACATGGGCACGTCGGCCAGGGCGGCGGCCGAGCGCTGGTCGGCCGGTCGCATAATCGTGGTATGGAACGCACCGGCCACGGCCAAGGGCACGGCCTTCATGGCGCCCATCGCCGGGGCCATTTCCGCGGCCCGCTCACAGGCCCCGTTCGTGCCCGAGATCACGATATGCATCGGACACAACAGATTGGCGATCTCCAGCGTTTCGCCGCAACGGGCCTTCGCGCACAAGGCCTCGACCTGCACCCGTTCCAGGCCGAGGATGCTGACCATGCCGCTGGGAGTGGCATCGGAGGCCTCCTGCATGGCGGCCCCCCGCTTCTGCACGACCATCAACCCGTCCTCGAACTGCATGACGCCGGCAAACACCATGGCCGTGTATTCGCCCAGGCTCAGGCCGGCGGCCGCTTCGCAGGCCAGCACCACGTCGGGCGTTGCCGCCCGCAACGCCTCCAAGGCCGCCAGGCTGGTGACGAACAGGGCCGGCTGGCTGTAAATGGTCGAGTCCAGTTCTTCCGCCGGGCCCTCGAAACACAGCTTCGCCAGGTCGTAGCCCAGCACCCCGTTGGCCCGGTCGTACAGCCGCCGGGCGGCGGGCAGCGAGTCGGCCAATCGCCGGCCCATGCCTACGGTCTGGGCCCCCTGTCCCGGAAACAGAAACGCGATGCGGCTCAAGGTGAACGGGCCCTTGTGATTGGCGTTACTGTGATTGGCGTTGCCCTGGTGAGCGTTACGATTCCACGTCGGTCACTTTGCGGCCCATATAATGTCCGCACTTGGGACAGACGGTGTGTGCCGGGACCGCCTGGCTGCACTGCGGGCAGTACAGCAATTCCCGCGGCTTCTTGGCGTCATGGGCCCGCCGGCTGCCGGTGCGGGCGTTGGAATGTCTGCGTTTTGGAACGGCCACGATTCACCTCCCCTGGATCGAAGCGGTCCCGCCGGAGCCGCTTTGCTGCGCATTTCAGGCAAAATCAAGCGAAGCAGCTTATGCTAAGCGCCCCGCTGGAGTGTGTCAACGGGGGGCGGAAAGTGATAAGACGATACGGCCCCCAAACCGGCTGCCGCCTCGGCAGATGCGGCGGAATGTGCAAGAATACAACCAATGGGGGTTACTTAGGGAGCGTAAAATGATCCCGCGCGATGAGAATGCTCCATGACCACGTCCTGACCGCCTGCTACGCGGCCAAGATCGAAGACCATCCGCACGACCACGTGCGCGCAGTGATCCGGCAGCCGGAGAAGGAGCACGGCGCGAGAACCTAATTGGCCACGAACTGCATGATCCGCATCGCGTGGCCTGACCCTTGGGTCTTCGGGCTGATACGGAGCACCAGCGTGTGCGGGCCGGGGAGCAGGTCGGTGCCCAACAGAACCGTGCGGGGATAGTGCAGCTCCT
>JBEKZQ010000117.1:0-14780 GCA_049509675.1 Thermoguttaceae bacterium | reverse complement strand
AGGCGGTGCTTGCCGCGTTTGCGGAAGAGGGCTGGCCGCCTCGCATCGACGATCCGCTTCCGCCTTGCGGGGAGCCAACGCCGAAGAACCGCTTGCGCTTCACGATCCGCCGGCTGAACGCCTATCAGCAGCAGCCGTTGATTCGTTTCTTTGCCGACGGCACGGGCCAGGGCGTGCGCTGGGAGCGCCTCGCAGCGGCCGCCGCGGTGAAGTTGCGCCGCGCCGCGTGAGCGCCCGGCTGGCTTTGTCCTCATGCTTTCAGCACGGGTTGGCATCTGATGAGTGAAAAATTGCTTTCGCGGCCGTTTAACCCGGCATGAATGCCGGGCCGAATACCGGCTGCGCCGGGAACGGCCATGAATGGCCGTGAAAATGTTCTCATGCCCGTTCACGGGCATTCCCGCCGTAGGCGGTCCTCGGCCCGGCATTCATGCCGGGTTGGGAGGCGAATCAACCCGTTTCCTCCCAAACCCTGCTGCGCCAGTCAGCCCCGTTCCACGGGGCTCCTCCCTTCGCTGAGCCATTTACGCCCGGCCGCCCGCAGACTACATTGTCGTCAGTACTCTTCTTCGGATCAAGGAAACGCGCCATGAGCAAGAACTACTACAGCGAGATCTATCTCCACATCACCTGGCACGCCAAGGATAGTCTCCCGCTGCTGACGCCGGACGTCGAGGCGCTCGCCCATCGCGAGGTCAAGCAGAGAATCATTCGCACGCCCGGCGCGTGCCTGTACGAAATCGGCGGGACGGAGACTCATCTGCACGTGGCCGTGAGTATTCCGCCCACCCTGGTCATCAGCGAATTCATCGGACAGATCAAGGGCGCGTCGGCGCATGAGGTCAACCAGCAATTGACGCTGCGCGGCAAGGTTCTCCAGTGGCAGGCGGGCTACGGCGTTGTCAGTTTCGGCAGGCGACAATTGGAATGGGTGAGGGCGTACATCCGCGATCAACGCGAACACCACGCCCGCGGGACGGTTGTTGCTTCGCTGGAGCGGATCACGGAACTTCAGGAAGAGGAGCCCCGTGAAACGGGGCTGACAGAGGATACTGATGAGTGAAGAATTGATTCCGTTTCCCTCCAACCCGGCATGAATGCCGGGCCGAGTACCGGCTGCGCCGGAAACGGCCATGAATGGCCGTGAAAACGCCCGCCCCGACGCGCTCGGCTGGCTTCGTCCCCATGCCCGTTCACGGGCATTCCCGCCGTAGGCGGTATTAGGCCCGTGCTTCAGCACGGGTAACAGGGCCCGCGCAATCTTCCTCTTTCTCTCTTCAGCCCCGTTCCACGGGGCTCCCGCAGTTTCAGCGCGATGAGCAGGAGCCCCGTGAAACGGGGCTGACAGGGGATGGCGTTGATTGACGAGGTGGTTCCGCGGCCGTTTAACCCGGCATGAATGCCGGGCCGACGACCGGCTGCGCCGGGAACGGCCATGAATGGCCGTGAAAATGTCCTCATGCCCGTTCACGGGCATTCCCGCCGCAGGCGGTATTAGGCCCGTGCTTTAGCACGGGTAACGCGGCCGCTTAACCCGGCATGAATGCCGGGCCGAGTACCGGCTGCGCCGGAAACGGCCATGAATGGCCGTGAAAACCCTCCCATGCCCGTTCACGGGCATTCCCGCCGCAGGCGGTATTAGGCCCGTGCTTTAGCACGGGTAACGCGGCCCTTTAACCCGGCATGAATGCCGGGCCGATGACCGGCTGCGCCGGCAACGGCCATGAATGGCCGTGAAAGCGTTCTCATGCCCGTTCACGGGCATTCCCGCCGCAGGCGGTATTAGGCCCGCGCTTCAGCACGGGTAACGCGGCCCTTTAACCCGGCATGAATGCCGGGCCGACGACCGGCTGCGCCGGAAACGGCCATGAATGGCCGTGAAAACCCTCCCATGCCCGTTCACGGGCATTTCCGCCGCAGGCGGTATTAGGCCCGCGCTTTAGCACGGGTAACGCGGCCCTTTAACCCGGCATGAATGCCGGGCCGAATACCGGCTGCGCCGGGAACGGCCATGAATGGCCGTGAAAATGTCCTCATGCCCGTTCACGGGCATTCCCGCCGCAGGCGGTATTAGACCCGTGCTTTAGCACGGGTAATAGGGCCCGCGCAATCTCCCTCTTCATGCCCGTTCACGGGCAGGCCAAACAGGCGTCATCGCTCTCGCTCCGCTCTCACTCCGCTCGCGTTGCGCTCGTATCCGAATTTGTAGCAATCGGGTAATGTACGGATGGGTTCCGTCGCATATTGGCGGTGCGTTAGCTTTCCTGCGATCAGTTTCCCAAAGCGCCCATTGGCAGGACGGTCCTGTCTGGCGACCGGGACGACGGGTCGCATTCCACACATGGGGAGTTGGTCATGAAAAGGCTGAGCAATCTATTTGTGATCGTGGCTTTTGTGGCGTTGCTACTGACTGTGGGCGTTTGTCCGCCGCTATTTGCGATTGGGTTCAGTGACAACTTCTCGGAGGGAGTGATCGACTCAAGCCTTTGGGTTACGCACGGCTATTACGGCGGCATTGGCGGAGTGGGTGCGGGAAGTTGGCAGTACTCGATCAGCGAGGGAACCCCCGGCGCACCGCTCGGCTACCTGCAGGCCAGGGTGTGGGGGCCAACCTCTGGCAACACCTTCGGGGCGGAGGCGAGGGTCCGCACGACCTACAATTTCAATGACGGCTCTTCCTGGCTGGTGAATTTCTCTTGGGCAACGAACATCGTAGACACGCACGATGCCGACTTCGTTGTTGGATTGACGGACGGCAACGACCCGGACGATTGTCACTTTGACTGGCTGGTGAACGACACTTCGCACCCAGGCACGTCGAAACTGTGGCGAAACTCCTTGAACGGCTTCGCAGGTCCCACTTGGCAGCCTGACTCCCCCTCACCCCCCTTTTCCACGCAGAATTGGTCGGTCGTAATCAATCCGGCAGGGACTGCGTACCTCTACCAATCACCCAACGCCCAAGGGGCAATCTATCGCCAGGTTGCCTTGAATCCATCGAATCCATGGTATCTCGGGTTCTATGTAAATAGCGCGACGAGTTGGGGCTTTCCTGCGGAGGACGACAACTTCCGGCTCTATGGCGTCTCGGCGACGCCCCCACTGTGGGCGTCGGCCGTCAGCGGAAACTGGAGCGATTCGAGCAAGTGGGTAGCCGGCGTGCCTAATAACGTCGGTGCAGCGGCAGTGCTTACTGCCCCAACCAGCAGCGCATTGACGATCACGCTGGACAGTTGCGAGACTGTCGGCGCGCTGCAGTTCGGCAACTCCGGCAACACGAGTTTGGGTTACACGCTGAGCGGCAACGGGAGCAACACGCTGACCTTCAACAATTCCGGCGGTGGTGCCACGATCACGGTCGTTAATGGCACTCACGTCATTAACGCGCCGGTGGTTCTGGCCGACAACCTCGTGGTGAGCGGCAACGGGAAACTTACTTTCGGCAACGCCAGCAGCATCGCGGAAACGGGCAGCAGGTGCTCGTTGACCAAGAGCGGCGGCGGTTTGCTCACCCTCGCCGGCTACAACACCTACAGCGGCGGCACGACGATCAACGGCGGAGTGCTCCAGTTCGCCAGCACGCCGGCAGTGCCCGTCACGGGAATCGTCACCATCAACGCGGGGGGCGCCTTGGCGGCCGCGGGGGCCTACAACACCGTCACCGCCTAGCTGGCCGTGGGCAAAATCGATGCGGCTTCCAACGGGGCCATCGCCCTGGTGGCCGATAGCAGCGAAAACATCAACATGAACCTGGGCGGCTACGGCAACCTGTCGCTGGGCGCCGTGGGCAACGTTGCCTTCAGCGGAAATCTCACCAATGCCGCCGGACAGCCCTACCGCCTCGGCGGCGGGGGCGGCACGCTCACGCTCAACACCACCTTCGCCGACCCCACGGCGGCCGTCGCCATCAGTGGCCCGGGGACCGTAAGGCTCGGCGCCACCAGCCTGGCCAATCGCGACCTGACGCTCAACAACGGCACGCTCGATCTCAACGGCCAGAAACTCATTCTGGCCAACGGCAATACGCTCAGCGGGGCGGGCACGGTCAGCGGAAGCGTTTTGGGCAACGGCGGCTCGGCCATCGTCGCGACCGGCGACCTGGCGCTCGGCGACCCCGCATCCTACACCGGCTTCAATCATGCCGGCACGCTGGACGTCGGCGGCAACAGCGTTACCCTCAATAGCAAGCAGTTTGCCAACCTGGGCGTCTCGACAACCCTCAGCGGCGGCACGCTCGGCGCGCCCAACGGCGTCTCGATTGGCGTGGGCTGTGCCCTGTCGGGCTCGGGCACGGTCAACGGCAAGATCGCCGCCGGTTTTGGCTCCACGATCAACGCCACCGGCAACCTGAACCTGGGCGATTCGACATCTCCGGTCGGCTTCGTCAGCAACGGCGAACTGTATACCAACAACAACACGGTGACGCTCAATAGCGCGGCGGCCGCCGGCAACAAAAATGCCGTGGTGCTCGGCTCGCTGACGCAGATCGAAGGCGGCACGCTCGCCGCCCCCAACGGCTTCCTGCTGGCCAACGGCAACAACCTTATCAGCAATACCGGCGGGACCGTCAGCAACGTTACCGGCGGAACCAATTCCCGATTCCTCAACCGGGGCAACGTTCAAGGACCGGCCGCCGGCCCGTCCTGGCTGACCTTTTACATACCGTTCAAGGGGAGCACCGGCGTTACGGGCGGACGGATCGGTTTTTTGGACGGCTTCTCGACCGGCGACAGTCCCGGCATCAACACCCACAACGGCGACATGCTGCTGGGCGGCGTCAGCGAGTTCGACCTCGGCGGGGAAACTCCGGGCAACGGCGACAGCTACTACGGCCAACTCAATGTGACGGGCAGCCTCAGTCTTCAGCCCGGCGCGACGTTTTCGCTCGTCGATTGGAACGACTTCATGCCGAACGTCGGCGAACAGTTCACGATCCTCACCTGGGGCGGATCGCTCTCGGGGGCCGGCAATGCGGCGTTCTCGGTCGATCCGTTTTTCGCCCAGCACGGCATCAGCTTCGCGCCGCAGTGGCAGTCCAACAGCCTGGTGGTCGTGGCCGTGCCCGAGCCCTCGACGCTCGTCCTGCTGGGCATCGGCGCGCTGGGGCTGCTGGGCTGGACGTGGCGGCGCAGGAATATGGGTGGACAGGAATAGGCACACGGCGTGTGCCTTCTACGATGGTTGCCTCCGTCCCCTCTCGCCTCTCAACCCTCGACTACTTCGTGCCGATGCAGTAGAGATACTGCTCCCCGCGGATGTAGATCCGGTTGCCGTCGACGACGGGCGTGGCGCCGCAGCCTTTGTCGAGGTAGTTCTGCGACACCTGCCGGTATTGCTTGCCCGGCTCCAGCACCAGCATTTGGCCGGCGTCGTTGCCCAGCAGGATCCTGGAACCGACCAGGCACAGGCTGGGATAGACGTTGGCCGGTCCGATGCCCGGCTTGCCGCTGGCGGCGCGGATTTCCAGTTCCTTGTGGAAGACCTCGGCGCCGGTCTTCGCGTCCAGGGCGTAGAGCGTGCCTTCGTTGCTCGCGCAATAGAGCGTGCCGTCGCAGCAGATGGGCGAGGCGAAGAACTCGCCTTCGACGTCGTCGTTCTCCCAGACTTTCCTGGGCGTCCAAGTCTCGCCCAATTTCTCGGGAAACCCGATCGCGGTGACCGTCGAGTCGACATAGTAGACGACGTTGCCCCGGACCAGGGGGCTGGTGTAGGTACACTTGGGCAGCTTGCGGGCGAGGATGCGGCCGTCGCTGACGCGGACGCAGTCGCCGCCGGGGGTGCAGATCACGGCGGTTGCGCCGATCCGCGCGGCAGCCGGCGTCCCGTAGGTCGGCTTGGCCTCCTCGGCCTGCCAGAGTGTCGCGCCGGAGTGCGGATCGAGCGCCTCGATGCCGCCAATGCTCACCAGCAGCTTGCCGTCGACCAGCAGCGGCGAGGCGCTGCGGCCGTATTGCGTGGCCTGCGGCAGATCGACCAAGCGGATCCAGCGGCGCCGGCCCTCGATGTCGTAACAGGCGACCACACCGCTGCCGCAACTGACCCATACCAACTTGCCGTCGGTGACCGGGGTCGGCGTGGCATAGCCGCAGTTGGGCGAGGTGGGCAGCGGCTTCCGGGGCGTCTTGGCGTCCGCCGGCAAAGCGGCGTAGCCATTGCGTGCGGACCACAGGATCTTGCCGCTGGTGCGGTCGAGGCACAGAAGCCGATCCGGTTCGGCGGTGACGAAAACCCGTTGTCCGCAAACGACGGCACTCGACTGGCCCTTGCCGATCTTGCTGCGCCAGAGGACATTCTTACCCTGTTCGCCGTCCCATTGGCTCGGCACGGCGGCGTTGGGGTACAATCCCGTGCCGTCGTTGCGCCAGCCGGCGCCATCGCCCCACACCGTCGAGGGGGGGACGACCGGAAGAACGAGAACCAGGATCAAAGCGGAAATGTGTCCCGAGTTCATTCGAAGCTCAATAGGCTTGCGGAGGATCTTGGAAGTCCGCACGACGGTCGCTTTCCCAGTATAGTCTATTTCGTGCCGACACTGTAAGTTGCCTTGCAGGAACGATTTGCCGGCATGAAAGGCCGCGGTTATAATTGAAACATCATCGAGAACTGACAAACTCATCCCTTGCTTTTCTGCTCTTCATGGCTACTCGCGTGTTGATCGCAGACGACCATCAGGCCGTGCGTGAAGGCTTGGTCGCCATGCTCCGCGGCACGGAATTCGAAGTGGTCGCGCAGGCCGCAGACTGCGACCAGCTCGTCCGATACGCCTTGACGTGTAACCCGGACGTGGTACTCACGGACCTGCGGATGGCTGGCTTGAACAGTCTGGAAGCCGCAGAGGCAATCAAGACCAAGCAGCCAACCGTTCGCGTCGTGGTGTTCACGATGGCAGAGAGCATTCCGGCGATGATACGGGCCCGCAACATCGGAGCGGACGGTTACATTCTTAAGGACGTTGCCCGAGAAACGCTCCTGGAATCGCTCCGACAGATCATGCAGGGCAAAGCGGGGTGGAGCTGCAAGCAGCTTCGGCAGATCGGGCCGGCCAGGCGCCGCGTGTACGACGCGGACATTTTCACCGGCTTGACCCAGCGCCAAGCGGAAGTACTCGACCGAATCATGTGTGGACTGAGCAACGAGAAAATCGCCGAGGATCTGGCCATTGACCAGGAAACGGTCAAACAGTACGTCAAGAGCCTGCTGAGCAAATTGGGGGTCGAGGACCGAACCCAGGCTGCCCTCTGGGCATTACGGAATATGCCGCTCGGATCGTGACAGAATTGTCCCTGTTGCCCCCTTCCACACGCCGGGCGTGCCGGAACCGGGAGAAGCCGCGGGCAAACGCTCCGGAGTGCGGTCATCTGGCGACCTCACCCCATCCCCATGTCCCACTGAAAGTATTACTGTATTACCACCCGAAATTACACCCACCGAAATGGTTGTTTTTGCGTGTTTGCAGCCTTTGTTATCTTCCTGGAGGGATATTTCTTGTCTTCATCGGGGGGATACTTCATATATTTTAGGGATGATCCTTGACATATCCGTTACAACTGCTACACTACAAAGATGTAGATGACCTGGATGTACCCGGTACATCCATTACAACCCAGTCCGATTTGAACCCTTTACGAGGCAGCGCTCCAAAGCAGAAGGCATGGATGCCGTCCCGGACAACTCCGCGGCTTGGTCAGCCTTGGGATTGTTCACGATTGCTTTGACTCTCTAGAGCATTGGTTTAACCGCACAGATTCATGGGCGAGGAACTTCAAGTTCACGTCCTGTTCTGTGTTCTTCGCCTCTCGTGATTCTGCCCGCGGTACCCTTAGTTCTGAAGGGTCATTGCGTTGCGTTGGCATGTCAACGTGTTTTTCCTTCTTTGTCAAGCATAGGAGGAGGCTGAGGTGGATATCGCCCTTATGAAACGATTCGACAACAGGCTTCTGGTGGGCGTCATGGCCGTGCTGCTGGCGCATGTCGGCGCCGGCCTGCTCCATGCCGAGATGATTACTCTGCAAGACAGCGATTCAGCGGTTGTGATCAACCCTCTCTCTGCGAATCTTTTGAGTAATTGGTCGATCGCGGGAACAAACTATCTCAACCAACAGGGGTTCTGGTATCTGCTTGGGAATTCCGGGCTGGCTCAGCCCTTGAGTGCGCTTACGTTTACCAGCATCTCACTCGATACGAGTGAGGCAGGTCTTCACGACGGAGCGACCCTTTACTACGGCACAGCAGGCGGTCTCCAAGCCACGGTGAAGTATTCCCTTTTGGGTGGCGACCCCGGGTCAGGCTCGTCGAACTTGGCGGAGCAGGTCAAGCTTAGCAATTCGAGTGCAAACCCCATGACCGTCCGTCTCTTCCAGTACACGGACGCCGATCTCAGCGCCGACGATGATACGGTAACCGTCACTCCTTCGGAGGCACTTCAGTCCTCGAGTGCCGCCGTGTTGGATTCCGTAGTCACGGGCCCGTTGACAGGGTACGAAGCCGGGCTGACAACCATTTCGCCCACAACCCTTCAGCGGATCGAGACCATCGCTGCGCTAACGCTCAATAACGCAACTGGCCCTTTAGTCGGCGATGCGACGTGGGCCTATCAATGGGACGCAACACTCCAGCCTAACCACTCGATCACGCTCGGCCAGAACAACTCGCTGAACCTCGTTCCCGAACCAGGCTCTCTCAGCCTGCTGGCCGGTGCAGCAATCGCTCTTGGAGTAGTTTGTCTTCGGCGGCGTGCGGCGAAGGCTTGACGAAAAGCCGACTCTTACCGAAACAGCAGCGGCAGGAACTCGGCAAGATAGCCGCGCCAAACGCCCCAAGCGTGCGTTCCTTCCGTTTCCCGGAAGGTGTGGCGGATCTTCAACTCGTCCAGCGCCTTGACGAACTCGCGGTTCCGCGCAAGCAGAAAGTCATCCTTGCCGATGGCGATCCAAAGAAGCTTTAGCTTTTCATTGGCGGCGGGGTCGCTGCGCAGCGTGGCCAGGACCGGATTATCGCCCGACACGGCGGCACTGAACGCGCCGACCCAGGCGAACTGACCCAGATGCCCGAGCCCGACGCCGATCGACTGGCCGCCGCCCATCGACAGTCCGACGATCCCGCGGTGCTGCGGATCGGCCAGGACGCGGTAATTCGCCTCGACCAGCGGCAACACGCTCTGGAGCAGGTCTTTCTCGAAAAGGTCCCGCCCGCGACTGCGGCTGCCCGCTTCCCGCTCGCGGGAGCGATCGGCGACGTGGCCATCGGGCATGACGATGAGCATGGGCACGGCCCGCCCATCGGCCAGCAGGTTGTCGGCGATCACGTTGGCCCGGCCAAGTTGCGTCCAGTGCGAGTCGTTGTCGCCCGAGCCGTGCAGCAGGAAAAGCACCGGATAGCGCTTGGCGGTTTCCTGCGAAAAGCCCGGCGGCGCATAGACGTGGACCCGGCGGCGCGCGCCCGTCGCCTGCGAGGCGTACCAGTGGATGGTGACCGTGCCATGCGGCACGTCGCGCCATTGGTCGGGCCTGGGATGCCCCGCCAGCCCGGGCACTTCGACGTATCCCCGGGAGCCCTGCCGGTTGCCGAAGACATTGGGGCTGGCCGGATCGGTGATGCGCAGGCCGTCCACGTCGAACTGACAATCGTAGATGCCGGGAGCGACCGGCCCAACCGTCACGCTCCAGACGCCGCCGGCATCCTTGACCATCGCCTGCGTGCCGACCCCCTCGCAGATCACGGCAACCTTCTCCGCCTTCGGGGCGCGAAGCCGGAAGGTGATCTTGCCGTCCGCCTGGACCTCGGGCGAGACGAAGGCGCCGCCCGACCTCGGCGGCGCCGGCTCTTTTCTTTCCGGCGGGGCCGACTGGGCGGTCCAACTCGAAAGTAGGATCGTGATCAATGCTCCCGCTACAGACCTGGCGTGATTGGTTTGCATGGTATTTTCCCTCGAAGGTCGTGGCCGCGCTAAAGCGCTGTTAGACAATAAGTTGCCGGATCCCAATGCAGGAGGCACACGCCGTGTGCCGCATTTTGTCGTCGGCACACGGCGTGTGCCGGATACAATTTGCATCGGCGAAAATCGCATTATCCGCCGCGGGCGCTACCGGTGCAAGTTCCCTTCTCCTCCAGTTCCAGGCGGAGGTAGTCGTACAGCACGCCATCGGTCCAGGTACGAACCTGTTTGGTCAGCTCGATGACATTCCTGCCCGACTTGAGCAACGCCGCGTCGAATTTCAGGTTTCGCGCGACCAGGATGCCGCGGATCCCGTCGCGATGCATCACGCCGGATTCGGGCAGCTCGCCGGTGCTGCCGAACTGTACCACTACCCGGCAGCAACGCCGAAATCGCGATACAATGAGTTTCCGAAAGGAGCAGCCTGATGAACATCGCCGCCCGGCTTACGGAAATGGCCGGAAAAATGCCCGATGCCACGGCTATCGCCGAGCCGCTGGGCTACGGCCGCGATGGTAAGCGGCACTATCGTCAGGTCACCTTTCGGCAACTCGACCAGGACAGCAATCGGATCGCCCGGGGTCTCAGGGGCTTGGGCGTCGTGCCCGGCGCCCGGCTGGCGCTGCTGGTGCCGTCGGGCATCGATTTCATCGCGTTGGTGTTTGCCCTGTTCAAGGCCCGGGCAATCGCCATCCTGATCGATCCGGGCATGGGGCGAGGAAGTCTGGTGCGTTGTCTGGCCGAGGCCCGGCCCGAGGGGTTCGTTGCCGTGCCACGGGCCCATGCCGTCCGCGTCATGCTCCGCCACCGTTTTCCGTTGGCCCGGCTAAACGTGACCGTCGGCCGGCGGTGGTTCTGGGGCGGAATGACACTCCAGCAGCTTCGCAACGGACCAGAGCACTGGCAAGCCAGTGGCACCGACGAACCGCTCGCCGTAGCGGCCGATGAGCCGGCGGCCATCATTTTCAGCACCGGCAGCACCGGCCCACCCAAGGGAGTCCTGTACCGGCACGGCAATTTCAACGCCCAGGTGGAGGAGATCCGCGACTGCTACGCCATCCGACCGGGTGAAATCGACCTGCCTTGTTTCCCCCTATTCGGACTGTTCAACTGCGCCATGGGCGTGACCACGGTCATTCCCGACATGGATCCCTCGCGGCCCGCCCGGGTCGATCCGGCCAAGATCGTGGAGGCGATCACCGATTGGCGCGTGACGCAGGCTTTCGGTTCGCCCGCCATCTGGAATCGGGTCGGCCGCTACTGCGAACAACGCGGAGTGCGGCTGGCCACATTGGGCCGCGTGCTTTCGGCCGGGGCGCCCGTGCCGGCCGACGTGCTGGGGCGGATGAAGGCTTGCATCCGCGAGGATGGCGACGTCTACACCCCGTACGGTGCGACGGAAGCCCTGCCGGTGGCCTCGATTTCCGCCACCGAGGTGCTCCACGATACGGCCCAGGCCACCCGGCAAGGGGCTGGCGTGTGCGTGGGCCGCAATTTCCCCGGCATTCGTTGGAAAGTGATCCGCATTGTCGATGGCCCGATCCGCGCGTTGGACCAAACTGAAGAGATGCCGGCCGAGCAGATCGGTGAGCTCATCGTCCAGGGCCCGGTGGTGACCTGGGAATATGTTACTCGCCCGGAGTCGAATGCAACGGCGAAGATTCCCGACGCGGCCGGCGTCTGGCACCGGATGGGCGATACCGGGTACCTGGACGCTTCCGGACGGTTCTGGTTCTGCGGTCGGGTGGCGCACCGGGTGCTGACGCCCGATGGGCCGATGTATCCGATCTGTTGCGAGGCGATTTTCAACCAGCACCCGGCCGTCTTTCGCAGCGCGTTGGTGGGCGTCGGGCCGCCCGGCCGTCAGAGGCCGGTAATCGTCTTGGAACTGGAATCGTCGCCTGCGAGCGACCGCCTGCTGGCAGAGATCCGTCAGTTGGCCGCGAGCCATCCGCTGTGTGCGGCCATCGACGATTTCCTGGTTCATCCCGCGCTGCCGGTGGACATCCGGCACAATGTCAAGATTTTCCGCGAAAAGCTGGCCGTTTGGGCGGAAAAACGGATCGCATCCGGAAAGACTTCTGCTAGCACGAACGGCCCCTCGGAGTTACATTAAAGACTTAGGATCTTCGAGAAGAGAGTGCATCGAATTATGGCCGCGGATTGGTTTTGCAAGACTCCGAGCAAAGAGGTCGGACCGCTCTCGGTTTCGCAGTTGCAGCAGTTGGTGGCGCGAGGTTGGCTTCGGCCGGAACACCAGGTGCGGCGCGGCACGGGGGGACCGTGGATTCCTGCCGGCCGCGTGAAGGGTCTATTTCCCGACGGCGCGGCGACCGCGCCGCAGCCCGCAGCCCAGCAGCCGCGGACCAAGGCGTCGCCGCCGGCCGCCACGGCAGGCGCCGGACCGGCCCGGGCGGCCGCCGGCCATCCGCCCGTGGCCAAGCCGATCATCCTGCCCGCGGCACAAGCCGCCGCACCGCCTCCGCCCGCCGCGCACATGCCGGAAGGCTTGTCGCTCGGCGGCGGCCATGGTCATCATGGGCTCAATTTCGATCAATTCGAGATTGACACAAGTGAACCGATTCGGGCGGCCAGCCGCAAGAGCAATGTCACGGGCCTGAAGAAAGAGCAGCAGCAAAAGCTCACGCTCATCATCCTGGGCGTGGTCGGCGGCGGCCTGATGCTCACGTTCGTCATCGTGACCATCGCCCTGCTCATGCCCGGAGGCAATAAGAACGTGACGAAGACCGAGCCCAATAAGGGCGTGGCGGCGAAGGAGGACCAAAAGGCCGCCGAGCCCAATACCGACAAGTCGGCCAAGCGCGCAGCCCATGCCGGCCAGCAGGAAAAGGGCGGCGAGAAAGGCAAGGCCGAGGCCCACCAGGCGAAGAGCGATGCCTCCGCGCCGTCCGCAAAGAAGCCCAAGGCCGAAGAGGCTGGCGGAAAACAGGAGGCGTCCGGCGCCAAGTCCAAGGCTGAGCCGGCCAAGGGCGCGACCACCCCGAAGGCGGCCGACACGGACCAACCGCCCGAATTGCCCTTGCCCGCTGGGGCGCCGCCTGCCATTCCCGGAATCAATTGAATGGCCACCTTTGCACGCATTGCTCACCCTTAGCTCTCGACCCTCGACTCTCGACTCTAGACTCTCGACTCCATGCACGCATTGGTCACCGGCGGCAGCGGCTTCCTCGGCCTGTACCTGGTCGAGCAGTTGCTCGCCCGAGGAGATTGCGTCCGCGCGCTGTGTCGCACCCGCGACCGGTCTTTGGACCGCCTGGGCGTCGAGACCGTGTTGGCGGATGTCCGCGATCGGGAGGCGACGATGGCCGCCTGTCGCGGCGTGGACGTTGTTTTCCACCTGGCGGGCATTGCCGGCATCGGCGGCCCCTGGCATCGATATTGTGAGATCAATTTTTGGGGCACCCGCCACGTGGTGGACGGCTGCCTGCGGCACGGTGTCGGTCGCCTGGTGTATACGAGCAGTCCGAGCGTCACGTTCGACGGCAGCGATCAGCAAGGCGTCGACGAATCGGCGCCCTACTGCCGGCGCTGGTTCTCCCACTACGCACAGAGCAAGGCCCTGGCCGAGCGGCACGTGCTGGCGGCCAGCGGCATCGACGGCCTGGTGAGTTGCGCATTGCGGCCGCACCTGATTTGGGGGCCGCGCGACCGGCATCTCATTCCGCGGCTCCTGGAACTGGCCCGGCACGGGCGATTGCGCCGCGTGGGCGACGGCACGAACATGGTCGACAACGTCTACGTGGAGAACGCCGCCGAGGCGCACCTGCTGGCGGCCGAGGCGTTGCGGCCGGGTTCGCCGGTGGCTGGCCGGGCTTATTTCATCAGCCAGGGTGAACCGGTGAATTGCTGGCGATGGATCAACGACATTCTGGCCCTGGCCGGTTTGCCACCGGTCGAGCGATCGGTTCCCCTGGCGGCGGCATGGGCGATTGGTCGCCTCTGGGAGCTACTGTATCGCACGGTGCAGCTTAAGGGCGAACCGGTGATGACCCGCTTCCTTGCTGCGCAACTGGCCCGATCGCACTGGTTCGACATCCGCCGCGCCCGGCAGGATCTTAGCTACCAGCCGCGGATCTCGACCGCCGAAGGGATGCAGCGGTTGGGCGAGAGCCTGAGAGGAACAGGTGAGCAGGTGAGCAAGAGAGCAGGTGAGTAGGTGAGCAGGTGAGCAGGTGAGCAGGTGAGCAAGAGAGCAGGAGTGTCTTTATGCCGGTCCAAGTTCCCCTCTCCCTCCGGGAGAGGGGGACCACTTGCGTACCCCCTACCGCAGTTTGCAAAAGTCCAGCTTAGAACCCGCTGGGATCGATCGTGTTGCGGTCGTTCCTACAGCCGAGATTGCTGTGGAGTTGCGGATCGATGTTGAAATTGATGGTGCGGACCGAGCCATCGCACAGGGCCATGTTGAAACCCGACGCATGGGCGCTGCCAAAGATCATGTACGCCGTCACTCCGCGGCGGTCGCGGAGGGGGCTGTAGGCGGTGGGAGTACTGGCGCTATACGTCGTCCAGCGGTGCAAATCATAGTCGGCGCCGCTGAGGATCGAGACGCCGTCGCCGGGGTCCTTACCGCTGAGGTACGAATCGGGACTGAGATACTTCTCCCCCACCAGGTATGTATTGCTTGCGCCATCGGTGATTTCCATGTTGGTCACGCGACTGCGCTGGTGATTCAGGCCGGTCCAGTTGTCGAAGTTAAAGAAGGCCGGATCCGTGTTGGCGACCTGTGTGACCGGAGACCAATTGCTCGGTTGCGGTCCCGCGCCCCAGGGAGGAGAAGTTGAAGAATTGGGTACATAGCCCCCCGAGCTATTAACAGTATTCGCAA
>JBEKZQ010000116.1:0-14810 GCA_049509675.1 Thermoguttaceae bacterium | reverse complement strand
GGTTGGGCGCCTGACACCGTCAGCGGGAGTATCTCCAACGGCACCGCCACCTCCCTCGCCGTGGTCAAGAACGGCACAGGCTTGTGGCAGATCTCCGGAAGCAACTCGTACTCGGGCGGCACCACAGTCAACAACGGCACGCTGCTCCTCAACGGTGGCGGCAACTTCTCCGGCGGCATCACCATCAATCCGGGCGGTGTGCTCGCCGTCCAGAATTCCGACGCCAATCTCGGTGCAGCCGGCAACGGGATCACTCTCAACGGCGGCGCACTGCGATTGGCCACCGATCCGAACCTTGCCACGTTGATCACGCTCGGCGCCTCGCGCCCGATCAACGTGACCGCTGCCAGCCAGATTTGGACCTATAACGCGCAGCCGGTCATCGCCGGCAACATCACCGGGACCGCGCCGCTGACGGTCGTGGGCAACTATGGCTACGGCAGCGGCCCGCTCACCCTTTCCGGCGATAACAGCGGGTTCTCCGGCGGCATCACCGCCCCCGGCGGGTCCGTCCTCGAATTGCATGGCCCCGCGTCCAGCGGCGCCGGACCGCTCAACTTCCCCGATCAATTCACCGGCGAGACGTTGAACCTCCGCAATGACACCAGCGCCACGTTCGCCACCCCCAATGTCGCTCTCGGCGGCTGGAACGCCCTGAACATTTCCGTGGATAACGTCTCCACCGGAACCGGCAATACCCTTGGCTTGAACAGCGTGACCGGAAACATTCTTTCTGTCTTGAACGTCAGCGGCGGCCACGGCTACAGCCTGGCCATCGGAACCGTGACCGGCGGAGGCAATTCGCTGACGCTGAACGCCAGCACCGCCAACGTGGCGATTGCAACGCTGAACCTCGGCCATCTGACTTGGAACAACAATCTCACGCTCAGTGGCTCCGCGACCGGCAACACGATCGGGAATATCCTGTTCACCGGGGCGGATGGCGGCGACACCCCGTTGTCCAATGCCGTGAACGTTACCGGCGGCACCTGGGCGCTCACCGGCGCCAGCAACTACTGGGTGCCTACCAACATCAGCGGCGGCGCGATCGAACTGGCCGCCACCGGCGCGGTTCCCTCGGCCAGCGCCTTTATCGTCAACGCCAACAACGGCATCCTCTTCGGCAACGGCGTCACCTCGGTGGCGCTGACCGCCTTGAGCGGCAGCGGCAACCTGGCTCTGAGCACGTTGGACTTGCACCCCGTGGCGCTTGCCGTGGGCGGCAACAACCAGGACGCGACCTACAGCGGCTCCCTGAGCGACGCCGCCGCGCCGGGCGGCTCGTTGACCAAGGCCGGCACCGGCGCGCTCACGCTGAGCGGCAACAACGTCTACAGCGGTCCCACCACGATCCTCAACGGGGCAATCGTTCTGGGCTCGGCCAATGCCCTGCCGGCCAACCCGCCGATCATCCTGGGCGACGCCGTGGCCAATACCAGCGGCGCGCTGGAACTCAACGGCCAGAGCCTGACTGTCACTGCCGCCCAGGTAACCGTTGCCGGCAACGGCACGAACAATCGCATTGCCGGCGGCAGCACGACGACCAGCGCGCTGACGATGAACGTCTCCAGCGGTTCTGCCACCTTCAACGCCATGTTGGGCGGCAGCGGCGCGAACGAAGCCAACATGTCCTTCACCAAGACCGGCAGCGGCACGCTGATCTTGACCGCCTTCAACAACTACCTCGCCGGCACGACGCTCGCCAGCGGCGTGCTCCAGCTCAATTGGCTGGGCACCCTCGGCGACCCCAGCGCTCCCCTGGCCGTCAACGCCGGGCTGCTCGACCTGGGCGGCAGCTACCAGTCGGTGGGCGCTGTAACCATCTCTGCCGGCACCATCCAGAACGGCACCCTGGCCGCCGCCTCGTACGCGGTCGTCAACAATTCGCCGGTCACAGTCAACGCCGTCTTGAGCGGTTTCAGCGCAGGCCTGTCGAAGAGCGGCAGCGGCACCCTTACGTCCAACGTCATCCACGGCTACGCCGGCGGCACGAGCATCAACGGCGGCAAACTGGTCCTGGGCCCGATGGCCGGACTGGGCGATACGGCCATCACCATCGGCAGCGGGGCGATCTTCGCGCCGCATCCGGCCACCGGCGGCACGATCGTTGCCGGCAACTATGCCGCCTCCTTGACCGTCAATCCCGGCGGCGTCTTCGACATGTCCGGCGACGGCGCCATGGGCACCTTCGCAGTGAACGGCGCCTACGCGCCTTCCGGTTGCGCGTTGACGCTCAATAACGCCACCCTGGCCTTCGACGTCGGCAACGGTTCCTACGCAAACGACCAGTTGGCCGTCAACGACGCCTACGGCACGTCGTTGCCCGTCTCCATCTCGGGCACGAACACCATCAGGATCACCGGCGTCGGGTCGCTTGCGCCGGGCGGCTACTACCCCTTGATCACCGACGCCAACGGTGGTCTGAACACCGGCAGTTTCGTGCTGGCGAACACCTCCGTCACGGTCGGCGGCCAGACTTACGGGCTGTCGTTGATCAGCAATTCCTACGGCACCGAGGAAGATCTCCAGGTGGCCTTGGCTGTCGGCCCGCAGAACCATTCCGCGCTGACCCTCTCCACCGGCACGGTGACCCTGAACATGCACGTCGGCGCCTCGGGCATGCCCGGCGTCACGACGGTGACCAACAGCGGCGCGGACCCCGGCTCCTTCACGGCCAGCTCCACCGGGAGCACCTTGAACTTCAGCCCCGCGGTCAGCGGGTCGCTCTCCGCCAGCGGCGGCACCGCGGCCTTGAGTCTGGGCTGGGTTACCACGGCTGCCGGCAGTCGCAGCGCCACGCTGAGCATCACCAACAATGACAACCCCTCGGATGCGAGCGTTCCCCAGAGCCAGGCGGTGCAGGGCTACGTATATACCGGCCAGGGCGTGTGGAACGCCGCTGGCGGCAATTGGAGCGACTTCTCCAAGTGGACGGCCCTGGGCGGCGTGCCGGGCAAGGACGGCCCCACCCTCAGCGCCACCGATACGGCGACCTTCGGCGCCGCCGGCAGCCAGACCGTCACCCTGGACCTCAGCCCGCAACTCAGCGCCCTGAGCTTGAGCAGTGGTCCCTACACGTTGACCGGCGCGGGCACGCTGCACCTGAGCAACACGGCGACGGGCCGGGCAACGGTCACTAGCGCCGGCGCGCAGGGCATCACCGCCCCCGTGTCGCTCGACAGCCAGGCCAACGTGACCGTCACCAGCGGCTCGCTGGGCGTCAGCGGCGCGATCAGCGGTCCGGGCGGATTAGTCAAGAATGGGACCGGCCTGCTCAACCTGAATGCCACTCCCAACAGTTACCAGGGTGGCACGACGATCAGCGCCGGCATCCTGGCGATCGGCAATTCGAGCAGCTTGGGCGCCGGCGGAGTGACGATCAACGGGGCCACGCTGAAGACCACCGGTACGGTCGGCCTCGCGCAGCCAGTGGCGTTGAATTCCCTGTCCTCGACGATCGACCCGGACGGCAGCAGCGACGTGCTGACGCTGGCCGGCCTGGCCGGCGGTAGCGGGGGGCTGACCAAGATCGGCGGCGGAAAGTTGGTGTTGAGCAATACGGGCAACCATGCCGGCGGCTATGCGGGTGGGACGACGCTTGCCGGCGGCATGCTCCAGTACACCAGCTCGTCGGCGGTGGAGAGCGGCGGCATCGAGTTTGCCGGCGGCAACCTGGTGCTGAACTTCGGGGCCGGCGGCGGCAGCGTCGTGACGGGCGCCGACACCGCTTCGTCACCCGCAGTGGCCGTGCCCTCGGCCGCGGCTCCCGCGACCGCGGCCGGCGTGCCGGAACCGGGCACGTTGGGCCTGCTGGGCGCGGGACTGTTGGCCGGCCTGATCGCCTGGCTGCGACGCCGGAGGTAGGAGACGTTAGGAGTTAGAAGTTAGGAGTTGGAATGGGGGACTTTCCGCGCCCCGGGCTCTCGCTTTCCGGCTTCCAGCGTCTGACTTCCTAACTCCCAATTCCTGACTCCTAACTCCTGACTCCTACGCCTGCCAGCATCATTTCTCTTTGAAACTTGCGAGGAGACCACCATGACTAATCGACCCGATCCCCGCCGCATGAGCCGCCGCACGATGATTGCCCAAGCGGCCCTCGGTGCGACTGCCGCCTTGGTGGCCGGCGGACCTGGCCCAGTCCATGCCGGCACCCAAGAAAATCCCGGGCGTAAGGCGATGCCGTTCGGCTACTGCCTGAACACGGCCACAATCCGAGGGCAGCAGCTCACGCTGAGTGAAGAAGCGGCAATCGCGGCCAAGGCGGGCTATCAGGGTTTCGAGCCCTGGGTGCCGGAAATTCAGCAATATGTCCAGCGCGGCGGAAAGCTCGCCGACTTGAAGAAACGCATTGCCGACCTGGGCCTGACCGTGCCCAGCGCGATTGGCTTTGCCGATTGGATCAACGACGACGCGGCCCGCCGTACCGCCGGGCTGGAACAGTGGAAACGCGACGCGGAAATGGTGGCGTTGATTGGCGGGCGGCGTCTGGCGGCGCCGCCGGGCGGTGCCTATAACACGGCCCTGAACCTGTTGACCGTGGCGCAGCGATACCGCAAGTTGCTGGAAGTGGGTTGCGCGGCGGGCGTGGTGCCGGAGTTGGAACTGTGGGGCGGCTCGAAAACCCTCTCCCGTCTGGGCGAAATCGCCTTCGTGCTCGTCGAGGCGGCCCATCCGCAGGCCTGCGGCCTTCTGGACGTCTTTCATATCTACAAGGGCGGCTCGGATTTCACCGGCCTGCGCCTGTTCAACGGGGCGAGCTTGCACGTGTTGCACATGAACGACTATCCGACCGAGCCTCCGCGGGAGAAACTCAGCGATGCCGATCGCGTGTACCCGGGCGACGGTTCCGCCCCGTTGGTCGCCCTGATGCGCAACTTGCAAACGATCGGCTTTTCCGGCATGCTCTCCTTGGAACTGTTCAACCGCCAGTATTGGAAGCTGGATGCCCTGACCGTGGCCCGCACCGGACTGGAAAAGACCCGCGCCATCGTCGATCGGGCGTCGCTGCTGGGAGCGCATCCGAACGGAGTGTGAATGGGCCAGGCAGGGATCGGCGAAGAAACAATGTCGCGTTTCAATGTAGCAGGCACCGGGCACCATGCGAAGCATGGTCGGTGTGCCGTAGCTAGCGGACGGCACACGGAGTGTGCCTGCTACTATGGTTACAGTTACACGAGGCACTTCTTGACCTGGCAAGGTGAACCTATGCAAACGACTTTGCGGTATCTTGTGGCCTGTTGGATCCTGATGGGTTGCGTTGTTGTCAGGGGCGCGGAGCCGGGCGATGCGTCCGGGCACGCCAATGACAAGCTGTGGAACGGCTGGGGCATGACGCCCAGCGGCCAGATCGTTCCCTTGAGCAACCTGGCGAATCTTGTGCCGGGCGCTGCCGCCCCCGCGTCGCCGATGAGCAGCGACCTGCCGCTCCGGCTCGTCGTCTCGCTCGACGGCAAGTTCCTGCTGGCCGCCTGCGGAGGTTACAACCACACGGGCGTGGCGGTTCTCAGCCTCGCCGAGAGGCGTGTGACCCGCTTCTATCCCCTGCCCGAGGTCTTCAACGGCCTGGCCTTCAGCAACAACGGGCAGCGGGTATTCGTCTGCGGCGGCGACTCGGGAGTGCTGCACGTTTTCAAGTACGAGAAGGGTGAATTGACCGCGGGCGAGCCGGTAAAGCCGGACTCGCAGGCCCAAGATGTCTTTCTCGCCGGCATCGCCGTCCATCCCGCCAGCGGCAAACTCTACGTCTGCAACGAGGCCGCCCACGAGGTGTGGGTTGTCGATCCCGATTCGCTGTTGTGCGAGGCTTCGATCCACGTGGAGATGTACCCGCACTCCTGCGCTTTCGGCGGCGACCGGCGGCACCTGTACGTATCCAACTGGGGCAGCCGCAGCGTGAGCGTGATCGACACGCAGAAGGGCCGCAAGGTGCGCGACATCGGCGTCGGCATCCGCCCCAACGAGATGGCGCTGGCCGCCGACGGCCGACTGTTTGTCGTTTGCGCCGGCGACAACACGGTCCACGTCATTCAGACGCGAACGTTGCAGGCGGCCCAATCCGACGCCAGCCCGGAGAAGCGATTGCCGGAAGAAACGCGCGAGATCCTCTCCACGTCGCTTTACCCGGCCTCGCCGGAGGGCAGCACGCCCGACGCGGTGGCCGTGTCGCCCGACGGCAAAACGTTGTACGTTGCCAACGCCGACAACAACAACGTGATGGTCGTCGATATCCGCGACCCCCGCGAGTCGCGGATCGCCGGGTTCATTCCCGTCGGCTGGTATCCGACCGCGCTGGCCGTGACTCCCGACAACGGAACGCTCTTGGTGGCCAACGGCAAAGGAGTGCAGTCGCGGCCCAGCGCCGTATCGGGCAAAGCGTCCGAGACGCATCGAGGGCGTGGCGTGCCGTTCCTGCATCCCGGCCGGCTGCTGGAAGGGTCGGTGGCGTTCATCCCGCGTCCCGACGACGCGGCGCTGGCGCGCTACTGGGTGCAGGCGGCGAAGAACTCGCCGTACACGCCGAACACGCTGCGGGAGGCCGTGGTGGCCAGCCACAGTTGCATCCCCGACCAGGTCGGCGCAGAGTGCCCGATCAAGTACGTGTTGTACGTCATCAAGGAGAACCGCACCTACGACCAGGTGCTGGGCGACTTCACGAACGCGCAGGGCCGGCCGGCCGGCAATAGCGACCCGAAGTTGGTGATGTACGGCGAGAACGTCACGCCCAACCAACATCAGCTCGCCCGCGACTACGTGCTGTTGGACAACTTCTATTGCAACGGCGAGGTGAGCGTGGACGGCCACGATTGGTGCGACGCCGCGATGGTGACCGACTTCAAGCAGCGCTCCTGGATCCTGTCGTACTCGCAGCACGGCAAGCTGCCGGGCAACGATGAACTGCGCGTGCCGGCGGCGGGCTACCTCTGGGACCATTGCCGGCGCCACGGCCTGAGCTTCAAGTGCTATGGTGAAGGGGCCGGGCGCGTGCCCGCTGCGAACCGCGGCACCTGGTCGGGCAAGCGCGATACGGAGCGCGCCGACGGCTGGATTGCCGATCTGCACGCGGCAGAAACGCGCGGGATGCTGCCGCGGTTTGCCGTCATGTCGCTGGGAGAGAACCACACCTTCGGCACCGCGCCCGGCGCCTTCACGCCCGACGCCTGCGTGGGCAGCAACGACCTGGCGTTGGCCAAGATCGTCGAGGCAGCCAGCCGCAGCCGGTTCTGGAAAGAGATGGCCATCTTTGTCGTCGAGGACGACCCGCAGAACGGCCCGGATCACGTGGACTGCCACCGCACGGTGGCGCTGGTCGTCAGTCCCTGGGTGCGTCGCGGCGAAGTCGACAGCACGTTTTACACCCAGGTGAGCATGGTGCGGACGATCGAGCTCATTCTCGGCCTGCCGCCGATGACGCAGTACGATGCGGCCGCGATGCCCATGTTCGCCTGTTTCCAGAACCGGCCGGAAGCGGTCGTTTATCATCCGCTGCAGCCAAAGGTGGACCTGAAGGCCGTCAACAAGCCCAACGCCTTCGGCGCGAAGATCTCGGCGCAAATGGACTTCGACGACTACGACCGCGCGCCGGAGGACCAGTTGAATCGCATCCTCTGGGCCGTGGCCAAGGGCGCCGACGTTCCCTACCCGCCCACCGTCCGCCGGGCACTGAGGACGCGCCCATGACTAAGTTACCGCAATTGTAGCAGGCACACGCCGTGTGCCGTTTGCCGGTTACGGCACACCGACCATGCTGCGAACCTACGGTTCGCCGCATGGTGCCCGGTGCCTACTACATTCGGGCTGATGGTGGCGAGGGACGGGCATGAAAGGTGTTCTGAATCTCTGCGGCTGCGCATGGCTGATGCTGCTTCTGCTCGGCAGCCTCGTCGATACGGCCAACGGCGACGGGGCCGATGGGTTGCCCCGGCGTGAGGCCCTTGGTCGGAAACTGGCAAAGTATTTCCAGCCGCCTGGCGAGTATGCGGGCAAGCTGGGCAACTACCGTTCTCCGTTGGCGTTTGCCGACGGCACGCGGGTCAAGTCGGCTGCGGACTGGGCACGGCGGCGGCAGGAGATCCTGGCCGCATGGAAGGGCCGGCTCGGCCCCTGGCCGCCGCTGGTCGAGCGACCGCTGCTGAAACGCCTGGAGTCGGTCGATCGCGATGGCTACCGGCAGCACCACGTGTACATGCAGATTTCGCCGGAGGGCGGGCTGATCGACGGCTACCTGCTGGTGCCGGCCGGCCGCGGCCCGTTCCCTGCCGTGCTCGTGCCGTTCTACGAACCGCTGACCAGCATCGGCCGCGGGGCCAAAGGCCAAGGCACCCACGATTACGGCCTGCAGCTCGTCCGCCGCGGTTTCGTAACGCTCTCGGTCGGTACGCCGGGCTCCGTCGAGAAGATCGGGCTCGACACGCGAGCCCTGCTCATCGAGGCTGGGGCCCGGCAGCGGCGTCAGCCGCTCACGCTCCTGGCCTATGCCGCGGCCAATTGCCACACGGCCTTGGCCCGGATGCCGGAGGTCGATCCGGCCCGGATCGGCATCATCGGGCTGTCCTACGGCGGCAAGTGGGCGATGTTCGCCTCGTGCCTGTACGAGAAGTTCGCCTGTGCCGTCTGGTCGGACCCGGGCATCGTGTTTGATGAGCAAAGGCCCAACGTGAATTACTGGGAGCCCTGGTATCTGGGCTACGACCCGAAGACCCAGCGCAAGCCGGGGGTGCCATCGGCCGCCAATCCGCGCACCGGGCTGTACAAGGAGATGATCGAGGCCGGCGAAGACCTGGTCGATCTGCACGCCCTGATGGCCCCGCGGCCGGTCCTGGTCTCGGGCGGCTCGGAAGACCCGCCGGTACGTTGGCTGGCGCTGAATCACCTGGTCGCCGTCAACGAGTTGCTCGGCTGCAAGCAGCGGGTGGCGCTGACCTCTCGCCCCACCCACGTGCCCACGCCCGAGGCCCTTGAACAGGAGCTTGCGTTCCTGGAGTACTGGTTAAGGTAAGTAGTGTTGGCGGAACGTGCGGCCCCAGCGGTACGAGGGACGAAAGGCCTCGGCCATCGGACAGCTTGCCTGCAACCCGCGAAACTTGGCCGGAATCTCCAGAAACGCACTCAGATCGTAACCGAAGACGTCCATCATCCACTGCCCTTGGCTCACGTGGCAATCCACCATTTTCACCTTGGTGGCAAAGGTCCGGCTGATGTCGACGTAAATCTCCGGCACGAAGTTGATGCCCGCCGGCGTGTCCATGAAGTACACGTGCGGAATCTTGTCGGTCGGCGGGCTGGCGGTCTTGATATTCGGGACCGTGCCCATGTGGGCGCATTCGTCGACGATCATTCCGGAGATGGAATGATCGGGATTGTAGTCCTCGCGCCAGTGGCAGAAGATCACGTCGGGGCGGGCAATGCGGAAGGCCTCGATGAAGGCGTGGCGCGTCTGGACCGAATCCAACAGGAACTCGTCGTCGAAACCGAGCCAGATCAACTCTGCCCCGATGAGCTTGGCGGCGTTGGCCGCTTCCTGATGGCGGATGGCGGCAATTTCGTCCTTCGGCAGCGTGGAAGAGCCGACGTTGCCGTTGGTGGCCACGCAGAAAAACACCTTGTCGCCGCGCTCGGCGTACAGGGCGGCCGTGCCCCCGCAAAAGTTCTCGATATCGTCCGGATGGGCGCCCACGAATAGTACGTTCATCGCGTTTGTCTCCTGCTACCAGAACCACCAATATATGCCGAACCAGATGACGGCCACAATGCCGCACCAAAGCTTCAGTTGCTGATACCACGGCCGGCCCGCGCCTTCGTCATAGGCCCGCAGAAGCTGCGGACGCCACACGTACGGGGCAATGCGCTCATAGTCGGGCGGGGCGGTCAGCAAGCTGACCGCGGCAATGCCGAGCATAATGATCGCCTCGGCGATGCCGCCGATATAGAAGAAGTGCAGTTCGGGAATGTGCCCAAAGCGACCGCTGAAAATTCCCAACAGGGCCGCCGTAATGAGCACGCCGCCGACCAGGCCGAACAGCGCGGCGGGGTAGTTGACCCGCTTCCAGAGAATGCCCATCAGGACGGTCGCCATGAAAGGGATGGCGATGGCCGTCAGAGTGAACTGGAAGAACTTGAAGATGCCGAAATAGCCGACGACCGGCGAGAGGACGGCGGCCAACAACAGCACGGTGAAGGAGGCGATGCGCCCGACGCGGACCATTTCACGATCGCCGGCCGACGTGCGAATGAGTTTCTTGTAGAGGTCGGTGGAAAAGAGGGTGGAGGCCGAGTTGACCTGCGCGCTCAGCGCGGCCATGACGGCGGCGATCAGCCCGGCCACCACGATGCCGCGCACGCCCCAGGCAGGCGCAAAGCGGCCCAGGGCGAACGTGAAGGCCAGGTCGGCTTTTTCCAGCGGCGCGGTTTGATGCATCACGTAAATCCAATGGTACACCACCAGGCCGAGGAAACAGGTCACCAGGGGCCGCAGAAAGTTGATGAACTGGGCCAGCACCAGGCCCATCAGGGCGTCCCACGTGCTGCGGGCGGAGAGCATCCGTTGGATCATCGCCTGGTTGCCCACCTGGTAGAAGGTGAAGGCGCCGAAGGTGGCCACGAGCATTCCCAGGAACGGCGCCATTTCGTGTCCGGGCGGTTGATAGAGGTGCATGCGCTCGGGGCTGCTGGCGACCAGGGCGCTCCAGCCGCCCGGGATATGGCCCAAGGCGGCAAAGAACAGCGTGATGCCGCCGGCCATCAACAAGATGCACTGGAACAGGTCGGCCCACATCACCGAAGTCAGCCCGCCGTGGATCGAATACGCCCCTACTCCCACCACGATCAACGCCAGAACAAAATAGAAATTCCAGCCGGTGACTTGGGAAAACGCCAGGCTGCCCGCATAGAGCACGGTCACCGTATAAATGCACACGTAGAAAATCAGCAGCATGCACGAGTAGATCGTGCCGCAGGCCGGCCCAAAACGGTCGGCCAGAAACCCCGGCACGGTGGCCACCTTGTTCTTCAGATAGATCGGAATGAACAAGGTCAGCACCAGCGAGTAGCAAGGCAGCCCAAACCATTCCCAGTTGGCGATTCCCATGCCGTGCTGATAGGCGGCGCCGACCGTGCCGATCATCTGCTCGCTGGAAATGCCGGTGGCGACGAACGCCGTGCCAATCAGCCACCAGGGCATTTTGTTGCCGCCCAGGAAGTAGCCGTGGGCCGTGTCGGCCTTTTTTCGCCCGGCAAAGACCCCGACGCTGACGACAAGCAGCATCGAGGCCAAAATGATCAAGACGTCAGTCGTTGTGAGCATGGACGTTTATCATGCACTTGTTCATGACAGCAATTGTTTCGCGGGTCAGCGGCCCCTAACCCGGATTATTCACGAAAATGCAGGGTGGGTCGAGCAAACCGCTGTACTGGTGGGGCTTCGGTCGCTTGCCGCCGGTCTGATTCGTTTACCGGGTGCGGAGCAGAGTTTCGTCGGTTTGCGAGCCCCACCATAATGTCGCGCGACCTTGACCCACCCATTACATGAATAATTCGGGCTAACGGCGCTGCCATGAGTTTGCATGGGCAACTCAGGGAAGTCAAGCTCATGGGCGGGCGACCGGCAAAGTTGGGCGACGCTTAGTGGGCCTAGTAGCCCTCCAAAGACACTATTGCCTGCACATCCGCTCAGCGGGCAATGTGGAATCTGCCGTGGTCGATCACCTTGGCGCCGGCAAATGCGCGGTATTGGCCGTTGACCGTGATCGTCTCCGCCGTGATCTTGAGCTTGCCGGTCACGACGGCCTTGGTCACCGTTGTCGGCGTGGCCGGCGTCAGAACCAGTTTGACCCTGTTGTGTGCAAGGATCTTCCCGCTGATGTTGTAATCAATGCCTCCCGCCGACGGCGCCGTGCTAACGACCTCGCCGCTGAACACCGCGCCGTTCTGGGTGGTGATCGACACGGTGATTTGCTGGGTGCCGAGGTGCTTGGACTTCAGAGTACCGACGAAGGGTTGGCCGGTGAGCACGGGATAATGCACGGCTTGCACCACCGTAGTGCTCGGATCGAGCATGGCTGGCGGCGCCACTGCCCAAGGCGAACCGGAGAGCATTTGCCGATTCTCAAGTTGTTCGAACCTGACCCGTCGCAGATGGGAAGATCGCATCGCTGTGTTCTCCGCAGAAGATCAACAAGAAAGAGGGATACCAAAACCTAAGTACGATTATCGACATCCTTCTCGCGACGTCAACCCCCATCAATCCGCAGCCTCGTTGACCTGCTTCTCAACGACCAGGCCGAGGGAGCGGAGCTTGGACCGCAACGTGGTGCGAGAAATGCCCAGCAGGTCCGCCGCTTCCACCTGGTTTCCCTTGACGTGCTCCAGTACTTCGCGCAGCACGACCCGATCCACGGCCGCTTGAATTTCGTAGTAGATATTTCCACGTTTCTGCGCCAGAGTCTCCTGCACCAAGCGTGCGACGGCCAGCTCGGCAGACTCTTCGGCGGCCAGTACTTCCACTCGCGAGGACTCTTCCTGAAGATGGGGAGGAAGGCATTCAGGGGTCAGCATGTCGCCCGCGGTATGCACCAAGGCATACTTGACGGCGCTCTGCAACTCACGCACATTGCCCGGCCAGGCGTGCTGCCTGAGAAGCTGCATCGCCTGCGGCGACACGCTGCGGACATGCCGGTCCAGTTCGCGGTTCATGTGGCCCAGGAAGTATTTCAGCAGCAAGGGGATGTCGTCGATCCGCTCGCGTAAAGGGGGGATGCGAATCGTCAGTACGTTCAGGCGGTAGAAGAGGTCTTGGCGGAAGCGGCCGGCGGCGGCCAACGACTCCAGGTCTTGATTGGTGGCGGCAATGATGCGGATATCGCTCTCGATCGTCGTGTTGCCGCCGACCCGCTCGAATTGCTTCTCCTGCAACAGCCGCAGCAGCTTCGCCTGCGTGCCGGCAGCCATGTCGCCCACCTCGTCCATGAAAACGGTTCCTCCGTGGGCCTGCTCGAATTTGCCGATGCGCCGCCGCTCGGCGCCGGTAAAAGCGCCCCGCTCGTGGCCGAACAGTTCACTTTCCAGCAGCGATTCCGGGATGGCCGCGCAGTTGATCGCCAGGAACGGGGCCTGGCTGCGACGGCTATGCTGGTAGATCGCCCGCGCCGCCAGTTCCTTGCCGGTGCCGCTTTCCCCCAGGATCAGCACGGTCACGTCCTGCGGCGCAATCCGTCCGATCGACTTGTAAAGTTCTTGCATGGTAGCAGAGGAGCCCACCAATTGATCGCCTTCCACGTGGGACTCCTGCCGCTCGTCGTACATCGCCGGGATGCGGCTGATGCGACTGAGGTGGATTGCGCGGGCGACGACGTCGCTAAGCTGATCGAGGTCCAAGGGCTTGAGGAGGTAGTCGAAGGCGCCGAGCTTCATCGCTTCAATGGCGGTTTCCGTGCTCCCGTGCGCGGTGATTACGATCACCGGCAGCCGTGCGTCGATCTGTCGAATCAGCGCATAGGCATCCAGGCCCAACATGTCGGGCAACCGCACGTCGAGGATCACGGCGTCCGGCGCGTCCTGCCGGATACTCTCCAAGCCTTCCCGGGCGGTGCCGACGGTGGAGACCTTGAGACTGGTGGATTCCAACGCCCTGGAGAGCGAATAGCAAACGTTCGGCTCGTCGTCAACGATCAGCAGGGTAGGCACCGTATTCCCTCCCTCAAGGCAATCTTGGAAGTCGGACGGTAAACAGCGCGCCGCCTTCGGGGGCGTTATGGGCGGTGATTTGGCCGCCGTGCAACTGCACGATCTGCCGGCAAATGGCCAGGCCCAGGCCGAGGCCGGTGTCCTTCGTACTCACGTAGGGAGCAAAGATCTGATCGCCAAGATTCTGAGGAATGCCTGGTCCGCTGTCCGCCACCGTGATCGTGATCCAGGGCGCGGAACCATCGTCGGGGCAGAAAAAGGGGACTGTCCCCATTTGCCGGCACGGCCCGGAGGCGGGCACCATGCTTGCATGGTCGTCGCACAAATGGGGACTGTCCCCTTTTTCCTGCTCCAGCGGGCGATAGAGGTTGCCGGTGACGAAGAAGCCCGGCACGGACTCGAAGGCCACGTTGGCCACGCTGTAGCCGGGGTGCTGACGCAGGCTGTGGACCCTGGGCCGCAGGGGACTCTTGACCGGCAGCGGCACCAACCCGGCGGCTTGGAGAATGCCTTGCCGGATAGTGGCGCCCCGGGCCGTCCAGTCCGCGCGGGTCTTCCAGGTGGCGGCGAGCTTGGCCAGGTCGCTCTCGCCCTTCGCGCCCTTGGCGCCCTTCTCACCTTTCTCACTTCTCTCGCCTTTCTCCGCCTGGGTGCCTCGTCGATCAGTCCCGTCCGGCAGACGGGACCTACTGTCGACCTTCTCGTCCTTCTCCGTGGCGCGGCCGGCTGGCGGCGGGAGGTGCTTGGCCTGGATTGCGCCAATCTGCGCCAGCCGCGCGAAGTCGGAGACGGGCACCAGCGGCGTGATCCCGTGGCGGTAGAAGAACTCGTCCACCGGCTCGAAGTCCTTGGGCATCTGGCCCTCGACCTGGTACAGCCGAGAGACGAGCTGCGCGCCGGGCGCCAGCCACTGGTAGATCCGCCAGTTTTCCACGCCCGACCAGACCTGATATTCCGGGCCGGCGGCCCGCGCGGTCGTTTCCGAGTAGCCACCCGAGTACGGCAAGATGGCGTCGCACTGGTGCTCGGTGAAGGTCAGGATCTTGCGGCCCATCCGCGCGCGCAGGAACCGCATCAGCTTGACGTGTTCCAGGTCGGCCCCGAAGCTGTCGAGGTAGAAGAGCGTGCAGCCG
>JBEKZQ010000115.1:0-14868 GCA_049509675.1 Thermoguttaceae bacterium | reverse complement strand
CCGGCGGGGCGAAGAAATAGCTGTGGTAACCGTAAGCCCCACCAACTTTTCTAGCCAAGCGGTGAGGCTCGCCGACCATGCTGCGCACGGTGCCCGTCGACCGATTACATCTTGTGCTAATCTCGCGCGAGGCGGAATAACTCACAGCCTCGAAATGTGCCTGCTGCCTTGTTCTGCCCCGCCCAGTTCACGAAGTAGGGCGTTGCCGTCAAGAAGCGCACCTGTCCCTCTTTCCACTCTCCCTTGGGCTGTTTCTATTATAGCTTGACGTTGGCAAGCGCCTCGCGGCACTTCTGCCGGTACTCGTCTTGCCAGCCGGGCGCCTCGGTCCCGGCGGCGCCGGCTTGCCAGGCCGCGCGGGCTTCGTCGTGGCGACCCAGGGCGGCCAGGGCCGCGCCGCGGCAGTACTGGGCGGCGGCCTCGTGCGGCTTGTTCGATCGGCCCACGTTGAGGTTGGCGGGATAGGTCAGGGCCGCCTCGAAGTCGGCCAAGGCGCCTTGTGCGTCGCCCCGCTGGAGGCGCTGGCGGCCGCGCTCGACGTGCGCCCGGTTGAACAGTTGCCAGGTGATGTTCTGCCCCTCCCAGTTCACGAAGTAGGGCGTTGCCGCCAGCAGCTTCACGCAGTCGTCGTAGCGCTGCTGGTCGAGGTAGGCCTGGGCCAGCATCACGGTGATCTCGGCCCGCCGGGCACCCGCCGCCGGCATCGTTTCCAAGAGCCGAATCGCCTCCGGCCGACGGTCGGCCGCCAGCAGCAATTGCGCCAGATCGCGGTACAGGGTCTGGTCGCCGGGCCGGGCGGTGATGGCGTTGTGGTAAAATGCTTCGGCCTTGGGCCGGTCGTTCTTTGCGGCGGCTGCCAGCGCGAGATTGCGCCAGGCGATGCTCGACTTCGCATTCAGTTCGGCGGCCTTCTGCCAGGCGGGAACCGCCTCGTCGACGCGGCCCAGACCGGCCAGCAGACAACCGAGCTGCAAGTGCGCCTGCGCATCGCCCGGATTCTCGCGGAGCGCGTACTGAAGAATGTCGATTTCTTCGGGCCGCGAGGCGAAAACGCCCTCCTTGCTCGCGTCGGCCGCCGCCGCCAGCCAGCGTCGTGCGGCTGCCGCATCGCCGCCGCGCGAGGCGTACCACGCCAGATAATAGAGCGGCAGGAAGCCCCGCTTGGCCGGCGGCGACGCGGCGACGCACGTCGCCTCGACCAGCCGCCGTGCCTCCTCGACCAATCCCAGCTCGGCGAACACCAGGCTCGTATCGAGCAACTCGAACTCGCGCTCCCCGACGAAGGCTTGCGCCTCGCGGGCGAACCTGGCCAGCGCGGCGTCGCTGTCCAAGCCGAGCAGCGCCCGCGGGATCAGGGCCGTGGGATTCTCGGCAACCCGCCGTTGGGCCAGGCGGCGCGCCTCGCCGCTGCGGCCGGCGGCGTGCAAGGCCAGCATCAAGTGCTCGATCGCGGCCGAATCCTCGCTCCCGGAGCGCACGGCCTTCTCGAAGGCCGCAACGGCGCCGGCCTTGTCGCCCAAGCGCATTGCCGCGCGGCCGGCCAGATCGTGCCCCATCGCGGCGCTGCCCGGATAGCGTGCGGCCCGGCAGCCGCAGCGCAGGGCTTCCGGGAAATTGCCTTGTCGCAGGCGGCAGGCGCCCAGGCAGAACCAGCACAGGCCGTCGTCGCCGTCGCGCTCGAGCGCCTTATTGAGCCTTTCGATGGCCGCCGCGTACAACCCGGCTTTGAAGTCCAGCACGGCCAGCGCGCGGAGCGCGGCCACGTGCCCCGGATCGCGGGCCAGCGCCTTGGCATAATACTCCCGCGCTTTGGGCCGGTCGGTGGCCCGATCGAACTTCCGCCCCATGAAGTACAATTCTTCGACCGTCAGTTGCTCATCGGGCTTGTGCCGGAAGCGGGCCGGATCGGGCGGGGCCACGGCGGGGATCGGCAGCGGCGTGGTGAACGCGGCCAGCACCTGGCCCGCTTCACTGGTCACGGTCACCTCGATGGGCTTCTGCGGCTCTTCGGCGCAGGTGAGCAGGGCCGCCGCCGCGGGCGACAGATCCAACTCCTTGCGGAGCAAGGGGCGGCCCGCTTGCGCCAGGAGGCAGACGGCCTGCGGGAACCGCGCCGTGGCCAGCAGCCGCACTTCCAGTCGTCCGCCGCGCCGTGCGGTCTGCGCCGCCAGGTCGCGCGTGGCGTATTCGAAGCCGTCGCCCAGCCCGTGCAGCGGAGCCCACCACTCCTGCCAGGCCACCTGGTTGTGCGGGCCTAACATGCCGTAGTCGGACTGCGTGGGCAGCGGCCCGCTTTGCACCTCGACGTACGGCCCATCCTCGTCGGTGAGGTTCTTCTGGGCGACCTTGCCGGAGTCGCACTCGCCCCACGTCCAGGCTTTCTTCCCGCTGAGCTCGTGATGGTCGGCCACTTGCACAATGCCGCGGTCGGCATCGACATCGTACGCGCCGAAGAAATCGTAGGCGCAAGCGACGGCGAAGACCGAACTGGGAGTCGCATAGTTCTTCAGCCACGACAGGTCGCGCCCCTCGTGGATCGGCCAGTGGAAGAACTGCCGGGCGAAATGGTCGGTGCCCAGGCTCATCGGGTAGA
This sequence comes from Thermoguttaceae bacterium, assembly GCA_049509675.1. GTDB lineage: Bacteria > Planctomycetota > Planctomycetia > Pirellulales > Thermoguttaceae > JBEKZQ01. The sequence continues at coordinate 12,275 of JBEKZQ010000115.1, read as the reverse complement.
TGAAGCGCGTGCCGGGGCGGTTGGGAAAGGCCGTGCAATTCCAGAAGTAATACGGCTGGGGGCTGTCGGTCGGGTTCGCCAGACAAATGCGTTCGTCGAGCTGCGCCCGGCCCGGGTGCAACGTCACGCGCACCGTCCAGCGCGTGCGGAAGATCTGCTCCTGGTTGCCGATCTCCAGCCAGGCCGAGCCGTCCGGGTCGCGGCCCGCCAGGGCATCGACCGGCGCGACGACGGTGACCGTGTGCCCGTGCGGGCCGGCGTTCCACTCCACGCCGCCGCTGATGAATGCCCCGCGCAAGGCGATCATCCCCGGCTTGATCACGCGGTTGAGGTGGAACATTTCCCGGCCCTGCGTCTTGTCGAGCACCGAGTACAGGCGTCCGCCCAGTTCCGGCAGGCAGGTGACGCGCAGATACTCGTTTTCCAGGAAGAGGGCCTTATAGGTGCGATCCACCTTGGTGCGCGAGAGGTGATCCTGCATCACGTAGGGATAGATGATCGAGGTTTCGACCGTGGTCGAGAGCGTTGCCCCGCGCTCCAGTGCCCAGAACTTGGGGTTGACGTCGTCTTCCCACGGGTAGGTGGGGATGGTAATGGCGCCTTCCCACGCTCGGACCTCAGCCCGGGCCGCACTCGATGCGGCGGCTGCGCTCAGGACGGCTATCAACACGAGGATCTGCGTCCGGACCTTCATGGCGGTTCCCCTTTCTTGGCCAACAGCGCGCGTTGTGCAGATGTAGGGTGGGACGAGGTTCACGAGTCCCACCAATTGTGTGGTGGGACTCATTCTTCGTCCCACCCTACAAAAACTCACAGCCGCGTTGCGCAGCGCACGAACAGCCGGCATTATAAATGGCCTTTCACGGCGGTGCAAAGAGATGGCAAGCCCGTAGCACGGGCTTTCAGCCTGTGGAATTTGACACAGGCAAGATGCCTGCGCTACCGCGGTGATTGCCAGCCGCCTTGTCATGGCGCACAATGACGTTTGACGATAGCCCCTGCCGGGCAAACAGGCATTGGTGGCATCGTAACCGTTCACGGGGGACTGTCCCCTTCGGCCGATTGTTCGCCCTGTTTATTGGAGAAAAGCCATGACCCGCCGCAAGGATCCCATCTGGTTCGCGCATATCGTTTTTTTGACCGCCGGCCTCCTCGCGGCCGGTTCCGCGTGGTCGCAGGAAAAGGGCGCTAATCGCAACCAAGCGGTACAGTTGGTCAGTCCCTCGATGCGCGTCGATATCGATGAGAAGACGGGAAACTGGTCGCTGGTGGACGAGCGTTCGGGCGTCCGCTGGCCGACGCTCGGGACGGCCGGCCTGGGATCGGGGCGGGGGCTCGAAGGCGACACCCGGCGGATCGAGGCCTCGGCCCGCTCGGTGCGCGTGCTCAAACCAGGCGACGCCGCGATCGTCTTCGAGTTGGTCGATGACGGCCGCTCGCTGGTCCTCCGCTACGAGGGCAAGGATCTCGGCGACGTTCGCGTCCTCGGGGACGCGCTGGCGGTCGCCGATCAGGAACATGGCAGCATCATCGTGCCGTCGCGCGAGGGACTGCTGATTCCGGCGGACAGCGGCGTGGCCTTCCAGCACTCCTTCGGCACGTCGGAATACGAAGGCTGCCACATGAACATGCTGGGGATTCTCAAGAGCGGCGCCGCCATGATCGTAAGCTGGGACGATGCGTACGTTTGGCCCGAGATCGAAAGCGCCTTCATCCCGAAAACATCGCACCGGCAGCGGATCACGAGCACGCTGAGCCTGCGGCGTTCGGCCCGGTCGATTCGTCTCACGCCGTTGGGCCGTGGAGACTGGAATGCGGTGGCCGCCGGCTATCGGCGACTGGCCGAGCAGAAGGGGCTGGCGGTGACGTTGCGCGAAAAGATCGGCCGCAACCCGCACGAGGAGTTGCTCGTGGGCGCGGCGAACGTCAAGCTCTGGACGTGCCTGGCGCGGAGAATGAACGAAGAGAGCAACCAGGTGGAGCAGGTCCGCATCCACTGGACGTTCGAGGAGGCGGCCCGCATCGCCGAACACCTTCACAACGACATCGGCATTTCTCGCTGCCTGTTCATCCTGGGCGGCTGGACCGAAGGCGGATACGACTGCCGTCATCCCGACGCCCTGCCGGCCAATGCCGAGTGCGGCGGAAACGAGGCCCTGGCCGGCGCGATCCGGCGGATCCAAGCCCTCGGTTACGTCGCCGCCCTGCACGACAACTACCAGGACATGTACCGCGACGCCAAGAGCTGGAATCCCGATCTGATCGAGAAGAATCCCGACGGCTCGCTGGTCCGGGGCGGGCGATGGCTGGGCGGCAGGGCCTTCATGGTCTGCGCCCCGAAGCAGGTCGAGTTGGCGATGCGGCCGCAGAACCTGCCGGGCATCCAGAAACTGTTCGGCCCGTGGTGCTACTTCATCGATACGACGTATGCCGTCGGGCCGCGCGAGTGTGCCGATCCCAGGCACCCCCTGAGCCGCAACGACGACATCGCCTGGAAGATCCAACTCAGCGACAAGAGCCGCGCGGTGTTCGGCCTGTTCGGCAGCGAGTGCGGGCGGGAATGGGCCCTGCCGCACAGCGATTTCTTCGAAGGTCTGGTGGGAGTCGCCGGCCGCGACTTCCACATGCTCCAACCCCAGACGCTTGGTGCCCGGGTCATTCCCTTTTGGGAAATGGTGTACCACGATTGCCAGATCTGTTATGGCAAGTACGGTTATTCGGCAGAGCAGGCGGGCGAGTTCGTGGCCCATCACGTGCTGGCCGCCCGCCCGCTCTACTATCATTCGATCGGGGACCATCTCTACTGGACGAGGCCGCCGCAGGAAAGAAAACCGTCCGGCCCGTCGGCCTGTTTCACCCGCACCGACGGTGGTTGGGCCGCGGGCCTCGACCCCACCGACGCCTTCCTGAAAACGACGCACGAAGTGCTCGGTCCGCTTCATGCGGCCACCGCCTACCAGCGGCTCACCCGTCTGGAGTTGCTCACTGCCGACGGTACGATCCGCCGCGCCACGTACGGCCGGGACGCCGCCTCGACCACGGCAACGGTCAACTTCGGCAAGACCGACGCGGTCGTCGAGTGCCGGCAGGGCGGAAGCGTGCTGTTGCCGCCCTGGGGATTCGTCATCGAGGCCCCGCGGCTGACGGCCTTTTATGCCAAGCGCTGGAACGGGAAAGACTATGCGGACGGCGCGTTGTTCACCGTCCAGCCGATCGAAGGCGATAGGCTTTCGACCGCCGGCCGCATCCGCATCTTCCACGGCTTCGGCGATCCGAAGATCAACTGGCGCGGCACGGAGTATGAAGTGCGCCGCGAGCAGGTTGTTGCCGCGAAAACTTGAGAATGGCCATCAGGGGCAACAGAAACCAAGTTGGCGCGTCTGTTGTAAACCTCTCTTCCGGACGGTATTCTGAATTCTACTGCGAACGGTCACGCACGATACGGTCGTTTCCATGTCGTTACGGTTCGTATCATTTTCAAACCGCGCAAAGTATAATGTTCCCGAAACGCCGTCAAGGAGTCGGACATGAACCGTCTTGCAACATTTCTGTCGGTCTTTGCGCTGCTGCCTGCCGTCTGCCTGGCCGCCGAGAAGCCGTCGCTGCGGGCCACGTGGGACATGCCGCCCAAGTGCGACCCGCTGGCCCCCGTGCGGATCCAGGACTTGAAAGAGGAGTTGCGGCAGACGGGCTATCGCCTGGTGATTGCCATCCATCCGGCCCAGCCGCCCGGCGCCCAGGGAGAGCCGCCGCCCCGCGACCTTTATATCATCAACGCCGACGGCACGGGGCTGAAGCAACTCACCAAGACGCCGGAGGTTGACGAGCGGGTGCCGCGGACATCGCCCGACGGCAGCATGTTCACCTACAACTACGGCGACTACCTGGTCGACGCCAAGACCCTCAAGACGCGGCAGGTCTATGGCGGCTACGTCTGGACGCCCGACAGCACCCAGACCGCCGAGTGCAGCAAGAACAGCATCATCTATCGCGACATCCAAAGCGGCAAGAAGACCAAGACCGTGCGGGTGCCGCGGACGGTGAGCATCGTGGACCTCTCGGCCGACGGCAATTGGTTCATCTTCGAGATCCGCAATTACCTGGGATGCCCGTACACCATCGACTTCCTCCCCGCCTCCGGCGGCGCGATCCGCAAGCTGCCCAACCATCCTATCCGGGACGGCGAGTGCCATCCGGCCTTCTCGCCCGACGGCAAATGGATGTGCTGGAACTCGGGCAGAAGCCTCTCCGTGCGGAAGTTCGACCCCTCACTGCCCGACGGCACCGACGGAAAGATCATCACCCTGCCGGAGAAGCTCCTCGGCCAGGACCCGTGCGGGCGGTGGTCGCATTGCGGGCGGTACATCGCCTATGTGAAGATCCCCCATGCCGGCAGTTGGCGGGTACACAGTCCGATCTGCATTGTTCGCCTGGCCGACAACGCTACGCTGACGCTCAGCCCGCCCGGCTGGCTCGGACACCATTGGGATTACGACTGGCTGCCGCCGGAATGATGCGAGGAAGTTGCGAGGTCCCCCTCTCCCTCCGGGAGAGGGCCGGGGAGAGGGGCGATTCAAAAGACTGCAATAGAGGAAGCCGCGCTTGGTCACAGTTCCCCTCACTCCAACCCTCTCCCGAAGGGAGAGGGGGACGTCAAATTGGCGATCGCACATGTCACGGAGCTTGAAACAAATTTCGCGGCGGCTGTACTGTGCGTGCCTGGCGCTGGCACTGCCGGCTGCTGGGCTGTGCGGTTGCGGCGGGCCCTCCACGCCCGCCAAGGATGCTCCCCAGACCCTGACGACGGCGAGCGGGATCGAGATGGTGGCGCTTCCCGGCGGCTGGTTCGAGATGGGCGGCGGCGACGCCGACGAACCGGACCAGCAACCCCACAAGGTCTTCGTCAGCCCGCTGGCGATCGACAAGTACCCCGTAACGCAGCAGGAATACGAAAGGCGAATGGGCGCGAACCCTTCGCACTGGAAGGGGCCGCAGAACCCCGTGGAGCAGATCCGCTGGCGCGACGCCGCGGCGTACTGCAACGCCCGCTCCCGTGCCGAGGGGCTGCAAGCGGCCTACGATCCCAAGACGTGGCAGTGCGATTTCCAGGCCGACGGCTACCGCTTGCCGACGGAAGCCGAGTATGAATATGTGCTGCGGGCGGGCACGACCAGCGCTTACTTCTTCGGCGACTCGCCCGCCGATCTGCGGCGCTATGCCTGGTTCAAGGGCAACAGCACGCGCGGCCCGCATCCGGTCGGCGAGAAGCCGGCCAATCCCTGGGGGTTGTGCGACTTGCTGGGGAACGTCTGGGAGTGGTGCAACGACTACTACCAGGAGGACTACTACCAGAAAAGCCCGGAGCGCAATCCGCGCGGACCGGCCCGCGGCGAGGGCCGAGTGGTCCGCGGCGGTTGCTGGAACTCGAAGCCCGACGACCTCCGCTCGGCCTACCGGAATTACGAAACGCCGGCCTACACGGACATCTGCTTCGCCAAGGACATCCACGGCCAGGTGGGATTCCGCTGCGTCAGGAGAGAGGCGGCGAAGTAGAATGCCGAGGCCACACTTGGCATCGGCAAGACAATAACTGTCCTATCTGGACTCAAAAGAGAATGCCATGCTACTGAGGAACTTCTGTACGAAGGCAATCGCGGCTTTGCTTTGTTGTCTGTTGAACTGCATCTCCACCGCCACCGCTGCGGAGATCGTCACGGTCGACCTGGACGCAGACGGCGGAGAGATCCTCCATCGGGCCAGCGGCTTCCTGCACGGCTTTAGCGATGACGGGCAGTTGCCGCCGGACAACATGATCGTTCCGCTCAAGGTTCGGCTTCATCGGACGCGGCCCGGCACGACATGGGCACAGGCCGAACGGATGAAGAAGCTGGGCATCCAGCAGCAGGTGGTAGTGTCGGACGGCTGGGGCTACGGCAGAGAACATCCCGGCGACGACGGCCAGTGGGCGAAGTGGGAGGACTTCGTCACGCGCATGGTCCAGGAGGCACAGCGGCGCGGGCTGAAGCCGCAGTGGGACATCTGGAACGAACCGGACCACGGCTTCTTCTGGAAACGCTCTCCCGAGCAGTTCAACGAGACCTGGCGGAGGGCCTATCTGAAGATCCGGCAGACCGATCCGCAGTCCGTCATCGTGGGGCCGAGTTGGTCGAACGTCCATCCCGGCCAGCCGCGCTTTGCGGCCTTCATCCGCTTCTGCAAGGACAACCAGGTTGTGCCCGACTACGTCTGCTGGCACTTCCCCCGCAACGTCGTCAAGGAGGCCGACGAGTGCCGCAAGCTGCTGAAGGCCGAGCAGATCCAGGTGAAGGGACTCATGGTCAACGAATACTGCCTGGCCCACGAGCAGCACGCCGGGAAGACTGCCTGGCTGATCGCACAGATCGAGCGGGCCAAGATCGACCTCAGTTGCCACGCCATCTGGGGCAACGAGGGGAAGGGCAACCTGGACGGCATCCTCTTCGCTCCTCGCAAGGCCATCCCCAAAGGCCAGTGGTGGGCCTACCAGCGCTACGCGGCGCTGTCGGGCCGCCTGATCGCCACGACGGCAAGCGGCAAGATCGACCTGGTGGCCAGCCGCGATGATCGCGGAAAGGTCGTGCAGGTCTTGTTGGGCAACGCGGGCGGCTTGCAGGGCGACGTGACGGTTCGCTTCCAGGGGCTCGACAAAGCGGCCTGCCTCCGGGAAGGTGCCCAAGTCCGTGTCGTTGTCGAGCGGATTCCCGAGGACAAGGGCGACGCGGTTGCGGCTGTCCAGGCGCTCTTTGAGGCTCGCCTGCCGATCCGCGATAATACGCTCGATGTCGCGATCCCCTGGACCAGCGACCGGGATGCGTTCGCTGTACGACTCGGCCCGGGCCTACGGTAAACCCGGATTATTCATAAACCGTAGGGTGGCGTCGAGCAAACCGTGGTTCTCCCTGGGTCTTCGGTCGCTTATCAACTTACCGCTTTGTGACACAGCGCTGCGCGCCGGTTGGTCGGTTTGCGAGACCCAGCATAGGCTTGCGCGACCTTGACCCACCCTACCTGAATAATCCGGCATAGGAAGGCCGTTTCGGACCGAGCACCAGCACCTCGCCGCGGCCCAGGAAGCGCGGCCGGCGGGCGAGGACCTGTAATTGGTCGGGAAACTGCCGTTGGATCTCGGCCTCGAACTCGCCGGTAGTGAAAATATAGGGTTGCCCGGCCGCGCCCAGGAACCGGCGGAGTTGGGCCGCATCATTCAGCCAGGGCACGTCTTCGCCCGCGTAGAACACGAGACTCGCCTGCTCAAAACGGTAGCCGGCAATTTGCGCGGCCCCGGGACTCGCTCGGCGAACTTCCGCCACCAGGGGAGCGGTGTGCTGATGCCGATCCACGCGTACCGCGGCCCAGGCGAAGATGCCGGTGACGAACAGCACGCTGGCGATGGCAAACAGGGTCAGGGTCGCATAGCGATGGTCTCGCTCCAAGAGCAGCAGTCCCGCCCCGGCGCCGATCACCAGGATCAGGCCGAGCACCGCCAGAATCTCCTCGCCGGGGATGTACTTCGCCGCCACCAGCGGCATCGCCGCCGTCATGCCCACGCCCACCAGGACCACGGTCCCCAGGGCCAGCCGCAGCCACCAGCGATGCACCTGTCCCGGCTCCTCCAGCCACTGGTAGAGGAACGCGGCGGTCAACAGCGCCAAGGCGGGATAGGCGGGAAGCACGTAGTGCGGCAGCTTGGTGCTGCAGACGGACCAGAACAGGAAGAACACGGCCACCCAGCAGGTCATCAACACGTAGCCCCGTTGCCAGGCGTGGCCCGTGCGCAGCCGCCTCACGACGTGCAACAGCGTCCGCCCCAAGAACACCGACCAGGGGAAGAAGCCGATGAAAATAACCACCAGATGGTAATAGAAAGGTCCGCTGTGCCCGTAGGAGGGTTCCAGGAACGGCTGGACGTTGTGTTGGCCCACGAATCGCCGCAGCCACTCGCCGTGCGTGCGAAGATCGACCAACACGTACCACGGCAGCGTCACCAGCAGAACGGCCGCGATTGCCGTCATCGGCCGCATCTTCCAGGCTAATGCAGCCAGGCTTCCAATACCCCAAGAGCGGCTTACGATGAGCATGAACAACGCCAGCGTGGCCAACGGCAAGAGCGCTCCGATGGGGCCCTTGGCCAGGATTGCCGCGCCCAGGCAGGCATAACTCATCGCCAGCAGCGGCAAAGAGTACGGCCGCCGTTCATCACGATCGTCTGCCCGGCATCGCGTGCCAATCACGAACAACAGCACGGCCAGGGTGGTCACGAAGGTCAACGCCGAATCGACTGTGGCCGCCCGGGCGGAAACGGTGAAAATGATCGTCGATGCGACGATCAGCCCCGCCCAAAGGCCGATTTCGCGGCGGAAGAGCAGCCGGCCCAGGTGGTAGGTGGCCAGTGCGGTGGCGATGCCGAACACGGCCGACCAGAATCGGGCCGCAAACTCGCTGACGCCGAACATCTCAAAACCGCCCAGCATCGTCCAGAACATCAGCGGCGGCTTGTCGTAGAAAACATGGCCATTGTAGGTCGGCACGACCCAATCGTGGCTGTCGAGCATGGTCCGCGCGCACGAGGCGTACAGCGGTTCATCCATGTCCCACAGGCGGCAGGCCCCGAGATTGGTGAAAAAAATGATGGCCGCCGCGGCCCCGATCCAAAGCTGGTCTTCCCATAATTTTCGCATGGCCCCGAGTGTACGAGAACCGCTCGATTCCGCCAACGGCAGTATGTGCCCGAACTGTGTCAAACTTCCTTCAATGGGTTGGGTGCCACTGCTGGCTTGCCCAGCAGTGCGGAAACACGGTTGGACAAGCCAACCGTGGCACCTCGTCAATCCACGGCTGATATCCACAACGGCATTGCGGCAGACGCGGAGAAGCGCTACAATCCCCGCCTAGCAAGCGGCAGATTTTGACGCATAGAGAAGATGGGATATTTCGACAAGACAGAGAAAATCACGCTCCGGGGTGCAGCCCCAGGACGTTGGTGTCTGGTCGCCTTGGGCCTGTTCCTCGCGGCCGGATTCGCGCTGAGCGTCGACTGCCCCTTGGCGGTCTGGTGCTTAGAGAAGAAATGTCCCCGCATCGTACATGACCTCTTGGAAGTATGCACGGTCTTCGGCAATGGAATGGGCGCCCTGTTGATTGTGCTGGCCATCCAGCAGTTCGAGGCCAAGCGGCGTCGCGTGTTGTGCTGGGTCTTGGCATGCGCTCTGTTGTCCGGCCTGGCGGCCGACTGTCTGAAGCTGACAATCGCCCGCACGCGCCCCCAAGGCTTTCAGGCGGCCGACACCATCATTAGCATGCCGGCCGAGGTGTCCATGACTTTTGGTGGTTGGCTGCCTGGGGCACATACGGAAAGCGTCTATCAGAGTTTCCCCTCGGGCCATACGGCCACGGCGACCGGGCTGGCGCTGGCCTTGCTATCGATCTATCCCCAGGGCCGCCGCTTATTTCCGATCCTCGCCATGCTGGTGGGCTGTCATCGCGTCGAATGCGGGGCGCACTTCCTGAGCGACGTGCTTTGCGGTGCGGCGCTAGGCTGCCTGGTGACGGCCGGCTGCGTCTGGGCCAGCCAACGGCTTTCAATTTCGTAACCGTATTGCCTCAGGAGAACTGCAAAGTTGCGATGCGAGACACTAGCCCGAAGCGCCAGCAAGGGAGAATCGCCGCAAGTCCCTCGCTTGCGCTTCGGGCTAGTGTGTGGAATGGACGTGTCCCGGAAGACTTCGCACACTTTGCAGTTCTCATGCGTATTGCCTCGCCGCTGGAAAAAAAACAAATTCACCGCTATACTTCATGGCAGGTTCATCATGGAGTTTCGACATGCTGAAGCAGAACGCCGGGCGCCGGCGCCCGGGACGCTTGCAGGCACGATCCGCTGGGCGGACCCGGCGAAGCGGCGTGCGGATCTGCGCTTTGGAACAACTCGAATCGCGGCAACTGCTTTCGGCAACCCCCTTGAGCGCCGGCACGGCCCATCCCCTGAACGTCTTGGCGACATCCGCGGCCGGCACTGCTCTGGTTGCCGGCTACTCGCCCGCGCAGATGCGGCACGCATACGGCTTCGATCAACTGGCGCTGAATGGCGCCGGCCAGACGATCGCCATTGTCGATGCATTCAATGATCCCAATATCCGGCACGACTTGACGGTCTTCGATCAACGTTTCGGCCTGCCCGCTCCGCCTGGTTTCAAGCAAGTGAACCAGACCGGCGGCGCCGCGCTGCCAAAGACCAACGGGGGCTGGGCCCAGGAGATTTCCATCGATGTCCAGTGGGCCCATGCCATTGCTCCCGGGGCGAGCATCCTGCTGGTCGAGGCGAAATCGGACGGCATCCAGGACCTGATGGCCGCCGTGGACCAGGCGCGAAAACAGCCCGGCGTGTCGGTCGTCTCCATGAGTTGGGGCGGCGGTGAATTCCAGGGCGAGTTGAAATTCGCTTCCCACTTCACCGCCCCCGCCAATCATCAGGGCGTGACCTTCGTCGCTTCGACCGGCGATTCCGCTGCCTCGTCCAGTTGGCCAGCCGTTTCGCCGAACGTCCTGTCGGTGGGCGGCACGCATCTGAACCTGGACGCATCGGGAAACCGCCTTTCCGAAACTGCCTGGCGCGATGGCGGCGGCGGCATCAGCCGTTATGAACCGGCGCCGGCTTACCAGTCGGGCGTGCAGAACACTTCCTACCGGACCGTTCCCGACGTGGCCTATGACGCCGACCCCAACACGGGCGTCGCGGTCTACGATTCCTTGGCTTACCAAGGTGCCCAAGGCTGGCTGGCGTTCGGCGGCACCAGCGTCGGCGCGCCGCAATGGGCCGGGCTGATTGCCCTTGCCAATCAGGGCCGCGCCAATGCCACCTTGCCCACGCTCGCCAATCTGCCCGCCGACTTGTATCAAGCAGTCCCGCCGAGCCACTTCTACGATATCGTGAAAGGTTCCAACGGCTATAGTGCGCACGCGGGCTACGACTACGCCACCGGCCTGGGCACTCCGCGGGCCAACTTGATTGCCGCCGACCTGGTCGCCCTGAGCAGCGAACCGGCCGTCAGCAACGCCGCCCCGCTATCGAGCCAGGCGCCGGCAGACGTCGTGGACAAAGCGGAACTTCGCCCGCAGGGCGGGAGTGACGCGACCTGAGCGATAGCGACAACGACGAGACCCCATGCCGCTGGTCTGCGCAAGACCGCGCAACCACACCATGAACGTTTCCGCGAAATCTTCGTCGGGCGCCGTCATGGCGTAATCGGTCACGAAGTCCTCCTTGTCGGTGGGCGGATCGTACCACACTTCGTCGTAGCGGGCATCGAACGCCGCCACGAAAGCGCGCGTGCGGCGGATCGGGCCGGGGTGGTAAAAAGCCAGCGCGTGCGCGAACTCGTGCCGCAGCACGTCGCGCAGCGAACCGCGGTTCCGCCGGGCGCCCGGCCGCCCCACCCATTGCGGAATATAGATGTGCCCCGGCTCGCAGCCAAAGCTGCGATACAGCCGATGCATTTCGTTGACGAAGAATCCGGCCGCATCCATCAGATCGGGCGGCGCCTCGCGGCATAACACCACTTCCGTTCGCGTCAGCGGGTTGCCAACGTACCATAAGCCGGCGCAAGCCAACTCCCGCTGGACATCGGCATAGGCCGACTGCAATTGCCGTGAACTGATGGGCTGTCCGGGTCTCATACTAGCACTATAGTCCCCGCCTTTTCGGAAGCAAAACGACATCCGCGCAACTGCGGACGGATTACGGGAAAAATCGCCCCCGTGACATGAGTGGACACAACCGGCAGCGGTATTTTTGACCTACTTACAACACTATAGAGATACACACTATATGGTGGTCAATATAACATTATAGAGCGGTTCGTCGAATCGAGGAAGCGGATCGCGAAAAGCGCGAAAGACACCGAAAGCCCGCCCCCCCGAAAATTGCGCCGTCACGGTCGACTCTGCCGATTATTCCTAATGTTCCGTCTCGGCTGCCGCCGATCTGTTGCTCATGTGACATTGGCTTTGCGCGGAGGATGGCCGTGGGCAGGCACACTCGCAGACGGCGACGTGCGATTCTGGCAGTGGGACTTGTTCTGCTCTCGGGCGGCCAGAGTTGCGGCCAGTGGTTGGACCACGTCTGGGTGAAACCGCCTTCGGCCCCGGCGACCGAAATCAGCTATCGCCTCTATCCGCAATTTCATCCCGTGCCCACGCGGCCGGTCTTCCTGCCCAAGCAATATGGTCCTGCCGGTGGCCCG
>JBEKZQ010000114.1:0-16790 GCA_049509675.1 Thermoguttaceae bacterium | reverse complement strand
CGGGGCGGGGGCCACGGCAACCAACGGCGGCGTCGGCAGGCTGGCCGGATCCGCCTTCTTATACAGCAGCGCTGCCGGCGGCACAGACGGCGGCGCTGCGGGCGGCGGCGGTTGCTGGGCGATCATGGTGGGACTGCTGGGCACGCGGCGGAAATCGTCGCTCACCGAGACCAGGAAATTGCGCACCCGGCCGCAATAACTGCCGGACAATTCGTGAATTCGCGGACGCCCGGCCATCACCGCCCGAGCCAGTAATTCGGTGCGCGACTAGTGTGCGCCAGGGCAACCACCACAATCGTCTTGTCGAGAACTTCAAACACCACCGCATATCGAAAGACGGTGAGCAATGCCCGGCGGTAGGGCTGATCATCGGGCAGTGTTTCGAGCTTGGGAAATCGAAGCGGATCTTCGGCGATTGCGGCCAGTCTTTCGGCCAGATCGTCCAGAAATCGGCCGCCCAACTCAAGCGATTGCCGATTCAAATAGCGTCGGGCCGCCTCGATTTCCGCTTCGGCATTGGCCAGAATGCGGAGGATCACGTTGGACTTTCAGCGGCTTGGCGCCGGAGCAGGTCCGCCAGCACTTCCGTCGCCGGTCGGGCGGTGGTCAGGCCAGCGCGCAGTGCCGCCGAACGCCGCTGCAGTTCTTTCAAGAACTCGCCGCCATCGACAATCGCACAACTGCCGGGATCGACGGAACCCGGAAGAGGGCCCTTGGACTCGGCTGCCAGACTGTGCTCCAGAGCGGCGGCCACAAAGGCTCGGTCCTCGGGAGGCAAGCCCAACGCCTGTTGCATGATCTCTTCACGTTGCAGCATGATAGGGATACCTCGCTTTCTTCGATTATTTTCGCACGTCGAGCCATCGCAGTCCAGCGATTCACCCAGGAGGCCGTTTCATTTTCTCTCGCTCCCCATGCGCGCCATGAACGACTCTCCACCCCTTATTTCGCTGCATGGCAGGATGCCTATACAGAGAACTCCTGCTCCCATCGCCAAATGTTATCTCTTATCCGGCCGCCGCGCCTAGCAGGCGAATGGCGTGGAACAGGATGGCGATCACGCCGATGGCTGCCAGGATCGTCTTGATCTGATCGCCGCGGCTAGGAAGCGCAGGCAGCGGCGCTGCCACGGCCGCCGGGGCGGGGGCGCTGGCGACGACCGGCGCAACCGGGGCGGGGGTCACGGCAACCAACGGCGGCGTCGGCAGGCTGGCCGGCTCGGCCTTCTTATCCACTAGCGCTGCCGGCGGCGCAGACTGCGGCGCTGTCGGCGGCGGCGGTTGCTGGGCGATCATGGTGGGACTGCTGGGCACGCGGCGGAAATCGTCGCTCACCGAGACCAGGAAGTTGCGCACCCGGCCGCAATAACTGCCGGTGGTCCGCCCCAGGGCCGAGCCGAAGAGCACGCCGGCCAGTTCGCCGCGTTGGTTGAGGATCGGTCCGCCGGAATCGCCGAATCGCGCCCCCGTAGACACTTCGACCATTTCGTAGGGATGACTTCCGCCCGGGGAAACATACTCGGTACAGCGGCCGGCGGCCGCGCGGTAGGAGCCGGAGCCGTAGCCGGCGATGGTGAGCGTTTCGCCCGGCCGGGGGGCGGTGGCCGACAGCGCGATCGGCTGCACGTTGGGCCGGGCAATCGCCAGGGCCGCCAGGTCCCAGTCGTGATCAACCCGCAGCAGCGTGGCGCTGGAGCGGAATCCGTCGGGGAAGACCACGGTGATGGGCCCGGCCACGTCGCGGACCACGTGCCAGTTGGTGATGACCAGGCCGTGGGTGGCATCGACGGCCACCAGGGAGCCGGAACCCAAGGAGGCCCCGCCGCGTTCGGGCACGATCACCCGAACCACTGCCGGGTGCGGCGTCTGCGGCGGCGTAAACGGCGCGGGCCAGCCCGGCGCCGGCGACGCGGCGCCCAGCACGATCACCATCGCCAGGAGGCGGTTCACTTTGGCTGGCTCGTTCCGGAGGGGAGAGAAACAGGGTACGAAACCGTTTACGGGGACTGTCCCCTTTAGCCGGGAGGGGGACAGGTCCATGTTTTCGGCCATCGTCGATTGGCAAAACCGCGTCTTCTGGCCGAAAAATGGACCAGTCCCCTGCCCGTGGGCGGCTACTCAGGGTACGCCGTCTCCCTCATCTTCGGACGTTTTGCGGTCTGCGGCACATGCCCGGGCCGCCGCGCGGAAAAAGCGGTTTTGGCGATGCCCGCGGAGAATCCGTTACGTGGGGCGTGGGGCGTGCGGCGTGGAGCGTGGGGCGTGGGGCGTGGGGCGTTGGGCGTTGGGCGTTGGGCGTTGGGCGTTGGGCGTTGGGCGTTGGGCGTTGGGCGTGGGGGCGTGGGGGGAGTTCCGTCTTCATTTTTCCAGCGTGACGGTGATATCGATGCGGGTGGCTACGTGATCTTTCATGCGCAAGAGAACGAAGTGTACCGGCTCGTGCGGCTTGATGCGATCCAACAGCAGGCCCACGTGGTCCAGGTTGCGGGGGCGGATGTCGTTGATGCGGGCCAGCACGTCGCCGGGCAAGGGCGGACTCTGGAGTTTCTCGTAGGGCGTGCCTGCTGCCACGGCGGTGATGATCACCCCGCGGTACACGCGCAGGGCGGTGGCATGGGCCTTCGCCTCGTTCAGCGGCACGGCGGTGAGACCGTATCGCTGTTGCAGCAAGGCGGCGCCGTCGGGCTTGGCCCGCGCGGCGAGCACCAGGAGGCCGTTGAGCACCCGATCCTTGCGCCACAACTCGAGTTGCAGCCTGTCGCCCGGCCTGTGTCCGACCAGGGCCAGGTGGAAGTCGCAACGGCCGTCCAACGGTTTGCCGTTGAGCTTCTGCAGAATGTCGCCCGACTGGATGCCGGCCGCGGCCGCCGGGGAGCCGGGCGCCACGCCGGCCACCGTACAGGGCTCCATGGGCAGCAGTTCCAGTCCCACCGCCAGGCCGTAGCGACGTTCGACATCGAGCATGTCGGGCAGCACCTCGCGGAGCGCGGCCACGGGCACGGCGAAACCGATGGCCTGCGAGCCGGCCTGCATCGAGGTGGTGATGCCGATCACTCGTCCCAGCACGTTGAACCACGGTCCGCCGGAACTGCCCGGGTTCAGACCGGCGTCGGTCTGGATCAGGTCGTGCAGGGTGATGCCGGGCAGGCCCGTGGTCTGGACGGAGCGCCCGGCCGCGCTGACAATGCCGGCCGTGCAAGTGTGCCGCAGTCCGTGCGGATTGCCGATGACGGTGACCCGTTCGCCGATGAGGAAGTCGCCGCTTTTGGCCAATTGCACGGGCCGCAACGGCGCCCCCGGCTCGACCTTCAGCAAGGCCAGGTCTTTGTCGCGCGCCACGGCGATCAATTCGGCCGGATAGGTCTGGCCGTCGCCCAGGTTGACGAACTGCTGAATCACGCGCTCGACGGAGTGGGCGTTGGCGACGATATAGCCCGACTCGTGGATTACGAAGCCGCTGCCGATGCTGCTCGTTTCGCGATTCTGCGGCAAGCGAAAGAACTCGTCCATCGATGGTCCCTTGCCGGTGACCAGCGGCCCGGTCAGGTAGACGACCGAATCTTTCCAGCGATGAAAGATTTCCACGGTCGGCGTGCGGCGTGGATCTTGCGGACTGATCGCATCGATGCTGATCTGTGCCCGGCTGGAAGTCGCGGCGGCAAGAAGCACCGCCGCCAGCAGGGTGCGGGCCGACAGGTTATGCCTGAGCCGGGTTCTTGGGAATTGCGGATTCAACGTCCCCTCTCCCGCCGGGAGAGGGTTAGGCTGAGGGCCCTCGGCCGCAAATACGGGTTGCCTTGTTTGTACGATCTCCCCATGCCCTCACCCCCTGCCCCTCTCCCAGAGGGAGAGGGGGGACCGGTTTGCAATAGTCCAATCACTACGGCAGGGTGGCACTGTCGAAGTGTGCCACTGGCTCTGCCAGTGCTTCGTGACTTTGTGAAAATGCCGGCACCATCTTTCGATTTGTCACTGCCTGCTTCTACCTACAGTACGGCGGATCTGTCAAGAAAGCCCAAAGCACTGGCAAAGCCAATGGCACACAAGCTCAGCCTCTCTAGTGGTCTGTCCATTTCGACATTACCAGTTGGGTGCCACTGCTGGCTTGCCCAGCAGTGCTGGAAACACGGTTGGACAAGCCAACCGTGGCACCCGTAAACTCAAGTTGGACAGACCACATGCCAGTCCCGCCCCGCCGCTCGCCCGGATCGGCTACCAGTTCAGGCCGAAGCGGTCGCCGCCGGCCGATTTTCCCAGACCGCCGCGCAAGGGCCGATCGGGCCCCTTGCGCTTGGACGGGGCAACTGGCGGCAGCTCGGCCTCCCGGGCCTCTTCCACCTCTTTCTTGGTCGGCTCCGGCTTCGATAGCGCCCGGATCGACAGGCTCATGCGCTGTGCCTCCGGATTGACGGACAAGACCAGCACTTCCACTTCATCGCCCTCGTGGACCACGTCGCTGGCGCGCCATACCCGCTTGTGCGAAAGTTCGGAAATATGGACCAGTCCTTCCACGCCGGGCTGCACTTCGACGAAGGCGCCGAACTCCATCAACTTGCTCACCTTGCCGCGAACAATGCTATTGGGCGGATAGGTGGCCGCCGCCGTGCTCCACGGGCTCTCCTGCAGGTCGCGATAAGCGAGGCTGATCTTGCCGGTCTCGTGATCGATCCGCTCGATCCGCACCTGGATCGACTGGCCCTCGGCCAGCACGTCTTTGGGATGTTCGACCCGGCCCCAGGCCAATTGGCTGACGTGCAGCAGGCCGTCGACCCCGCCGAGATCGACGAAGGCCCCGAAATTCATCAGTTTCCGCACCACGCCCTGGTGGATCTGGCCGGGCTGGAGCGCGGCCAGCAGCGTTTGCCGGGCCTCCTCCTTCTCCCGCTCCAGGACCGCGCGGCGGCTCAAGACCAGGTTCTGCCGCGCCGGATTGGCTTCGGTGATCAGGCAGGTGAAACGCTGTCCCACGAACTGGGCCAAATCCTCCACGCGGTACAAGGCGATCTGGCTGACGGGAATGAAGCCGCGGATATGATTCACTTCGCATTCCAGCCCGCCCGTGTTGTGACCGGTCACCTGGGTCTCGACCAGCATCCCCTGGTGGACGTCATCCCAATTGCTCACCTCCATGGCCGTGTTGGGAAGCGCCAGGTCGTACAGCCCGTCTTCGGCATTCAGTCGCTGGACGATGACTTCCAGCAAGGTTCCCACCTGCGGCGGCTCGGGAAACTGCCGCGCCGAGACGACGCCCTGCTCGCGGCCGCCCAAGGCCACGAACACCTCATCCTTGCGGATGGCGACGATGCGGCCCTGATGGTGCGACTCGGGCTCCAGAACGGTCTGCTTGCTGATCGCATCACTCACGCCCAACAGGTCGTCCAACGAAGCGCCGTCCAATGCCTGGTCGAAGGCCTTCTCGAAGTCCTCTTCCATTTCAGCCGGAACGGGGGCGGGCGCCCGCACGACGGGCTGGATGGAATCAAGCAACTCCGGCACGTCCGCCTTCAGATCGTCCACCGCGGCGGCGACCGGCGGGGGCGGACTCTGCGGCGGCGCCGCTGGGGCGGCGGGAAGATCGACCGCGGTTGGCACTGCGGCCGATTCCGCCGGGCGGCTCTCACCCTGAATTCCCGCGGTGGGGCCCTCACCCTGCCCTCTCCCGGTCGTGCCGACGCGGCACGCGGGAGAGGGGACATTGGCGGACTGCCGCTGCTCGCTTTCCGAACGACCGTGGTCCGAACGACCGTGGGGTCGTCCCCCGCGGCCGCGCCGCGGCTCGCGGTGGCGCGTCGTCTGGGCGGCCTGGTCCGAGGCGCCCTCTGCGCCCCCTTCCTTCTCCTTGGCAGGCTCTTCGACGGGGGTCCAATCGCGTTGTCGCCGGGCACGATAGGCGGCCGGGTCGCGCTGCGAGCCGATCAGGAAGCGCGGCCGCGACGACTGCGAATCGCTCTCGGCCATCGCGGCACTGTCGTCGGCCGAAGATTCCCCGCCGGGCGCCGTGGCAGACGCCGACTCGGACGCATCAGGCTGCTGGAGCGTGGTTGCCGCCGAAGGCTGCTGGGGATCGGCCGGGAACTGTGGATCTGTAGGCAGACGCTGTTGATCGTTGGGATCGCTACCGGTCAATGCTTGTCCCCTGATAAACGAGGCGGCAGGGCCGCCAGCCAATACGAGCTACCGCTCGGTTCACTTTGGTCCGCTTTCGTTGGTCGCTGGCCTTTGTGAAAAACTTCAGAGTCTTGGATGTTAGCACGGAGGGGGCGAACGGCTTGCATCCGCCCCTGAGTGAACCCCTCAATTCTAGCAGACTTTCCGCGCGACTTCCAAGGGTCCTGACGCAAAAGAGAACCGCGAAGTCTGGGGCGAGGGGGTCAGGTCCATGTTTTCGGTCGTGAGTCCGGCCAAACGGCAATGCCTATCAGCCGAAAAATGGACCAGACCCCGACTTTGCAGCCCTCCCGAGGCTTCCCTCGTAAAGCCGGCGGCGATATCCTGAATGACATGAGCGATCTCCAGCAGCCGTCCGAAACTCCTGCCCAAGACCGGCCGTTTACGATTGAACTGGCGGAGCGGGTGCGGCGATTGCCCCCGTATCTGTTCGCACAGATCAATCGACTGATGCACGAGAAACGCCGTGGCGGCAACGATGTCATCGACCTGGGCATGGGCAATCCGTCCGATCCGCCGCAGGACATCGTCATCGACAAACTGGCCGAGGCCGCCCGCGATCCGAAAAATCATGGCTACAGCGAAGCCCGGGGTATCATCGGCCTGCGGCGGGAAGTGGCTGCCAAGTATTTCAAGTATTATGGGGTACGGCTTGATCCGGAACGAGAGGTGGTTGTCTGTCTCGGCTCGAAAGATGGGTTCAGCCACTCCTGTCTGGCCTTATTGGGTCCCGGCGACACGGCGATCGTGCCGGCCCCTTACTATCCGGCCCATTTGTATGCGGTCGCGCTGGCTGCCGCCAATGCCATCTTGCTGGAGGTGACCGACGCCGAAAAGCTGCTTGCCAACGTCGATTATACCTGTCGGCACATGATCCCGCGGCCCAAGGTGTGGATTGTCAACTATCCCCATAATCCTTCCACGGCCACGGTGGAGCCGGAGTTTTACGTGGAAGTGGTCAAGTTGGCGAAGCGGTACGGTTTCATGGTGATCAGCGATCTGGCCTACGCGGACGTGACGTTCGACGGCTATAAGACGCCGAGTTTCCTGGCCGCCCCCGGCGCGCTGCAGGTGGGCGTGGAATTGACCACCATGAGCAAGGGATACAACATGGCCGGTTGGCGGATCGGCTATTGCGCCGGAAACGCCGAGATGATTCGCGCGCTGGGGACGATCAAGGGTTATTACGATTACGGCATGTTCCGGCCGATCCAAATCGCCGCCATCATGGCCCTGCGGCACACCGACGCCGCGGTCGAGGCCCAAGCGGCCGTGTATAAAGGCCGTCGCGACGTGCTCTGCGAAGGGCTGGAACGCTTGGGATGGCCCATCCAGCGGCCCAAGGCCACCATGTTCGTGTGGGCCAAAATCCCGGAACCCTGGGCAAGCCAGATGACTTCCTTCGACTTTGCCATGAAACTGCTGCAGGAGGGGGACGTGGTTGCCAGCCCGGGGGCAGGTTTCGGCCCTGCCGGAGAGGGGTATCTTCGCCTGGCTCTGGTGGAAAACGAGAACCGTTTGCGCCAGGCCGTACGGCAAATCGCCCGCTGTCTAGGAGTGCATGGGAAGTAGTTTTTAGTTTTCAGTTTTTAGTGTTCAGTTCCGGAACATTTGCTGACCTTCACGGTTGTAACACCACCCCTTGGTCCATGAAATCCATGTCCTCCGAGCCAATTATTCCCACCGCTCTTCACTGAACACTGAAAACTGAAAACTGAAAACTTAATGCTACATTTCCCATAGAGCCGCGGTACGACGCTTCTAACTTCTAACTTCTAACTCCTAACTTCCGCTACCCATGCGTTCCGAGCAGTTTCAGCTCCACGCCGAGATCGAACAACGGCACTGGTGGTTTCTGGGCCGGCGGCAGATCATGCGGCGGTTGGTGCATGCAATTCTGCCGCCTTCGGCCGCAAACCCGGCGACAATTGTTGACGTAGGTTGCGGAACCGGCGCAAACCTTGCCGCCCTGGTCAACGACTACCGCTGCGTGGGGATCGATACGTCGGACGAGGCCATCGCCCTGGCCCGCGGACGCTTTCCCGAGGCGACCTTTCTGACCGGTCGGGCTCCGGCCGACCTGGGCTCGGTGGTGCCGCAGGCCCGGCTGCTGATGTTGATGGACGTGCTGGAGCACGTGGCCGATGATTTTGCCCTGTTTTCCGAGCTTCTGGCGGCCGTCGTGCCTGGCACGTTCTTCCTGCTCACCGTTCCCGCCGACGAATCGTTGTGGAGCGCGCACGACGAGTCGTTCGGCCACTATCGCCGCTACGATCGCGCCCGGCTGGAGCGGCTTTGGGCCGGCTTGCCCGTGTCGACGCTCTTGCTCTCCTGCTTTAACGCCCGGTTGCTGCCGTTGATCAAGATGATTCGCGGTTGGACGCGGCGATCGGGCCATGCGGCGGGGCGGGCCGGCACGGATTTTTGGATTCCGCGCCGGCCGTTGAATGGGGCGCTTCAGGCCGTTCTCGCAGGCGAGGCAAACCGGCTCGTCAACGTGCTCAACGGGCGACGGGGCAACGGTTACGCACGCGGTTCCAGCTTGATCGCGCTGCTGCGTCGCAACACGGGGCCGATCGCCATCCGTTGGAAGCCCGCCAATCTCCCGCCCGATCACCAACCACGCCAAATTGCCCAGGAAAACACAGCGGCGGTGCTATCCGAGGCGATCGGCCTGCGTTAGAATGGGTAGCCGGGCTTGCATGATTCCCCCCGCGCCGGCACTGTTTCTGCTTGCTCGACCTAGGACCTCGATCGTTTGGTTGTAGGGTGGACTTTAGTCCACCAGAGGCGGACTAAAGTCCGCCCTACGGCTTATCGGGCGAAGCGGATGCCGATTTGCGCAAAAAATGAGGGCTCCTGCTCGCCGGTACAGGAACCCTCACTTCAGGCTGCCCGAACTTGGCCGACGGTAAGGTCTGCCAAGATCGGAGACCCGCAGCCATTACAAGAGCTATCGGGCTGATCGACTTTGAACTTTATCCTGCGCGGTCAGAAACGGCCGGAAGCCCGGATTATTCATGGCCGCGCGTTATACTGTGAACGGTTTGTAATGATACGATCCGTTCCCGATTGCCGCGGTTGGGACCATTTCAAACCGCGCAAAGTATAGGATGCGGCTATGAATAATCCACGAGAATGTTCGTGAACACATCGCACATTGCCAAGCTTGCCCTCGAAGACGGAACAGTCTACGCAGGAACGGCATTTGGGGCCGTTGGGGAGGTAGACGGGGAAGTCTGCTTCAACACCTCGATGACCGGTTACCAGGAGATCCTGACCGACCCCAGTTACCGCGGTCAGATCGTCACGATGACGTATCCGGAGATCGGCAACTACGGGGTCAATGCGGTTGACGTGGAGAGTCACAAGCCGCACCTGGCCGGCTTTATCGTGCGCGAGTTGAGCGGCCGGGCGAGCAACTTCCGCGCCGACGGCGAACTGCACGAGTACCTGGTGCGTTACGGCATCGTGGCGTTAGAGGGAATCGACACGCGCTCCTTGGTCCGACGCATCCGCATTCGCGGCGCCTTAAACGGCGTGCTCTCCAGCATCGACCTGGACGATGCCCGCCTGGTGGCCAAGGCAAAGGCCAGTCCCGGTTTGATCGGCCGCGACCTGGTGCGCGAGGTGATTCCCGATGGGGCGGTGCAATGGCGGGAATCGCTCGACGCTTGGGCGCGGCTGCACGCCGTAGCGCCGCCCGCGCAGGATGGGCCACACGTGGTGGCCCTGGATTACGGCATGAAATGGAACATCGCCCGGCACCTGGCGCAGATGGGATGCCGGGTCACGATCCTGCCCGGCACGGCCTCGGCCGAGGACGTCTTGCGGTACGATCCGGACGGCGTGTTCTTATCGAACGGCCCCGGCGATCCCGAACCGCTTGGCTATGCGCAAGAGGCGATTCGCGGCCTGTTGGGCCGCCGGCCCATCTTCGGCATCTGCCTGGGGCATCAGTTGCTCTGCCTGGCCTGCGGCGCGAAGACTTATAAGCTGAAGTTCGGGCATCGCGGGGCCAACCAGCCGGTGTTCAGTCATGCCAGCGGCCGGGTGGAGATCACCACCCAGAACCACGGCTTCGCCGTGGCCCAGGACGGCTTGCCGGACGATTTGGAGGTGACGCACCTGAACCTGAACGACAACACGATCGAGGGCGTTCGCCATCGCCGCGTGCCGGCCTTCAGCGTGCAGTATCATCCCGAGGCCTCGGCCGGTCCGCACGACAGCAACTACTTGTTCCAGCAGTTCCGCGAAATGCTGCCGTAGGGCAGCCGCTACCCCAAAATCGCTTCCAAGTCCTTCTCCGCGGTGGTGGTCGGACCGATGTTGAACTTCTCGACCAAGACCTTCCAGACCGGCGGGGTGACGAAGGCCGGCAACGTGGGGCCCAGCCGGATATTCTTGATCCCCAGGTGCAGGAGGGTCAACAGGATGGCGACCGCCTTCTGCTCGTACCAGCTCAGCACCAACGACAGCGGCAGGTCGTTCACGCCGCAGTTGAAGGCGCCGGCCAGGGCCACGGCGATCTGGATGGCCGAGTAGGCGTCGTTGCACTGTCCCACGTCCAGCAGGCGGGGGATGCCGCCGATGTCGCCGAAGGCCAGCTTGTTGAAGCGGTACTTGCCGCAGGCCAGGGTCATGATGACGCAGTCGTGGGGCACTTTTTGGGCGAAGTCGGTGAAGTAGTTCCGCCCCGGCTTGGCGCCGTCGCATCCACCCACCAGGAAGAAGTGCCGGATGTCGCCCCGCTTGACCGCATCGACGACCTTGTCGGCCACGCCCAGCACGGCGTTGCGGCCGAAGCCGACCAGAATGGTCTTTTCCGGGGCGTCTTCGGCAAAGCCGGGGGCGGCCAGGGCGGCCTCGATGACGGGCGTGAAATCGCGCTTCGGGCCGATGTGCCGCACACCCGGCCAGGCGACCAGCCCGCTGGTGAAAATGCGGCCGCGATAGCCCTCGCGCGGCTTTTGGATGCAGTTGGTGGTCATGAGGACCGCGCCGGGAAAGGCGTCGAACTCCTTGGCCTGGTCCTGCCAGGCGCCGCCGTAATTGCCCACCAGATGCTTGTACTTCTTCAGGCCGGGATAGGCGTGGCAGGGGAGCATTTCGCCATGCGTGTAGACGTTGATGCCGCGGCCCTCGGTCTGCTTCAGCAGTTCCTCCAGGTCCCGCAGGTCGTGGCCGGAAACGGCGATCGCCTTGCCGCGGACGGGCGTGACGCGGACCTTGGTCGGCTCGGGATGGCCGTAGGCGCCGGTGTTGGCCGCGTCCAGAAGCCCCATGACCCTGAGATTCAGTTCGCCCGTTTTCAACACCCAGCCGAGGATCTCGTCGGTGCCGTGGTGCGGTTGGGTGAGGAAGTCCAGGGCTTCGTGGAAAGTGGCATAGATCTGCGGATCTTCGTGGCCCAGAAGCATGGCGTGCTCGGCATAGGCGGCGGCCCCTTTCAGGCCGTAGGTGATCAGTTCCAACAAGCCGGCTACGTCGGCCCCCAGCGCGACGAGACTCCTGGCGACCGATACTTCCATCGCCTGCCGCAGCAGGGCCGGCAGGTCGGCGGCCGGCTGCCAGGCGGCCGGGCCGGGGAGTTTCTCCGGCGTCTTGCCGCCGGCGGCACAAGCCTTCTCGTACATGGCCTTGGCCTTGTCGCGCATCGCAGCGGCCTCGGCGAGGTGGGCGCGAAGCCGTTCGGGGTCGAAATCGACGTTGGTTACCGTGGCAAACAGCGATTCCAGCATCGTGCGATCGACCGCCGCATCCCGGGCCCCAAGCTGGGCGGCCCGATGCGCATACATGGCGATACCCTTGACCGCATGCACCAGGAGGTCCTGCAGCATGGCGGTCGTCTCGTCTTTGCCGCACACGCCCAAGGTGGTGCAACCGGTGCCGGTAAAAGTCTGTTCACATTGATAGCAAAACATGAGATATCCTTTCTGGAGGGCGAGAATGAGTGGAAAGCCGGCCCCTTGGGGGCTGCCGATACTTGCGGCGCGGACGCGAAGGGGTCAGGTCCATGTTTTCGGTCATGAGTCCGGCCAAATGGCAACGCCTATCAGCCGAAAAATGGACCAGACCCCAACTTTGTAGTTCTCCTTGCTGGTGGTCCCGCGTGCTTGACTCTATAATACCCGGTATGGCAATCGGGGGCCTTGACTTGGATCAAGCCGTCCGCAGATTGTTCCTTCTGCCGGAACAAGAACTACGCGATCTATGCCATGTTGCCCGGTGTGGCCGATATTCTACACGAGTGCCAGCTTTTCGCCCAGGTTTGCCCGCGCGGATTCGCGCGGGCGGTTGCGATCGCCCAGTTGTCGTAAACAGCCCTTGCAAGGGCCGAAGGCTGCGGAGCGGGCTTTCGTGATTACCCGGCCGTTCACCCCGGGGGCCAGGAGAAAGGGCGTCCGCCCAAGAGATGGAAGTGCAAGTGCGGCACCGCTTGGCCCGCGTCCGGGCCGCAATTGGTGACCACCCGGTAGCCGGCGGTCAGGCCCAACTTGGCGGCCAGGTTCCGCGCGACCACCAACAGATGGCCCAGCAACAGCGCGTCCTGCTCGGTAGCGTCGGCCAGGCCGGGGATTTCCTTCTTCGGAATCACCAGCACGTGCGTGGGGGCCTGCGGGTGGACGTCTTCGAACGCCAGGCACAGATCGTCCTCATAGACGATCCTGGCCGGGATCTCGCGGTCGATGATCTTCTTGAAGATAGTCTTGGTCATGGCGTGCCTCTCAGCAGTTTGAAGTGTTCAATTTTCAGTTTTCAGTTTTCAGTAAGAATTTGCAGCAGGAACTGAAAACTGAAAACTGAACACTGAAAACTCATCCCACTTGCTCCAGCGGAATGCCTTCTTCCACCAGCAACACGGGAATGTTATCGATAATCGGATAAAGGACCAGCCCGTCCGTGCGGACCAGCCCGTCCTGAAGCCGATCAGTCACGGGTCGGCCGGCCTGGTTCGTGACGCGACCCGCGGCGATGGCGCGATTCAATCGGTCCAGGCATTCCCGATTGGCCCGCCGCAACGGGCCGCGGTTGGCCGGGCACACGAGCATCGCCAGCAGTTCCGGATCGATCATACGCTTGGCGCAGGCTGTTAAGGGGGACAGGTCCATGTTTTCGGCCAATGGCCAATTGGCATCTCGGCGCACTGGCGCCGAAAAATGGGCCAGTCCCCCGTCCGTCAATCCCGCACCGTCGCTTCGCGCGAGACCTTGCAATGCGGCAGCGCGGCTTGCAGTTTCTCCACCGCTTCGTCGCTGACTTCGGTGAGTCCCAGATTCAGGCTCTTGAGCCTGGTGAACTTCTCCAGGCTCGGCAGCACGGCATCGGTGATGGCGTTGTGTTGGATGTTGAGCGTTTCCAGGCCGCTCAGGGCAGTCAGGTTTGCCACTCCCTTGTCGCTCAGCCCGTTGTCCTCCAGTCGGAGCGAGACGAGCTTGGTCAGGCATTGGAGATGCACCAGGCCGGCGTCGGTGACGCGGGTGTGCCAGAGATCGATCGTTTCCAGCTCCGGAAACGCCTTGAGGTTCGCCAGGCCCGCGTCGTCGGTCTGGGTTTCGGTCAGATCGAGCTTCTTCAGGCCGGCGGCCTTTTTCAAGTGGGCCAGCCCGGCCCCGTTGACGGGAATGCCGCGGAGGTCGAGCCGCTCCAGACTGGATTGCCCGGCCAGGGCTGCCAGTCCGTCGTCGGTGATGTTGGTGCAGCGGAGCAGGCCCAGGTCTTTAAGGTCCATGCCCTTGAGATACTGGAGGCCGGCGTCGGTGATCGTGCAGTCTTCCAGCGAGAGCGTAATGATCTTCTTCATGCCGGCCAGCGACTTCATGCCGGCGTCGGTCACGCTGCTGCTGCGGATTTTCAATACGACCAGGTTGGTCAGCCCCCGCAGTTCGGCCAGGCCGGCGTCGCCCACGTTGCAGCCGCGCAGGTCCAGCAGGCGCAACTGGGTCAGGTCCTTCAGCCATTGCATGCCGTCGTCGCCGACGTTGTTGTACAGCAGGGTCAGGTACTGCAAGCGCGGCAACCGCTTGAGGCTGGCCAGCGCGGCGTTGGTCATGTTCGTCGTCCGCCGCAGATTGAGCGACCGCAGGTTGACGAGTTTTTCAAGCTGCTTCACGCCGCGGTTGGTGATGTCGGTGTTTTCCAGGGTCAGGTCTCTGAGTTTGGCAAGCCTGGCCAGAAAGGGCATGCCGGCGTCGGTGATCTTCGCGCCGTAGAGCTCCAGCTTCTGCAAACTTCCCAGCGTGGAGAACAGTTGCAGGTCGGCGTCGCCCGCCTCGCGCGGGATGAGATTGATGGCGATGATCGACCCCTCCGGCCCGAGCTCGACCTTGCCGCGCAGCGCCTT
Source organism: Thermoguttaceae bacterium (assembly GCA_049509675.1). Taxonomy (GTDB): domain Bacteria; phylum Planctomycetota; class Planctomycetia; order Pirellulales; family Thermoguttaceae; genus JBEKZQ01. The sequence continues at coordinate 2,279 of JBEKZQ010000114.1, read as the reverse complement.
GACGCGCTCGATCACGGCCCGGGTCGGATCGGCGGCACGGCTCTTCGTGGCGACCGCGGGTTTCGCCGAGGGGCCGAGATCATCGCCGGCGGCCGTTGCCGCGCCGAGGGCAGCGAAGATCAACAACGACAAGGTCCAGCGGTGGGATTTCATGGGCGAGACACTCCGGGTGGGAATCGAGAGTTGGGAATGTTTACACCTACAATAGCGACAAAAGCGGCACTAGGCAAGCGGCCGCCCGGAGATTCTAGGAGAACTGCAAAGTCGGGGTCCGGTCCATTTTTCGGCTGATAGGCATTGCCATTTGGCCGAACTCATGACCGAAAACATGGACCTGACCCCTTCGCGTCAGACCTTGCCGTTCTCCTGCCGGAGATTCTATAGGCCAAGGGGCCCCCTCAGATCCCGAGCGGAGACGACCGGATCGCTCTGGTCGCGCAGGCGGTCCAAGGCAACCTGCAAGAAAAGACGATGCCCATGTTGTCACAGCCGTCAGCGGGGCCAATTCCCCGCGCTCAAGCAACGGCAGGGAATGCTTCGCCAGAATCTCGTTAAGCATGGCCAGCGAAACGTCGTTGGGCGACACAATCTCGATGCCGATCGGGCGGTCGCCTTCCGCGATGTCCACGATCAGGCCGTTTTCCTCGCGGATCGATCGTTGACTCTTCTCGTCGGGGCGGCGTGGAAGATACAAGTACGCCGCCACGGGCCGCCCTCGACGGTACGTGATTTCCAGGTAGCGCTCGTGCATGGCTACAACCTACCCCATTTCCTCCAGAAATGCCTTAACTTCCGCGGCCGGATCGGCTGCCTGGCTGATGGCCCCGCTGACCGCCAGCCGGCCGATGCCGGTGGCCAAAACCTGCGGGAGATTCTGCCGCGATATGCCGCCGATGGCGAAGGCCGGCAGGCGAATCTCGGCCGCCACGGCACGCAGCAAGTCCACGCCCGGGAAGCTCGCGAATGGCTTGGTGCCGGACGGAAAAGTGGGCCCCACGCCGATGTAGTTGGCCCCGGCCAAAACCGCCTGCCGGGCCTGTTGGATGGTGTGGGTGGAAACGCCTACCAGGGCTTCCGGCCCGACAATCGCGCGTGCGTCCTTCACCGAAAGCTCTTCCTGGCCCACGTGGACGCCGTCGGCCTGGCAAAGCACGGCCACGTCCGGCCGATCGTTGATGATCAGCAAGGTGTCCGTGCCGCGGGTCCACGCGCGGAGCAGCCGGGCCCGCTCCACAAGCTGCCGGTCGCCGAGTTGCTTGTCGCGAAGCTGAAGGGCATGGACCCCTGCCGCGATCAGGGGCCGGGCCAGGCGCTCGAACTCCTCGGCCGACGAACCGCCGGGGATGAGCACGTACAGCCGCACGTGGGCCAGTCGTTCCGCACTGTGACGGGTGATCTCAGCGGCCCGCTGCAGTGTATAGGCTCGATAGCGGAGTTGCTCGACTTTGGCCGCCATGTCCGCGTCCAACAGTTTCCCAAACTCTTCCAGGTTGCGTAACGATTCCTGCAGACGGGCGAAATTGGCCGCGAGCACTTCGGCCATGTCGGCCCTGCGCAGTTCCGTAGGCGTACTCAACCCGGCACCGACGTCTTCCAAAGTTTCCCGGGCGGCCAGACGGAAGGCGGGCGGGATCTGCCCCAGGGCCGCAGAGAAATCGTGACGCAAATTTTTGCACTCGCCGCTCAGGTGCCGATCGTCGAGCACGAAGCGGAGGAAATCCTCGATCACGCGGAGTCCTTCGCGGGCCCGATTGCAAGCCGCATCGAGCACCCGCAGGACGGCCGTTTCCATCGGAGGAGGGGAGTCTTTCCTGGCCTCCGCGTGAGTGCCATGACCAACGTTCGGTCGATGCCCAGTTTGTCCAGCAGTGCCGAGAACACTGCTGGACAAGCCAGCAGTGGCACCCGTGGGCCGCGCGGGGGAAATCGCCGGCTCACTCAGGTCTGCCGCAAGCGGCCCGGATTGATAACCGTGGATGCGATCGATCTCGGCCGCCAAAGCGACGGGATCGAGGCCACAAGAGCGCAGCCAAGTGGAAACGTCGTGCTCCACGAGCACAAGGCCCAAAAGAAGGTGCTCGGTCGCCAGAACCGGCGGCGGCGGACGCTCGGACAGCCATTGGCAGGCCGCTTGAATCGACACGGCCAGGTCAGTCGCGAAGCGTCGTGACGGGAAAAAGGGGTCGGGAACCTTTTGTGCGACGCACCCGGCGACCAAGCTTCGCTCGGTGCCCGGTTCCGGCAAAAGGTTCCCGACCCCTTTTTCCGCGGACCAGCGG
>JBEKZQ010000113.1:0-19233 GCA_049509675.1 Thermoguttaceae bacterium | reverse complement strand
TGCACTTATCACCTACACTATATACCCGCCTCACCAAGGCGGCAGCCTGACAACATGCCTACGCTGCTCGCCGGCGAGACGGGAAAATTACTTTTCATCAAAACCCTTACGCGAAAGACGGGTCCCGTTGGTCGGCCTCGTTGCATTATTATTCTGAGGCTCAATAGTGGGCGAGCTTTACCCCCATTAAAACGCGGGGACGCACGAAAGTCCAGAGAGCAGAGGGAGAGGGCAGGAGAACTGCAAAGTTGCGATGCGAGACACTAGCCCGAAGCGCCAGCGAGGGAGAATCGCCGCAAGTCCCTCGCTTGCGCTTCGGGCTAGTGTGTGGAATGGGCGTGTCCCGGAAGACTTCGCACACTTTGCAGTTCTCCTGGGGGAGAGGGCTGGTTTGCAGCCTGCCGTCGAGCAGGTTATGATAAACGCCCGGCCGGCCGAAAGCTGCTGCGACCAGCAAGGCCGCCGGCATCCCTCCTGCATTTTCCAACCATCCCGCCTCGTTGGAGCTGTCCTATGACGTGTTCATCGCGCCGCCACTTGTTCGCAGTCGTTCTGCTGATCCTTGTCGCGCTGGGTTTGACGGCGGCGGCCGCTGAGCCGACCCCTTGGCCGTGGCAAGATGCGAAGGCCCGGGTGCTGCCGACCGGCGACCTGGAGTGGAGCCCGCAGCCGTTTGTCTACGTGGCGGGCGACGCGGCTCGTTGCATCGACTACGAGGGCGGCAATGACGCCAACCCGGGCACACGCCAGCAGCCCTGGCGGCACCATCCGTGGGACGCGGCGGCCGAGGGCAAGGCCGCGGCGGCCACCGGCATCGACACCTATGTGTTCAAACGCGGCGTGATGTATCGCGGGGAGCTGGTGGTTCGCCAATCCGGCAAGCCCGGCCATCCCATTCGCCTGACCAGCGACCCTGCCTGGGGCGAGGGCCAGGCGGCGATCGTCGGCTCGGAGCGCGTCTGCGGCTGGCGCCGCGGGCTGGCCCATCCGAAGATGCCCGAGCCCGACAAGGTTTGGAGCGTCGATCTGGGCTTTGCTCCGCGCAACGTGTGGATGATCCGCGGCGACGGCGGCGTGGTGCGCATCCCGCTGGCCCGCACGCCCAACTGGCAGCCGAGCGATCCCGACGACGTCAAGAGCGAGTGGTTCCAATTCAACAATCCCGACAATCGCGACGTGTGGGGCGCGAAGGCCACCGTGAACAACGTCGAGCGCCCCAAGGGCTACGACACGGTCAACCTGACGCGCGACGCCGATTACTACAAGGACGCCCTGGTCTGGTCCGAGTACGGCTGGGTGATGGGCACCCCCTATCCGTCGCGCGTGGCGAAGTTCGATCCGGTGGAGCACAGCCTCGTTTTCGGCGGGCAGTGGGGCGACGGCATCGGCGCCTATCATTACCCCAGGTACACGCGTTACTACCTTGAAGACAAGCCACAGTACCTCGACGACGCCAAGTCCGGCGAGTTCTGGTTCGACAAGCAGGGCAACGGCGGCCGGCTCTATCTCCGCCTGCCCGGCGACGCCGATCCCAACGGCGCCCACATCGAGGTCGCCAAACGCACCAATCTCATCGACAGCAGCGCAATGAGCCACGTCCACATTTCCGGCCTCGCCATGCGTTTCACCAACGTCTGGTACGACCTGCCGGCGCTTCCCGGCAAGAACGTCGACGTGGCGTGCATCCGCCTGCTGGGCTCTGGAAGCAACCTGCTGGTGGCCAACTGCACGTTCGAGCACGTCCACCTGCCGATCCGCTTCAAGGCCGTGGGCCAAGACGACGTCATCGACGGCGTGGTCATCCGCGACAATCTGATCCAGGACACCGACCACGGCGCGATCATCGTGGCGGACGGCGGCGAGTGGGGCCAGCAGTATACGCCGGGCCGGCTGCTGGACGTCAAGGTACTCCGCAACCGCCTGCACGAGATCGGCCACCGCCCGACACGCTACGGCCAGGGCCACGCCATCGAAGTCGAAAGTGCCGTAACCGCCGAAGTGGCGGGAAATGTCCTCGACCGTCTCTACGGGGCGGGCATCTTCGTCTACGGCGGCAAGGAAGAGCAGTCCCGGTCGGATCGCCCCCTGACCCGCATCCTCGTCCATCACAACAAGGTGGTCGATTCGCTACTAAACAACAACGACTGGGGCGGCATCGAGACCTGGCAGGGCGGGCCGGCCTACGTGTTCGACAACATCTCCGGCAATCCCGGCGGGTACAAGCTTTGGGGGCACATGATCGACGCGAAAAGCCCGGACAATGCGCGATTCGGCCATGCCTTCTATATGGACGGCGCGTTCAAACAGTACTACTTCAACAACATCGCCTGGGGCAAGTCGAAGGATTCGTTCGACCGCCTGGGCAACACGGCCGCATTCCAGGAGATCATCGGCTACTCCGCCTCGATCTTCAACAACACCGTCTACAATTTCGTGAACGGCTCGCGGCGGCAAGTGCCGCTGGCGGGACGCAACCGGTACATGGGCAACATCTGGCAGGGGATCGGCCACCTGGTCTTCCGCCACGCTGATCCCAAGAACCTGCCTGCCGATCCCAACGCCGCCGACGCCCGCTCGGAGGCCTCCGACTACCATCATGCCTCCAACGCCTACGTCTCCAACGTGTTCTACGACTTGCCCAAGATGCTGGCCGTGTTCGAGGCCTCCGGGCGCTGGCACGGAACACTGGAGGGCTTTCGCCGCGCCCTGGCGATGCGCGGCTCGATCGGCGACCCGGGCGAACTGGTCGCCCAACCGCCGCTGCGCGACGCGGCCAACCACGATTTCCGGCCCACGGCCGCCGCCCGCGGCAAGGGCGTCCGCGTCTTCGTGCCCTGGGGCCTCTACGCAACGGTCGCCGAGTGGGACTTCTACCACGCCGGCAACGACCCGACGTTGATACTGGACGACCATTTCCATTTGGCCTCCTATTTCGTGGGCCGAGACACCTATTACAAGAACCCCACCTACCCGCTGCGGACCGTACACATGGGCGAGGAGAGCTTCGTCCAGGGGCCGCTGGAGGACTGGGTCCGCTCTGCCCTGAAGTTCAACGGCGTGAACCAGTACGCCATGCTCGCGCAGGCGTCGCTCGCCGCACTGCGGCAGCAGGGAAAGGCCCCCAAGATCGAAAACAAGCCTCACGAGAAGATCGCCTTCGAGACGCCGACAAGCTTCGCCCCCGATCGCCCGGGCGAGGTCAAGCTGCGGCTGCACGGCGTCAAGCCGGGCCTGAAGATCAAGGCCGACCTGCACTGGCAGCGTGAGAACGGGCAGTTCGGCGGCATGAACATCTGGGGCGGCCCGGGACACACCGTTACCGGCGAAGGCCCCTATGTTTTCAAGTTCACCCCCCAGGCGAAACCGGGGCTGGCCTATTACATCGTCACCGCCTACACCACGCCGACCGGCGAGTGGGACGACCACGTGGACGTGGCCCATTGGGGCGTGCCGGCTACAGCCGTCGCCCCCGCCGAAGGTTTTCGCAGCCCTTCGATCGACAAGACCAACTTCCTCGTCGAAGCGCATTTCCGCACCGAGCCGGGACACACCGGCGGCGTTCTGCTTCAGAAGAAGGACGGCGCGGGATATGCCCTGGTGATCGATTCTCGCGGCGGCGTGACCTTCCAGGTCGCCGGCCAGGGCGAGTCGGGCCAGGTCGAGAGCAAGGCAAAGGTCAACGACGGCCGGTGGCACCACATCCTGGCGGAGGCCGACCGCAAGACCAAGGAGCTGAGGCTGTACGTCGACGGGCACCGCGACGCCGAAGCCGGCGGCGTCGGGCCCGTATCGATCACCAACCGGGCGGACCTGTACGTCGGCGGCCGCCCCGACGGCGGTTGTCTGGCCGGAACGATCGACTTCATGCGCGTGGCCTTGGGCACCTTGGACGACGCCAAGACGACGATCGAGGAACTTTATGCCTGGCAATTCTCCGGCCCGTTCCTGCAGGACTTCCTCGGACGGCAGCCCAACGGCCGGCGTGATGCCGGCGCCATCCAGCACGTGGATTAAATGACCGAATTGGAGTACTCAGGCAACGGGTCGCCGTTGGAACGGAGAGTGCTTATGCGCGAAATTGGACTTATCCCCTTTTTTTTCGCCGTCGTGGTGTGCTTGTTCGCCGATCGCGCTGAAGCGGCGGTGTACAACCTGCACCTGGTCACCGACAGCGTGCCCGACTATACCGACATGCCCTCGCTGGCCCGCTCGGCCACGGCCCTCTGGCAAACGCCGCAGGACAAGTGCATCGCCGTGTGGCGGTGGGGCCGCCGCAGCCGGCGGCAGACCAGTTGCGCCAGCGAAGACGGCCGCACCATCTGGGACCCCATCCTGCACTACAACTCCTACGGCTCAATGAACTGCGGCATCATCTCCTCGTTGAACATCGCCTGCTGGCTCGAATTGGGCTACCGCGCCCACTACGTCCAACTGGGCGATCACACCGTCAGCGAGGTTTCCTGGGACGACGGCGCGACCTGGCACCTCTTCGATTCGTCCATGAGCGCGTTCTGCTACAACCATCAAGGCGTGGTCGCCAGTTGCGACGAGATCAAGCGGGCCGACGCCTGCGAGCTTTCCGGCGGCAAGAGCGAGCGCGGGCACTACTATTTCTACCACATTGCGCCGCCCTGCGGATCGCACCTCGGCCCAACGGGGTGGCGTTTCGCTTGTGACAATCCGGTCGAGAACCAGCGGACGCTCTTCAACGGGGCCGATTCGTACATGCACAACTTTTCCGTCGACCGCTATTGCCAGTACGCACGGACCGGCCACCGCTACGTGCTCAACGTGCGGCCCTACGAGTGCTATACCCGGTACTGGCGGCCTCTGGACCGCCCCGAGCGCGCGGGCACTTCGGCCGCCCACGATCCCGATTATTTCCGCCCCGTCAGCGGTCGCGATCCTGACGACCCGCACGGCCCGCAAGACATCCGCGGCAACGGCCAGTGGGTGTTTCAGCCCGACCTGGCAGCCAAGGATTGGCGGGAGTGTCTTTACGACGAGGCGGGGCTGGCGGCGAACACAGAGTCCGGCGGCCCCAAGCTCCATCCGGCCGCGGCCGGCCGCGCCGCCTGCGCGGTGTTCAAAATCTCCGCCGCCAACGTGATCACTTCGATGCGGATCGAGGCCGACGGGCTGCGCCGCACCGAGGCCGACGTTCTGAAGATCTCCGTTTCCCGCAGCGCCGGCATGGGCTGGTCGCCCCTCTGGCAGGCGGAAAAAACCGGCCCGCAGCCGATCCGGCTCAAACTCCGCGACGAGGTGGCGGGCGTCACGCAGTGCCTGATCAAGATCGAGATGCTGGCCGCCGCCGAGCCGGACGCCGCCGGACTGGACGCGCTGAAGGTGACGACCACCACGCAGCTCAACCGGAGGACGCTGCCGAGTCTCTCGCTGGGCAGCAACCAGGTGATGCTCTGGGCCGACGAGCAGGTGGAAACCAGCGAGGTTTGGCCGCCTTTGCACGACGGGGCCTACAAGCGCACCGCGGCCGGGGAGGACAACGTCTTCAGCGACCGAGAGCCCGACGGCTTCTACAAGGCCACGCTCGGCTCGGGCGTCAACGGCAAGCAGTGCTCGGTCACTTGGAAGCTCGAGGTGCCCAGCGACATCAGCGACGTGACCTACAATGTCGTGAGCACCAATCGCACCGAACAGAGCTACGTCTCGTTGCAGCACTCCTGGGACGGCGTGCGGTTCGTCGAGTTCGACCACGATGCCAGCGGCGGTTTCCCCATGGATAAGCAAGTGCATCACACCATCCGGGGCAGCGACGTGCCGTCCGGGGCCAGGCAGGCCCAATTCCGCGGCGTCTTCTTCTGCAAGTCCGCCGCGGCGACCTACAACATGCCGGGCATCGAGGACCTGCTGTTCCGCATCCGGCACAAGCCCCGCAACGCGGCCTTCGCGCCGATCGAGGTGACGTATCAATGGACCGAGCACCGCGCGTCGGGCGACGTGGTCCGCAGTCACACGGAACTGGTGGCCGCGCTGCCGCACCGCTGGACGATCAATGTGGCGGGCAAGCGCGATCCGACCATGAACTGGGTGCGGACCAATCTTCGCGGACATGGCCCCGACGGCGCGGCCGCCCGCTACGGCTACTCGGACGGCGAGGACGTTGGCCTGCGCGACGCCTATCCGAAGGTCGCGTACCGTTGGGGGAAGGAACTCGCCCGGGGCAAGAGTTACACGGCCAGCCGCCCGTCGAGCAAGACCTCGGGCAATCCGGACAGCGACGGCCGCGAGCTGACCAACGGGATCGTCATCGCGCCGACCGATTACGTGACGGCCCAAGCGGTGCAATCGGCCACGGCTTTTTGGGACCCGGGCGAGCCGGTGACTTTTGTGGTGGATCTGGGGGCCGTGCAAGCGGTGGGAGGCTTCCGCGCCTGGACGCACCAGCCCAACGATCATTTCTGCCATCCCCAGCGCATCGACGCGGCCGTTTCCACGGACGGCCGCACCTGGCAGGCGGCGGGCACCATCCACCACGACGATCTGTGGAAGCCGCCGGGCGATTTCGAGGCTTGGGAGCACGACGATGACCCGCGCTATGCCGCATTGCCCGCCGCCGGCCGGTTGGCCTATGGATTTCCGCTTGCCCTCGAAAAGCCGCTCCCGGCGCGGTTCGTGCGGCTGGTCTGTACGCCGCTGGAGGGCAAGGGGATGGGGCTCTCGGAGTTCCAGGTCTTCGACGCGGTGAGCGTGCTGCCTTGGCCGGGAAACGCGGCCCTGCCGGCGCTGTTTGAAGTTGCGCACTCTTCAGCGCCGTCCGGGGGCGGAGAAGCGAATCACGAAACCCCGAAAGGACGAAAGCCCGAATCGAGAACAATGATCTCTCACGACAAGATGCCTTCGACCACCGCCTTCCCGCCCGACCGGACCACAAAGTGGGTTCCCGGCCTGATGGCGGTGGGCGGAATCCCCAGCCGCTCCAGCGTGTTTGCGACCATCCAGGCGTCCACGTACGGGAATGGAACGCTGGACGCGTCGGCCGGCATCCAGGCGGCGCTGGATCGTTGCCCCGCGGGGCAAGTTCTGCAGCTCTCGGCCGGGACGTTTCTCATCCAGGGCGAGCCGCTGGCGATCAAGAAGGGGATCACGCTCCGCGGCGCCGGGGCGACCTCGACCACGCTCTGCCGGGCCAACGGCGCCAAGGCGGGCAGCTTCAAGCCGGGCGCCGCCAAGCCGGTCCTCATCATCGGGCCCAACCGCTGGCCGCACTCGACCAACGGCACGTCGCACGACCTGGCCGCCGATGGGGCCAAGGGCGCCTGCTCGGTGCGGCTCGCGTCCGCCCCGGCGGGCGGCTTGTCCCAAGGCCAAATCGTGCTCATCGACGAGCTCTCCGGGGCAGCGTGGCAGAGCGACCCGGCGGGCCGCGGGCGCATCTGGGCCGCGCCCGATTGGCGCGTGGCGTACCAGCGGCACGATCCGCCGCAGCCCACCGACGACCCGTTCCCCAGTGCGGCGGCATGGTTCAGCCGCCCCGACCGCGTTACCGCCGAGATCAAGGAGGTCCGGAGCTACGACGCACCGACGCGGACCGTGACCTTCACGTCGCCGCTGCACATCAGTTACCGGACCGCCAACAACGCCCAGCTCACCGTCTACGCCGCCCGGGACGCACACGTGAAGTACGCCGGAGTGGAAGACCTCAAGATGGCCGGGGGCGACGACGGCAACTTGCGTTTCGAGGCAGCGGCCTACTCCTGGGCCAGCGGGGTCGAGCTCACGGGCTGGCTGGGTGAAGGCGTCGCCATCGACAACTGCTTCCGCGTGGAAATCCGCGGCTGCTACGTCCACAGCCCCGTCTGGTTCGAGCCGGGCGGCGGCAGTTACAACATCTCGCTGGCCCACGCATCGTCGGAGGTCCTCATCGAGAACAACATCTCGGTCGACGCCGACAAGGTCATGGTCATGCGCTGCGCCGGCGCCGCGTCCGTGGTGGGCTACAACTACACCGACGACGGGCACATCGACTCCAACCCGGGCTGGATGGAAAGCGGCATCAACGGCTCGCACATGGTCGGACCGCACCACGTGCTCTTCGAGGGCAACTACGCCTTCAACTTCGACTCCGACAAGACCCACGGCAACGCCGTCTGCCACACCGTCTTCCGCAATCACCTCAGCGGCAAGCGGCGGAGCTTCGCCGACAAGGGAAACGTCCGTTGTGCGGGCCTGGGCTTCTACTCGTATGGGCACAGTTTCGCGGGCAACGTCCTCGGCCTGCCGGGAGAGATGTCGGACTGGGTGTACGAGAGCCAGTCGCTCGCCGCGAAGTCCGTGTGGAAGTTGGGATACGACGAATGGCCGCCCTATCCGCGCGACCCGCAGGTTGTGGCCCTCACCCATCGTCACGGCAACTTCGACTACCTCACGTGTACGGTGCATTGGGCGAGCGGCTACGAGCGGACGCTTCCCGACTCCCTCTACCTGGGCGGGAAGCCGGCGTTCTTCAACGCCGGGCGGGGATACGTCTGGCCGTGGGTCGATCCGACCGGCACGCCTCCGCTGCGGACGTTGCCGGCGAAGGTTCGCTACGACGCGGGCACCCCTTTCCGGCAGCCGTAAGGGGAGCGCAGCTTCAAACAGTTATCTCGTTTCTCTTTCGCGCGTGCCTATTGGTGTTCAGCAAAGTAATGCAACGGCGGGCGGGCTTTTTCCCCGCAAGACCGGCCTCCCGTTGGTCGGCCTCGTTGCATTACTATTCTGAGGCTCAATAAGCTAAGGAGCTTTGCCCCGGGTCACGGAATCGCCTTCCTGGGGAAGCCCGTCAACCGTGCAATTTGGGGTGATCTCTCAGAACTGCGCACAGTTCGTCTTCCAGGACTTGGAACGCGGACAACGCGCGAAGCGGTGAGAAATCGTCAATGTAGTCGGCGACCCGATGAACGGCCTGGGAGAGGTCGAATTTCTTGAGGCGACGACCGCTCAACCCGCACGCGGCGAGCAGTGCCTTATGAAGAATGTCCTTTGGGTTGGCGAGCGTCTCTGCGCGGGCATGCGGCAACTCAAGTTCCGCCGCTCCATTTGGGTTTCCGGCGGCTCGTCGGACCGCCCCTTCGTCGAAGAGTAGCCACGCTTCCGTCATACGTACCGGGATTACGCAGACTCGCGGGACCGTCAATCTTACCGCCCCGATCGCCGTGCGGATCTCGCCGCGCCGCTGCTCCGGTTCTTCTCGCTCGGCATCGCGATGGATGAACAGCACGTCGCACGGGTAGAAAGCAACCGCACGCCTGATTTTGGAGGCAAGATCGGTCGGCGGCCGGCGGAACGAGCGAAAGTCGGCGCAGTGGTACTCGACCGGGACGAGCCCTACATGTTTCTTGAGCAGCCACTCGATATGCCTGCACAGGACAAAATCCGTCGGTCCATCCGCGACGAGTGTGAATCGCACGGTTCACTCCGCATCCAGGAAACCAGGCAAATACGGTCGCAAATCATCGCGGTCCTTGACCCGGCGAGGCGTATTGCGCTGTTGTTTTTCGGCGCTTTCGGAATCGCTCTCGCCTAGTTCAGAAATCCCCAGGGGGTTCAGATACGCTCCTAACGTTCCCCGGGCGACGGTCCTCACGTCCGGAAAGGCGCGGTGGCGCCACGTTTCGTCCAGCCACGCAAAGCCGACCGCCCTGCAACGCTGATTTCCGACGATGGCTTCTCTCGGCTCCGCCACCAAGAGGTCGTCGTCATCCACAAGGCCCACCACGGCCGGCGAGTGGGTATTCACGATTACCTGGCGCAATGGATTATCAGCCCCGACGGGGTCTTGGGGGTCAACACAAAGTCCCTTGAGCAACTTCAGCATTGCCCCGATGCGCTCGGGATGGATGCCGTTCTCTGGTTCCTCGAAGCACAGGAGTCCTTGGGCCTCCGGGTCGAACTCCAAGATTGCCAGAGCAAGGAATCGCAGCGTACCGTCCGACAGTGCGCGCGCGGCATGGAGATTCCCATGGCGGTCGCGTACCTGCAGGGTCAGGAGTTCCCGCTGTCGATCGACGTCAACGCGAACTTCGCGGAGGTCATCGACAAGTTGAGAGAGCTGATTGACAACCTTCGCATAAATCGGCTTTGTTTGAGACTCTTCCCCATTGCCGATATCCGCCGTTCCTTTCTGCCCGCCTTTCGCTCCCGATTCACCATTCCCCGTCTCCATCCGCGAAAGGTGATAAAGAGTCGAAGCCAAGTGAGAGCCGTCGATTCCAACATGGGTTGGAGCGTTGAACGGGTCCGAGTTGCGAAGCGAGGACGGTTCGAGCTGGAGAAGCCGCCAAGACTGCATTTCGCGTCTTGCCAGCAAAGCGGTGGGGCTCTCCGCCGCGTTTGTGCTCGACAAGACTGTTCTGGGAAGGCTTGAGGCCAAGTACTCACGAGCGTTGCCGCTCCGGCCATCCTGATGAAGCCTGATCTTTCGGTTTTCCGGGTCGCCTTCGGTGGAAAGGAACGCCGCCGTGCGGCGGCCGCCCGCGACCGAGCGACGCCACGCCAGACTGTGCGGAAACGGGAGGTGCTTGCGTGCATCCCCAACATTGATTTGGCGCAACTCCTCGTTGGTGATTTCGAGTCGCTCCGCCGAGGGCGTCCCTTGGTCGCGGTGAAACCGCAATCCCAGACTGTATTGAACGAAACTGATGGCAGCTTTCGCCTCCTGCCCGAGGTCGTCTCGTCCAGTTCCAGGAATGAGCATTTCCGCTTCGAAACTTATCTCGTCCACCGGCGTGGCCCCGAGGCTGAGAAACAGGCTTCGGACGTCAGTGCTGTGATTACGTTCGTCCCGCACGGACTTCGCCGCCTCCATCAATGGCCGGTCAGCGAGCGCGCTCAGAAAAGTTATGGCGTCAAATAGGTTGGATTTTCCGACCCCGTTTGCGCCGGCGATGCAGGTAAACGGACCGAAAGAAACGTCGACGTCAGCAAGGTTCTTGAATCCTCGAACTTTCAAGCGAGTTAACATTTCGATCGAACTCCGCCGTGAGGGGCCTGGTTCACTTTCGGCTCTCGCAATCGCGAGGGAATAGGTTGCTCCCTGTTAATTGTAGTGCAACCCCATGAATCGCGTCGGCAACGCGCATCCTACCCTATCGGTCGGCCGGCAAAACGTCAAGCAGTTTGCCCAGGTCCGCCCGACGGTGGGAAACGAAACAAGACAGAGTCAGAGTTGAATAGCACTATCGTTAGCGTAGCACGTTAGCTGACAACGGGAAAGGGCTGGCGGAGAATTCGTCATCAGGCGGGGAGGAAAACGGGCAGAACTATTCTGCATTCCGGCCCCTTTCCCCTTCCCGGCTCTCGCTCAGCCACTCCCGAAAGACCGCGTCTTTGCTGATCTGCCGAGCCAGCAGGGCATAACCTTCCGTGAGCGGGTGGCTGGCGTCGGCATACAGTTCGCTCGGCAATGTTTCGGGAACGACGCAGGCGACACCGCCGGCGCGCAGCCAGGCGGCGATGCCTTCGCGAAGCCCGCGATACGTGCCGCGCTCGTCGGGGGCGACCATCGGCTCGTTAAAGGGCCCGACGATCACCAGCACGTCGCAGCCGCGCTGGCGGAGCCGCGTCACGACCCGTTGGAACGCATGCCACTGGAGTGACTTGTCCAACGGAACCCAATCGAAGTGCGCCGGCGACGTGCGGCCGCTGGTCCACGGCTTGTGCCGCGCGCTTTGCGGGCCGCGCTCCGGATCGTCGCGCGACTCGCCGGGCACTACGAGCGTGATGCAGGAAAGCGGATTGCGCCAGGCATTCGGTGAGCGCGGCGGCTGGCTCTCGTCTTGTTCGAGCGTCCAACGGGGAATGCTCTGCGAGCCGAAATAGGTCGTCTCCACGTGAGTGACCCAGCCGAAGAAGCCCACGCTCCGGCCTACCACGGCACTGAGCCGCGCGGCCGTATCGGCCCGGTAGCAGGGGATGCGCGGCGAGAATTGCGGCACCAGGCCCGCATGATTGAAGTTCTCTTCTTTCGCCGTGCTCAGGTCGGCCTTGGGGCTGGTCATCCACAGCAGATTACAGTGGACGACGACCGGCCGGTCGCGCATGGTCGCGGCGTAATAGTCGACGAGTCCTTCCAGGGCCAGCGGAAACAGTCCGTTGATGCCGCAGTTCAGGAAGCGGTCGGCCCGGCCCGTTTCGCGGTTCAAATAGTGGCTCAGGGTCGCGTCGGGCCGCACGTATTCACCCCATACGACCGAGTCGCCCAGCACGGGCACGCCGGCCGAGTCGGTGATGCGTTCCAGGCGGCGCTGGAAGAGCCAATAGTCGTTGCTCAGCGCATAGGGGATGCGGTAGTCGGGCCCGGTGTCGAAGCGTTCGATTCGTTTCCACAATCGCGGAATGCCCAGGCAACAGCCCAGCAGGATGGCCGCCACGAGCAGCCACTGCCGGCCGCTGAGCCGCATGGCGTTCACGCCGAACGGGGCCGTGGGGACCGTCGCGGGGGCGGCCGTTGATTCGCTCGGCGGCTCTTTGGCTTTGCGTATGCTCATGTTAAGGCCCGTAAAACGATAACTTCTCAAGTTGCCCGTAGGACGGATTGGCAATCCGTCTTACAACCGGCGGATTGGCAATCCGTCCTACAATAATTGGTCAACTTGTTCTATCACCGCTCCTTAGAATTGGAAGTAAATGAAAGTGCCGCCGCCCGAGGAGCAGAGGCCCAAGTAGAGCACCATGCCTACGGCCAGCAGCACGCGCAGGGGCGCGGTTTCCAGCACGCGGCGGAAGCGCGATTCATAGCTGAGTTGGTAAAGCCACACCACTCCCACCAGCAGCAACATCAGCGCGGGGATCTGGGGATTGCTCCAGGCCGCGTGGCCGATGCGGCCGGTGATGAGCCAGGCATCGGAGAGCGTGGCGGCGCGGAAGAAGATCCAGGTGAAGCAGACGTAGACAAACACGCCCGCCTGCTTCACCAGCGCGGGCACGCGGTCGCGGTAGAAGGCCGAGCGTTCCAGTTCGCGCGTGATCATCACCCCCAGGGCGTGCAGCGTGCCCCAGATGGCGAAAGTCCAGTTCGCCCCGTGCCAGATGCCGGAGACCAGGAAGGTGATGAACAGGTTGCGGTAGGTGGCCAACGTGCCGTGGCGGCTGCCGCCCAGCGGGATATACACGTAATCGCGGAACCAGGTGGAGAGGCTGATGTGCCAGCGCGACCAGAAATCGCCCAGCCCGGTGGCCAGGTAGGGATTGTTGAAGTTCAGGATGAGGTGGAATCCCATCATGCGTGCGACGCCGCGGGCCATGTCGGTATAGCCGCTGAAATCGAAGAATATCTGCCAGGCGAAGGCGAAGGTGGCCATCACCAGCGCCGCCGCCCCCTGTTCGCTGGGATTGTCGTAGATCCGTTCGACATACAGCGACAGATAATTGGCCAGGGCCAGCTTTTTGAACAGTCCGACCAGGAACAGTGACAGCCCGTCGGTGAAATCGGGGATTCGCGGCGGGGGCGGCTGCCGGAACTGCGGCAGCAGGTGTTTGGCGCGTTCGATCGGCCCGGCCATGAGCTGCGGAAAGAAGCACACGAACGTGGCGAAGCGCAGGAAGTTCCGTTCGCGGGCCACCTTGCCCAGGTAGAAATCGATGCTGTAGCTCATCGATTGGAAGGTGAAGAACGAGATGCCGACGGGCAGCACGTAGGTCCAGCCGTAGGGCATCAACGTGCCGGGTTGGGGCAGGTGTAGCGAGGCGCCGTAAGCCGCGAGTACTTGGTTGAGGTTCTCGACGATGAATCCCGCATATTTGAAGAACAACAACAGCGCGAGGTTATTGACCACGCTCACCAGCAGCCACACGCGGCGGTTGGCGAAGAATGATCCGACGGCCATCAGCGCCACCAGCGCGGCCAGCGCCGCCGCCGCGGGGCGAAGCGTCGCCGGCCCGGCAAATGCGGCCGCAACAAGCGCAATCGCCAGTCCGCCGGAAAGCCCGCACGAAAGCTTGAGCACGGGATCGAGCGGTCCGGCGCGGGGCTGCCCGGGGCGCGGGCAATGGTCCATGAGCGTGACCAGCAGGTAATCCAGCGCAGTGGAGTAGACCACCAGCAGCAGGTAATAGGGATTCCACCAGCCGTAGAAGAAATACGACGCCGCCATGAGCCAGGGGATCCACAGCGGCGTGCGGCGCAGCGCGAAATAGACCGGCAGCACCACCAGCAGGAAGACGAAGAATGGCCAGGTGTGGAAAAGCATAGGTGCGGTCCGAAGTTCAGCCGTCAATCGCCCGTTTGCCGCGGTTCTGTGAGTTTGCTCAATTCCGCGGGACTGGCGCGGCGCACGCAGCGGAACCCGCAGTAGTCGGTATTGAAGCAGGCGTCGGAGTCGCCGGTGCGTTCGCCCTGGCGATAAGTGGCCCGGCAGGCCTCGGCGCTCGACTTCCAATTGCCGCCGCGGAGCACGCGCTTCGCGCCGCGGCCCGCACTGGGCGGGCCCCTGGGATCGGCCGCCGGGCTGGACTGGTAGTAGCTCGGACTATAGACGTCTTCGCACCACTGCGAGACGTTGCCGTACATGTCGTGCAGTCCCCAGCCGGTCGGCTTCTTCTGTCCCACCGGATGCGTCTTGCGCTCGGAGTTTTCGGCATACCAGCCGTATTGGCGGAGGTTCTGCACCGGTCCGAACTCATAGGGCCCCTCGGCTCCGCCGCGGGCCGCGTATTCCCATTCGGCCTCGGTGGGCAGGCGATAACCGCCGGCCGAGTAGTCGCAGGGCCAGTCGGGCGACTTCTCGTCGTAGCAAGGCCTCAGGCCTTCCAACAGCGAGCGCTCGTTGCAGTAGTTCTTCGCATCGCGCCAGCGGACCCGTTCCACCGGCTTCTTGGGGTTGTCGTGCCAGCGCGAAGGATCGGAAAGCTGCGCCTGGGCGAACATTTCGTGCGTGACCGGATACTTATCCATCAACAGCGGGCTGATGGAAACCTTGTGCTCGGGCGCTTCGTCGGCATTCGCACGCCGCCAGCGCAAGCAGCAAAAGGAACGCGAGCGGCAGGAGGGTTCGGGCGGGGTTGGGCATGGGGAATAGTAGCAGGCACACGCCGTGTGCCGTCCGCAATTTACGGCACACCGACCATGCTGCGCATGGTGCCCGGTGCCAACTACGTTGCGTCAATTCTTCTCCGCTTCCTTGCCGGCGTGTTTCGGCCGGAACCAGGCGGGTTCCTTGTTGCTGGCGCCGTTGGAAGTCAGTTGCAGGAAATCCACCGGGCCCGCCGTCTTCAGGTCGACGGTGCGGGGCCGGTCGGCGGCGACCGCGCAGATGTTCCAGTCCTTCGCATACACGCCCACGATCTCGCAGGCCGCCTGGAACGAGCCGGCCTTGCTCAAATCGCCCTCGCTTTCCGGACCGCGGCTAAAGGCCACGAAGCGGCCATCGGGCGACCAGTCGATGTGATAGATCTTATTCTTTGCGTCCAGGATGCGCACGGCCCGGGGGCCGACGGCCGGGGTCTCGGCGTCCAGGTCGATGGGGGCCATCGCCAACTCATGATCGTCGGCGCCCCAGGCGATGTGCCGGCCGTCGGGACTCAGGCACGGCCGGCAACCGGGGATCTTGAGGTTGATGATCCGCTTGCCGTGCGCCTCGATCAGCAGGATGGCGTGGCTGAAGCCCATCGTGCCGCCATGCACGGTCGCGGCGATCCATTTTCCGTTGGGCGCGAAGCTCGGATTGTAAAGGTGGTGCAACTTCGCACTGTTGGGATGCGGCTCGCTCTTGCCGCTTTCCAGGTGATAAAAGACCATGCCCTTCGTGGTGTAGTCCAAGACGTCGAAGCGCGGAAACTCCTGCGGCAGGTAGCCGATGGTCTGGCTGTCGGGCGCCCAGAACGGCTCCCGGGCGCGATCGGCGATCTGACGGCGGTTCTGGCCGTCGATGTCCATGACCCACAGGCTGCGGACCGCCGCGCGGCCCTCGCCCGCGTCGACCGTGAAGCAAAGCTTCGTACCGTCGGGCGAGACCTGCGGATAATGCTCGTGGATTTTGGGCGTGTGGGTGAGGTTCACGCTTTGGGAACCGTCGGCGTTCATCACGAAGATTTCCCAGTTGCCGTCGACGTAGCATTCCCAGGCGATTTTGAATGGCAGGGACTTGAGCCGTTCGGCAAGCGGGGCAGGCGCCGCCGCTTCGCTCTTTTTCGTCTCGGCGGCGGGTGAACAGCGGCCGACCGCGGCCAGGGCCAACGCGGCCAACAGGACAATCAGAGGTTTTCGCATGAAGTTTCTCCGGCAGAAGGAATCAATCTGCAGTTTTCCTATAGTAGCACAACCGGCCGGCGCGTGAAAGAGTTGCACCGAGAATTTGCGCCTTGCCTCACACGGTGTTCTTTCGCCGATGGTTCCTGGTACAATGGCGTCGTTCGGGTATCAAGCTGCCGGGCGGATGGCAGAACCGATATCATCATTTCGGAGCACGGGTGAACCAAATAGGCAGGTGAACCATGGGCTTAGTTGCGGCCTTAGGGCAGGAGTTGCTGGCCGATTTTCCCGACAACGCAGAAATGGCGCGCATCGTCGTGCGTCTTCTGGTCGCCGCCGTGCTGGGCGGCATCCTGGGCTTCCAAAGGGCCGAGGCCGGCAAGGCAGCGGGAACGCGAACCCACATGCTCGTGACGCTTGGGGCTGCCCTGGTGGTTCTCCTGCCGCAGTTGATCGGGATGTCCAGTGCCGACTTGAGCCGTGTCATCCAGGGAACGATTACCGGGATCGGCTTTATCGGCGGCGGCGTCATCCTCAAGTTGAGCGAACAGCATCAGATCGTGGGCGTGACGACCGCGGCAAGCCTCTGGCTGACGGCAACCGTCGGCATCGCCACCGGTGCCGGGCGGCTGGGTCTGGCTGTCGTGGGTACGTTCCTGGCCTTCATCATCCTCACCGTCGTTGGCCGGATCGAACATTGGATGATCGCCAAAGACAAATGAGGAACTATTCGGTTTGCTCAGCGCAAGAACGACGGCGCGGTCAGTTCGACGTCCATGCTCTTGGCGTCACCGGGAACATCGAGATGCGGAACTTCGTGCAGCCATAGGGAACGAGGCGAATAGACTGCGGTCCTTTCCCGCTTACCGGGGCGTCCGGCAGGGCTTGGGCATCGGTTGGTTGCCAATCGATCACTTGGGCCGGAACGCGCACTGTTACGGGGGCGTCCAGCGGCCAGTTCCATGAGGGCGGCATCGGGCCGCGCTGGACAGTGATATCCGACCCGTTTCGCTGCGCGACCATGTCGAGCGCATAGCGCCACTCGGCCCCCGGCAGCGGCGTGTTGGCGTCCTGATCGGCAATCGGCAGCGCGAACAGCAGCGGGCCAAGGCTTACGCTTGCGTAGGGCAACCGCCGTTTCGTGAACAGCGGGGCCGGCTCGAAGGCGAAATACTGCTTGATTGCCGACGGGAACTCCGTTTCATAATCGCGCACCACCTGGACCGGCATGGGGAACCGCAGTTCGATCTGGTCGCCCGCGGACCACTCCCGCGAGATCCGCAAAAAGCCATTCTGGTCCGGGACCGCATCCACGGGAGTGCGATTGACCACGGCGCTCGCCTGGGAGCACCAGGCAGGAATGCGAAAGTACAAAGGGAAGGATGCCTTGCGTTGGGGTTCGACGCTCACGCGGATCGTCTCCTCGAACGGATAGGCCGTCGTGCAGGAGAGCTTCACCGGCACGCCCGGACCGGCGAAAGCCGACACGGTGCATGGCCCGTAGAGCGCGGCCGCCAGTCCTTGGTCGGCGGTGGCCATCCACATGTGGATGATGTAATTGGGCACGATCCGGTTGACGGCGCCGACGCAGCACAGCACGTTGGGGCAGCCGAGGCGATGGAAACGAATCGCGCGGGGGCCGGGGCAGTTGGGTTGCTCGCAAGGCAAACTGTCGGAGCGGAGGCGGTTGGGCGACTGGTAGTAGCACATGGTTCTGAAGTCGCGGGCGATGGGCGCGGCTCCCGCGTTGAAGAACGCCCGCTCGACGGCGTCCCCATACCCGCGCTGCCCCAGGATGCGATACATCCAGAGCGTGGACCAGATGCAGGCCGCCACGTTGCAGGTTTCCGTCTTGCGGAACGCGCCGATGCCCGACATGTACTCCTCTCCGGAGGCCAAGCCATAAGGAAGCATGTGCTCCCGGTCGATCCAGGCGAAGGCGTTGAGCGTTGCCCGGAGATAACGAGGGTCGTTGGTCCAGGGGTACAGAAGGGCGGGGAGCCGGATGTCCTCGTAGGTGATCACGGCATGGCCGGGGACGAATCGCCCGTCCAACCACTGGAGCATCGTGTTCCGGGGGGCGGGCGAGCGCATTGCCGCCAGCACCCGCTCCAGCACGCGGCGGTCGCCGCTGTAGCAGTAGGTTTCCAACGCCGCGTCGACGTTGCACAAGCCGCTGACGTCGGTGAACTCCAGACGCCCCATCGCCACGGGGTAGTCGGCATAGGCCTTGACCAGGGCAGCGAGGATGCGTTTGTCGCCGGTCGCCTGATACCAGGCCAGCAGCGCGCGCCCCATGTGGGAATGGGCCCAACTGTTGAACCCGCTGGGCTGGCCCGCTTTCCAATAGATCAGCGAGGTTCCGCCCCGGTGTACGCCGTCGACGACCGGGCGGAGCCGGGCCGCGGCCTTGTGGATCAGAACGTCGTCATGGAGCACGTAGCCCAGCCGGACCAGGCCGTCGAGCCAGTAGCTGCACTGTTCGATGGGCCATCCGGCCCCATCGGGCTCGGCGCCGGGCGCCTTGATCGGGACGCCTTTCCAGCCGTCACCGAAGGTTGGATGCCACTCGTCCAGGTGCCCGGTGATGCCGTCCTTCGCTGCCATCGCCCAATCGCGCAGCCAACCGGCCGGCTGCACCGCGCCCGGCGGCAACGGAATCAGCGCGGGCTTCACCAAGGGCTCGGCAACGCGAGCGACGTTGCTTGGCGCGGTCTCCGTCCCCGCAGCAACCGCCGGCAATGCGCCAGCACTTGTCGTGAGGATTACGAGGCCAACCAAGATCGTAAATTTCATCGCCACACCGGCAGGGATGGGTTTCATCGGTGGCTCCTGAAGAACTTCGCGGCCTGCACCCGGGCCGAACATCCCCGATCTTGCGCCACCGCGACCACGCTGTCAAGCAGAAGGGCGGTCACATTCTAGTGGTCTGTCCATTTCGACATTACCGGTTGGGTGCCACGACCAACCTCCGGTCGGTGCCCGGCTTGCCCAGCAGTGCTGGAAACACGGTTGGACAAGCCAACCGTGGCACCCGTAAA
>JBEKZQ010000112.1:0-15081 GCA_049509675.1 Thermoguttaceae bacterium | reverse complement strand
ACTGGTTCAGCGCCGATTACTATCGGCAATCGGCCCCGATCGATCCCGTGGAACCACCCGCGGGTTCCTTGCGCGTGCTCCGCGGCGGCGACTTCTCCAACGCCGCATGGAAATGTCGTTCGGCCAGCCGGGACGGCGCCGCGCTCGTCTCCCGCAACGAACACCACGGTTTTCGCGCGGTCCTGGAGCGAAAGGTCCAGTGACCAACGTCATCTCTTGACCGGCCATCATTTTGTTTCAGAAGCAAGGACCTGCACATGGGTATCTTCTGCTGTTTGCGAACCGCGATGTTTCGCCCTGCCGCCAGACCGTCGTCGGCCTCTGTTCTGTGGGCGCTGGCCTGCCCGCCAGGACAGTTGCTCGGCCTTGCCCTGCTGCTACCCCTCGCATGCACTGTCGCATGGGGCGAGGAGGAAGCCGCTCCCCGAACGATCAACCTGATACCCTACGTCGATCCGCAGCAAGACGCCCTGACGGGCGAGTGGAAAAGGGTGTTTTTTGATCGAATCGCTTTGGCGATGACCGACAAGCCCAGCGTTCTGCAACTGCCCTACGAACCGCCCAACGAATACGATTTCCTGGTCGAGTTTACCATGCTGGGCGGTGGTGATGACGTGGTTCAATGCGTTGACGCCGGCGGCCGTTCGTTCGCCTGGAAAATGGGTCGGCGTCATCACCCGCCGCTTTATTGCTTCGACCTGCTCGACGGAAAAACTGTTGACCAGAACTCCGAAACGGCCTCCCCAAGGTCCGAGACACTTGAAATAGGCAAGCGTCACACTTCGCTGATCGAAGTGCGGCAAGGCGGCCTCCGCGCGCTCGTCGATGGCGAGGAATATGTGAAGTGGTCCGGCGACTTCCGCCGCCTTAGCATGGAGCCCGCATGGACGCTCCGGGATGACCACCGTCTGGGCATCGGCTGCGCTCGACATAGCGTCGTCTTCTACCGTGTCGAAGTTCGCGAGGTCCGCGGCGCAGGCAAACTGACTCGAACGCGGGCAGACGCCAAGGTCCAAGTCGTGCCAACAACCGTGGAGGTGACCAACTCCATCGGCATGAAGCTGACGCAGATCCCCGCGGGCGAGTTCCTCATGGGGGCAAGCGACGGGTTCATTGCCTACGTGGCAAAAGGTTGCCGAGAAGAGATGGAATCGGCTGCGCGGGAGGCCAATTCCGCCGGAGACCACATGGAATGGGAAAGACAACATCACGAGAAGCCGGAGGTTTCCTTGAAGCGCGCGACGGACCGGCTCGAGCGGGCAGAAAGCATGGGGCCTCGGCACCGGGTGATCATTACGAAGCCGTTTCTTCTGGGGACCTGCCCCGTGACGCAAAGGGAGTTCTCCGCCGTGATGGGCTATCATAAGAGCGAGTTTTCGGCTACGGGGAAGAAGAAGGAGCGGGTTGCGGGGATCGACACCAGTCGGTGTCCCGTGGAAAACGTGTCCTGGGAGGAGGCCACCGAGTACTGCCGCCAGTTGTCGGCGATGCCCGAGGAGGTTGCCGCAGGGCGGACCTATCGCCTGCCGACCGAGGCCGAGTGGGAGTATGCCTGCCGCGCCGGCACCACCACGCCATTGTTCTGGGACAACATGGGAACATGGGACGAATTCGCCTGGCTCGCCCCGAATAGCGACGGCCGGCCCCACCCGGTGGGCGAGAAACTGCCGAATCCCTGGGGCCTGTACGACATCGTGAGCAACGTAAAGGAGTGGTGCGCGGACTGGTATGATCCCAAGGCTTATGCGGCCTCGCCCCTTCGAGACCCGATGGGACCCGCCTCCGGCATTCGACGGATATTGCGTGGCGCAGTCTTTGCCCAGCCGCTTGCTCTGCTAAGGTGCGAGGAGCGCAATACAGCCTTGCCCGGGTCGAGTTGGTGGGAAACTGGCCTGCGTGTCGCGTGCGATGTGAGCGGGGCGGCGCCGCAGTTTGTCCAACCGGCGCTGCCCGCTGAAACGCCCAGCCGCAGCAGGCCGGCGACAGACAGCCAAGGCCCGGACGTCCAACTTGCGAAGAAGGGACTTCTGCGGCGGATGGGCTTCTTCGTCCTGGCCGACGAATCGGCGTTCATCCGCTATACGACGACCGTCGATCGGCTCCGCGTGGCATGCTTCAATGCAAAAAGGGAGTGCATCGATGCCCAGGGCCAATTGGATCGCGCCAAGTTGGTGCAGAGTGACGTGCTTCGCGCGCGGATGCGGGCGCGAGCCCACATGAGTTATTCTGAAGATTGGCGCGAGTACCACTATGCCGAACGGGCAAGGAACAGCGCCACCGACGCCCTCATGATCGTGGACCTCTCCAAGGAAGACCTGGGGAAGTGGAAGAAGGACGCCGACGCGGATTTCCACCGCGCGGTGGACGCCTTCGGCGGCCAGTGTCAGAAGTTGCGGCAGATGCTCGACACACTGCGGGACCAATACGTCAAGCTGGCCAAGGACGCCGAGGTGCAGCACGCCTTGGCGGAGGTGAACAACACGGGCAAGGCCCAGTACCGGCTTGGCCCCAGCCCCAGCGCCATCGCCGCCGCCAAACGGTTGCAGCATGAGGAGGAACTGCACCAGCAGTTCAAGGCGAAATAGCCTTCCTTGCAGTTCTCCTGCCCGCGGCGCTTGACTGCGCCTTTTGGTTCCGCGACAATCGGGAACGTACCTACCGAGATGGAGGATTCCCCGAAATGAATTGCGGCATCGGAATCAGGCCCTCGTGGCCGGCAGTGTGGATCATGCTCCTGGGTAGTTTGGCGCGGGCTGATAGTCTTTCGGCCGGCCCGGCGGTCGGCGCGTGGGAACTTCCGCGCGGCGCGGGATTACAGGCGTCCGACCTCGCCTCGCGGCACGGCTGGAAGCCACTGGCGGCAGGACCCGCCCGCGGCCCGTGGGCCGGCGGTCTGGCCATCGAGAACCAGGCCCTTTTGGTGGTCCTTCCCGCGGGCGGAAGGGAGATTGTGCTGCTCTCTAAGGGCGACGGCAAGGCCGCCGGCGTGCGGCAGGCCTTGACGCTGGTGGGCAGCCGCGGCGAGCAAGCCAACGGACTGCATGGCATCCAACTGATCGATTACGACGAGGGCGAGGCCGTGGTGGGTTTTGCCGCCGGCGAAGTCCAGGCACGTCTGAAGCTGGGACTCGGCAAGTGCTTCGTCGAGGTGATGCCCGGCAAGGGCGCCGCCGCCCTGCAGCTTCGCGGCCCGGCCCGGTTCTCCTTTATTCCTGATTTCTTCGGCAACGACGTGCTGTACGATGCCCACCAGACCGCTGCGGCGAAGGTGTTCGCCCCGGCGGAGAACTTCATCGTCAATCTGCTCGACGGCCATGCGGCGCTCAGCATGATCACCTGGCCCAAGGACGGCGGCGAGGAGGTGCTCCTGATTTGCGAAGGCACGGGGGCCAGTCGCCGCTTCGCCACGCAAGTGAGTTTCAATGGCAAGAGCGTCTTCGTGGCCATCGTGGCGCGGGAGGGAACCTGGTTCGAGCAGGACCTCCGCACCGCCAAGAAGGACGCCACGCTGGTGGTCGAAGGATGGCAGCCGCCGTTCCCCGCCAAATGGATGACGCTGCTGGTCAAGCGTCCGGCGGTGGGCGCCGCCTCGGGCATCGCCTGTGAGACGCTGCCGGTGCCGCTGCTTCCGCCCGAGGGCGACACGCCCTATAGCGACGTCTACGTCCATCCGCACGTGCCCAGTTGGTTCTCGGGCGCCCAGTGGCGGCTGCACCTGGAAACGAGCCTCACCCACATGATGACCCACAAGAAAGTCGTCGTGCCCGACTTCCTGCTGGCCATCAACTATCCGCGCGACCGCGTGAAGCAAACGCCCCTGAGCGCCTTGACGCTGGTGGACGTGATGCGCGACACGCTGGGGGCGGGACCCTGCGAGTACATCCTCGATCTGGAAGGGCTCAACAAGACCCGCAGCACCGGGGCGGCGGGCACGGGCAAGCCCACCGCGGCGGCCACCTGCTCGGAGCACGGCGCGCTGGTCTTCTACTACCTGGGCGAGCGCGAGGAAAGCCCCCGCCGCGACGACCCGCTCATGGTCACCGACGAGGCGCTCAGCTCGATCGAGAAGATCAAAGACTTCCTCGACGCCGCCCACGCGCGGATCCAGGAATACCTGGCCTGCTCCGACGAGATCATCCGCGCGGCCGAGCAATCCAAGGCCCGCAATCCCCAGACCGGCGATCTGGCCGACCGGATCATCCCCATCGCTCGGGAAATGCGCGAACTATGGCAGGCGATGGTCGACCACGACAAACCGTGCGTCCATCCGGAAGAGTGGCGCATGGCCCTGGACTACTGCAAGGACCTGGTGCGGCAAGGCGCGCCGGACCTGGGCAACCGCGTCCGCGAGTTCGATCCGCAGATGCGCGGGGCGGGCGAAGAGGTGGACGGCGGCATGCAGGCCTGCCGGATGATCGTCAAGCGGATCCGCCAGGAGGCCGCCCTGGCCGGCTCCACGGACCCGGCCGCCCTGAAGCTTGCCGCCGACATCCGCCGCCGCTGCCGCGACATCCTGCGGAACAAGCATTACAAGGAAGGCGACAGCGTAAGGCTGGGAGAGTAGCGGCGCGCATGAATAACTTGGAGGGAACACAAACCATGATCGCCAGACGGTATCCAGGTGCGGGAGACTACGCGGTGGCGTGGCTCATGGCCGCATCGTTCTTCGCCGCCGCTGCTTGCCCGGCCGCGACAACCGACGACATTCGGCAAGACGCCCTGCGCACCGCGGAGAAGCGCGCGGCGGAGATCAGCGACCGTTTCGCAAAGACCTGGGCCAACTATGCCATCGCCCAGCAGTGGTCGCGCAGCGATCCTGCGCGGGCCGCCGATCTGGCCGATCAACTCCAGTCCTGGACCGCCAAGCGCGACTTGTTGTCGGTGGTGATGGTTGCTTGGGGCCAGGCCGACCCCAAGGCGGCCGGCGACTGGGGCCTGCGCTTCAAGGAAAGGACCAAGGGCACGCTGGACGAGCGGAACACGGCGCTGCGCTACGCGGTGCTGGGCATGGTCGGCCGCGACCCGAAACTCGCCGCAGAGCTCATCTGGAAGCACCTCGAGGAGGAACAGTGGGGAGGAACGCCCCGGACCGCGCCCATGGAGGCCGCGCGTGAGTTGGCCAAATCCGATCCGGCCGCCGCGCTGGCCATGGCCGAGAAGATCATCAACTACGAGCCATTTCGGGTAGACGCCCTGCGCGGCGTGCTGCGCGAGTGGGCCCGCAAAGACCCGGCGGCCGCCCGGGCTGCCTTGGGCGCGCGCAAGGAGGCCGACTTCCAAAAGGCCTTTCCCCGCGATCTTGCCGAGGGCTGGGCCAGCCGCGACCCGCACGCCGCCGCCGCCTATGCGAAGACCATCGAGGACCGCTACACGAAGATCATGGCGCTGGCCCTGGTAGCCCGCGAGATGGCGCGGACCGACCCCAAGGGCGCCGCAGAACTCTCGACGATCTTCGCGCAGTTGAACGTCGGAAAGTGGCACGAGCAGTTTCCACGGCTCGGTCTGATCGTCGCCGAAGTCGCACAGGCGTATGCGGTCAAGGACCTCCGCGCGGCTGCCGCCTGGGCCGATGCGTTGCCGGGCCAACCCGGCGGCTGCCGCCGCAATGCCATCGATGGCGTCGCGGCGGGCTGGGCGGAAAAAGACCCCAAGGCCGCCTTGGAGTACTACACAGCGGAGAAAAACGACTCCCAACCCCAGCGGCCCAGGACCAATCGCGGCACGGGCGCTGCCTATCCGACAATTGCCGCGCGTTTGGCCCGCAGCGACGTTCCGTCCGCGCTGAAGCTGGTGTCCGCGAGCGAGAGCCTGGTCCTGAAAAGTCACGTCATCCACGACGTGGCCGTGGAGCTCTCGCGGCGCGACTCGGCGGCCGCCGCCGATCTGGTCCGGCGGTGGGCGGGCGTGGTCGATTACTACGGCTACCGCAGCGGCGCGGCGTCCGTGGTGGGTGCGGCCTGGGTCGCCAAAGAGCCAACGGAAGCGGCGGCCTGGGCGGCAAAGCTCACTCCCGACCGCGACCGTGCCGCCGCCGTTGGCGCGGTCGCCGCCGCGTGGGCGAAGAACTCGCCGCCGCAAGCCCTCGCCTGGGCCAAATCGCTCGAGAATCCCCACGACGCCGTCCATGCCCTGGTCGGAGTGGCAGCCGGCGCCGGCAAATGAGCGCGTGGTCCGGGATGACCTGTTTCTCCCTCCCCCTTGCGGGAGAGGGGAAGTTGGATCGGCATTTTGCAAAAGTCCAGTTATAATAATAGGAACTTGCCCGCCTCACTCACCTCATTATCCTCACAACGGTCTTGCCATGAGCCACAAATTCACTCGCCGTAAGTTCTTGCAGGGAGCAGCGGTTGCCACCACGGCGGCGGCCGCAGCACGTTTGTTTCCCACGCCCGCCATCCTGGCCGATGCCTCGCCCAATGCGAAACTTGGCCTCGTCGTCATTGGAGTGGCCAACCAGGGCATTGCCAGCATCAACGCGGCTTGCACCGAGCGGTTGCTGGCGATGGTCGACGTTGACGAGGGCCATCTGGCCGCCACCAAGAAGTGGATCGAGTCGAAGAATCCCGGCGTCAAAACCGCCGCCATCCAGGAGTTCTACGACTACCGCAAGATGTTCGACAAGATCCACAAGCAGATCGACGCCGTGTTCGTCGCCGCGCCGGACCATCATCACGCCGTGGCTTCGATCGCGGCCATGAAGCTCGGCAAGCACGTCTATTGCGAGAAGCCGCTGGCCCACAGCATCGGCGAGGTTCGGGCCATGATGGAGACCGCCCGAAAGTACAAGGTCATGACGCAACTGGGCAACCAGGGGCACAGCAAGGAGGGCGTTCGCCGGTTGTGCGAGTACATTTGGGCCGGCGCCATCGGCAACGTGCTCCGGACGTATAGCTGGGCCCGCACCGGCCGCGGCGGCGTGGGCGACCGCCTGCCGGCGCTGCCGGTTCCCGCCGGGCTGCATTGGGAAGAGTGGCTTGGCCCGGCGGCCCATCGCGAGTATCACGCCAAGCTGCACCCCAAGTTGTGGCGCAGTTGGTGGGAGTTCGGCGACGGCTCGGTCGGCGATTGGGGCTGCCATAACCTGGACGGCCCGTTCATGGCCTTGAAGCTCGGCAGTCCCACCAGCGTCGAGGTGCTCGAGCAAATCGGCGGCAGTCGCGAGCGATTCCCGTTTGCCAATGTCATCCGTTGGAACTTTCCCGCGCGGGGCGACCTGCCGCCGGTCCAGGTCCATTGGCACGACGGTTTCAAGGGCACCATCGAAGCCCTGGCCAAGCTCGACGAGAACGATCCGGTGGGCGAGCACAACCGTCCGGCGATCGTCGATGAAATCGAGAAGAAATACGGCCGGAAGCTCACCGACGGCGGCACGGTGTTCGTCGGCGAGAAGGGGATCATGGTGGCGGGCAACTACTGCGAAGGGCCGCGCATCGTGCCCGAGCAGGCCCACCAGGCCTTTCCCGTGCCGCCCAAGTCGCTGCCGCGGCTGAAGAAGGGCCTGACGCACCAGACCGATTTCCTCCGCGCCTGCAAGGACGGCAAGCCGCCGTTCTCGCACTTCGACTACGGCGGACCCTTGACCGAGATGGTGCTCCTGGGCTGCCTGGCGATCCGCGCCGGCGTCGGTCAAAAGGTCCAATGGGACTGCGACGCCGTGAAGGTAACCAATCTGCCGGAGCTGAACAAGCTGGTCCACCGCGAGTATCGCAGCGGCTGGGAGATGTAGGGGCGTGCGGCGTGGGGCGTGCGGCGTGGAGCGTGCGGCGTGGAGCGACTCAGAGTTTTCGCTCCAAGGCTTGACGCAGGCGCGAAAGCATTTGACTGATTCGCTCGCACAGCGTCATCAGGGGCGGCAGATCGGCTTCCTTCAGCAGGGCAACCTTCTGGCAAAGCAGCAGATGCGTCTCCAGTTCCTTCAGCGATCCCCTGGCAATACTCAGGTGATTCAGAAACTCCTTCGTGTGGTCGCGGCCTTGTCCCTCCGCGATATTGGCTGGAATCGACGCTGCCGCCCGGCGTATTTGGCTGGTCATTCCGAAGAGTTCGCCCCTCGGGAACGACTTCGTCACGCGGTAACATTCGGCGGCCGGGTCCATCGCCAACGTCCACACTTCCAGTTCCCGATAACTCTGAACGCCCATCGTTTTCTCCTATCGCTCCCCGCCCCACGCTCCCCGCTCCACGCCCCACGGTCCACGGTCCACGGTCCACGCTCCCCGCCCCCCGCCCCACGCCCCACGGTTCACGCCCCACGCTCCCCGCCCCACGCTCCCCGCTCCACGCTCCACGCTCCCGATCATCGCCGGCCAAAGATCGTCGCGCACGTACACCTGCAAGAATACGCCGGGCCGCAGCCCGCGTATCATCTGCTTGTTGTAGCCCGTGCGGAGCCCCGCATCCACGTCCGGCTGCAGATCGCTGGTCAACAAGACGATCGCCGGGGGCGGCAGTCCGGCCGAGTCCTCGCGCCACCGCGCCGCCTCGCGCCAGTAGCCGACGTGGTCCGGATTGAAATGCCGCAGATACCAGGGCAGCGGCCAGTAATTCTCGGCCACGACGTGGATCATCAGGTCGTGCCCTTGCGGCGTGCGTCGGGCCAGTCGGTCCAATTGGGCCGCCAGGTTCACCAGATCCGGCGGCGTATGGGCGTAGACATACGGATTGCGCGGGTCGGCGGCGAAACGGAAGCTCAATAACCAGGCCTCGCGGCCGAGATGGGCCGTCGCCACCGCCAGCAGCGCCAGGACGACGATCTTGGCCAGCCGGCCTGGCCATTGCAGCAGGGCCCAAACCCCTGCCCCGGCCAGCAGTATCATGCCGTGGAGAAAGCTCAGCGCGCACCAGGGGGTCTTGTACGGTATGACCATATACAGCGCCGTGAGCACGAGCGTATAGAATGCGAGGAATCGCAGAAAATGCACGTTTGGGCCGGCGGCATGTGATTGGCCGAATAGTAGCTGTCGCATCGCAGAAGGGGACAGTCCCATTTTCGTCGAACGAAAATCGGGACAGTCCCCCGTCGCGCCCGCCTGCCGCCTGCGAAGACTTGCGGCCACGCCGATGCCGACGACGGCCAGGCCGCCAATGAGGCCCTCGGTCCAAAGCAGTCCGCGGGCGCTATGGCAGGCGAAGAGCAGCTCGAAGTAATAGTACCACGGATGCGCGTGGATGCCGCCTTCACCGCCTCCGCTGCCGCGATGCCAGTAGCTTTCGTAAGCGCGAATCGAATCCCAGGGGCCCGACCCGTGTTGGCCGAAACCGGAGTAGAGTGCCGCCGCGACCACGCCGAAGGTCGCCACAGCCAAGACGAGCGGCACCGTCAGCAGCCAGGGTCGAAAATCCACGGCTGCGCCGCCGCGCGTGCGGGCCACGAGAATCGTGAGGCCCGTGGCGATTGCCATGGCCGCGGCCGCCAGGACCCAGGTCTCCTTGGTGGCGTGCATCAGGCCCAGCGACGCACCGGTGGCTATGGCCCAGCCGATCCGCCGCGTGCGAAAGTATCGCCATGCCGAGCCGATCGCCCCCAGCGTGAAGAACACCAGGAGCATTTCCTGGATGTAGTAACGCGAGAAGTAGACCATGGCGGGCGAGACGGCCGTCAGCGCGGCCGCGGCCAGCGTGGCGGTGCGGCCCAGCCCATCGGCGACCAGCAACACCAGCAGCACCAGCCCCAGGCCGAAGACGACCGGCACGATGCGATAGGCCCGGGCCTCGGTCTGGGCGAAGTCTTTCGCGCCGCTGAGCTTGAGCGAGGGCAGCGTCAGCCAGTACAGCGCCGGGCCATGATGGTCGGCCAGGTCGTAGCGATACTCTCCGGTCTGCCAAAGGATGCCGGCTTTGACCGCCTGGTTGGCTTCATCGGCGTGCATGGGCCGCCCGTCAAGCCCCGGCAGGCGGAAACAAGCCGCGCTGGCAAGCACGGCCGCCATGCCTCCCACGAACAGGAACCGCTGCGCACGATCACCGCGCGTGCCACTGCTGGCTTGCCCAGCAGTGTCGGCCAACCACGAGAAACACTGCGGCCGTTCGCAACGGATTGTCAAGCTCACACGCTTCCATTATGAAGGGGGCGGGCACTGCTGGACAAGCCAGCAGTGGCACCCAAACTCACCGAGTGCAAGCGGTTCCACCCGCGCGTTCATGGAACGGGCTTGCCGTAGACCTCGACTTCGATGTACTGGTTCTGGTCGTTCGACGTGTTGCCGTTCGAATAGAGGCGGACATAGCGACCCCGCACCGGCTGCCCTGTCGCATTCCTTGCGTCGATCACTTTGCCGCGGTTGTCCTCGATGTATTCGAGTTGCTTGCCCACGCCCAGACCGCACGTGTTGGCGAAGTCGTTGTTGAATATCGTCGTGATCTTCTCGGTGAACTTCGGATCGTCGGAAACCTGGACGATCATGCCGTGATAGACGCGGCCTTCGGCGTGGAAGTGCCACAGGGCGACGGCGTAGATGTCGGCCGGCTTCTCCAGATCGATCTGGACCCATTGCTTGCCGGGGGCCAACTCGACGAAACTCCCGTCGGTGCCCTCCTTGTCGCCGTCGGTAACCATGCTCAGTTCGCCGATGATCGGGGCCTCATCGCTGGAGGTGACCTTCTTGTTCAGGGCCAGGTTCTTGAGGCCTTCCGGCACCATCAGGGGCGGCCGGGCAGCCTCGGAATACCGCTCAAGCGTCGGGGCCGCCTTGATGTTCTTCGGCGTCCCCACAAACAACGCCTTGGGCAACACGATCCCCAGCGGCACCTGCTTCTGGCCGGGCTCGACGGCGCGGACCGCGGGCGCACAAATCCAACCGACGACCAAGGCCGTGGCAACGGCAAATTTCAACAAGCGGCGATTCTCTGCGTTCATGGAACTGGTCGACTCCTCGAAGGGTAGGGCTAAGTGGTCCATGGGTTGAAACCCACGGCTACCGTCATGACGTCGCTACGCGACGACGGACGGCACACGGAGTGTGCCTGCTATTTACTCCACTATAAGTCCCCGCACGGCCAATGCAAGCGCCCAAGGACATGAAGGGCCTGGATTTTCCCGGTCCGGCATGTTAGCCTCGGCGGTGGAGAATCTGCCGTGCCGACCGAGAGCATCACGCTATCGCTTATTATTCCCGCCTACAACGAGGCCGCTCGGCTGCCGCCCTATCTTGCGACCGTCCGCACCGGTCTTGACGCGGAGTACGGCCCGCACTACGAGGTCCTGGTCGTGGACGACGGCAGCGACGACGGCCTGGCCGATGCGATGGCACGGCTGGCGCCCGAGTGGCCGCAGTTGCGCATGCTCCGGCACGCGCAGAATCGGGGAAAGGGGGCGGCGGTGCGATCGGGCATGCTCGCGGCCAACGGCCGTTTGCTGTTGTTCGCCGATGCCGACGGCGCCGCGCCGATCGAAGAGCAGGGCCGGCTGGCCGAGGCGATCCAGGCCGGGGCCGACCTGGCCGTCGGTTCCCGCTTGTTGCCCGCAAGCGGCGTGCGGCGCGTGCGCAGTGCCGGGCGCGGACTGGCCGGGCGGCTCTTTGCCGCCGTCGCCAGGCGACTGCTGCAGTTGCCCCTGCGCGATACGCAATGCGGCTTCAAGATGTTCCGCGCCGAGGTCGGCCGGCGGCTCTTTGCCATCACCCGCGAGTCGCGGTATCTCTTCGATCTGGAGCTATTGACGACCGCCCGGCGCCTGGGCTATCGGATCGTCGAGGTGCCGATCAGTTGGCGCGAAGTCCCCGGCGGGCACATGAACCCGCTGCTCGAATTGCCCTCGATCCTCGTGGGACTGTGGCGTTTGCGGCGGCTTATAACCACTTCGTGCGAACCGGGCGGTGGACAAACGGTTCGGCCGCCGGCTCGCCCTTGACCGCCAGCGCTTCGCTGTCCCACTCGATCGGCTTGCCGTAACGCAGGGTGACGATGCCGACCATGGCGATCTCGGCCACGCTGGCCGCCGTCTCGAAGCCCTGGAACGTCCTGGGTCCGCCCTTGCACGCCCTGAGGAACTCGCCCATGTGATCTCCGCCCACACGCGGCAGCGTGACGGGGACCGACTTGCACCCCTCGTGCGTCAGCACGCCGTGGCCCTTGGCTTCGTTCTTGAGCTTCACCACGCCGCCCACGCCCCAGCAATCGGACCAGAGAATGCCCTTCTCGCCGGCGAACAAGACGCCGTTGCCCGGGAAGCTGCCGTAGGTGGTGAGCACCTCGCGGACCAGTTCCTGCGGCACGCCGCTCTTGCCGCCGTCGTTCCACCAGAGCGTGACCGGCGGCAAGTTCTCGCGGGCGGCGAACTCCCAGCGGAATTTCGTGGCCGAGGGATAGCTGTCCTTCAGCGGTTCGGGAATCTCGACGGAGGCCTTGGTCGGGGCGCCCAGTTGCAGCGCCCGCCACGGCAGGTTCAGGCCGTGCGCGCCCATGTCGGCCAGATGCCCGTCGCCGAACTCCAGCCACGGACCCCAATTCAAACAGAAGCCGAGATAGCCGTTCTTGAACGGCAGAACCTTCGATGGTCCGCACCAGAAGTCCCAGTTCAATTCCTTGGGAATGGGGTCGGCATGGGTGTCGAAGTTCGTGCTCCGCCCACAGCCGCGGTCCATCCAGACAAACACTTCGCGGATCTGGCCCAGCACGCCCGCCTGTATCACCTCCATGCTGCGGCGGAAGGTGTCGGTCGCGCCGCCCTGAGAACCGACCTGCGTGACCAGCTTGGGAGAGTGCTTGGCCAGTTCGCGGATTTCGCGGGCCTGGGCCGCGCTGTGCGCCAGCGGCTTCTCGCAGAAGACGTGCTTGCCCGCCAGCATGGCCCGCTTGCTCATCGGCACGTGCCAGCGTTGGCCCGGGGCGATCACCACCGCCTCGACCGACTTTTCATTATCGAGCAGTTTGCGGTAGTCCTCGTAGACCTTGGTCTTCTGGCCGGCCTTGTCGAGATCCTTCTTCAGTTGCCCAAGCGGCCGCGTGTCGACGTCGCAGATGGCTACCACGTTCTGATCCCGGGGCAGGTCCGACACGGCGCGCTCGCCGCAGGCCAGCAGCGCCACGTTGAGTTTGTTGCTGGGGGCATCGGCGCCGAATACGGTGGAGGGCACGATTTCGGGCAGCGCCATCGCGCCGACGCCTGCTGCGCCAACCGATTGAAGGAACGAACGTCGAGTGATCTGCCAGCGGTGTTTTGCCATGATCGGACTCCGGTTGAGGTGGGGGGGTATGCGCTTGCGCGCCTGCCGATAGGGTTTGGCGGCAAGCTCGGCAGCGTGGTTTGTCGTGCGGGAGGGTCGCCGAAGGCAGGTTCCCGTACTGGAGCGCATTATAGTCGCGGATTTTCCGATTGCCAACAGGCGCTGCAAAAGAATAAGTTGCACGATTACCGTAGGACGGATTGTTAATCCGTCCCTGGAAACCGGACGGATTAACCAATCCGTCCTACAGCCGTGCAGAAAACAGGTGCGAGATGTTGACGCACGCCTGCCTGAGAGTGAAGATAAGGTGAACGCAAGATGTAGAATCCCCACAACGCACAAGGAGTCTCACCATGTCTGCCGGACCGACGCGTCGCGACTTTCTGAGAACGTGTACCGTCCTGGCCGGGAGTGCGGCCGCGCTGACGATCGTGCCGCGGCAGGTTTTGGGAGGTCCGCGGCACGTGCCGCCCAGCGAGAAGATGAACATTGCCGGCATCGGCATCGGCGGCATGGGCGCGGGGAACCTGTCCGCTTTGGAGGGCGAGAACATCGTGGCCCTGTGCGACGTCGATCCGCAGAATTACGCCGCCGCAACAATCAAGAAATATCCCCGCGCCAAGGTCTACAGCGACTTTCGCCGCATGCTCGACGTGCAGAAAGAGATCGACGGCGTGGTGGTGGCCACGCCCGATCATACGCACGCCGTGATTTCCATGGCCGCCATGAAGGCCGGCAAGCACGTCTACTGCCAGAAGCCGTTGACGCACGACGTGTACGAGGCGCGCATGCTGGCGACGGCCGCCCGGGAGACCAAAGTGGCCACGCAGATGGGCATCCAGGGCCATTCCAGCGAGGCGCACGCCCTGATCTGCGAGTGGATTGCCGCTGGAGTGATCGGCGAGATCCGCGAGGTCGATGCCTGGTGCGACTTGTCCTATTATCCCTGGGGCCATGCTTATTGGAGTTCCTCGTGGGGCGAGCGGCCCAAGGATTCGCCGCCAGTGCCCGCCGGCATGGACTGGGACCTCTGGATCGGCCCGGCGGCCCTGCGCCCCTTTCATCGGGCCTATCATCCTTTGACGTGGCGTTGTTTCTGGGACTTCGGCTGCGGGATGATGGGCGACCGCGGCGCGCACTCGCTGGATCCGGTGGTCGACGCCCTCAAGCTCGGCCCGCCCGCGAGCATCGAGGCCACCAGTTGCGGCGCCACGGCCGAGGTCCACCCGCTCTCGGCGATCGTGACCTTTCAATTCCCGGCCCGCCCCGGTTTCCCGCCGCTGAAGCTCACCTGGTACGAAGGGACGCGGCCGCCCCGGCCCGACGAGTTGGAAGACGGCCGGCGGGTGCCCGCCGAGGGCGGCGCCTTCTTCAAAGGCAGCCGAGGAACCATCATGTGCGGCGTCTACGGCGACGCCGCGCGGATCATTCCCGAGAAGAAAATGAAAGAGGCCAGGCTGCCGCCCAAGACGCTGCCCCGCGTGGCCGGCTCGCACGAGCAGGATTGGGTCAGGGCCTGCAAGACGGGCCGCCCGGCCGGGGCCGACTTCTCCTATTCCGGGCCGCTCACGGAAACCTGCCTGCTGGGCAACATCGCCAAGCGCGTCGATGCCCGCATCACCTGGGACGCCGCCAAGGGGGAAATCACCAACCTCCCCGAGGCGAACCGCTACGTCCGCACCGAATACCGCACAGGCTGGACGCTGTAAGACGCACCCGGCCAGAAAATCTTGACGTTTGCTTACCCCAGGAGAACTGCAAATCGCGAAGTCTCCCGGGACACAGGTCCACTCCGTACACTAGCCCAAGTTACGCTGTTGCGCGGGAAAATGCAATGATTTGGGCCGGTCCGTGAATGTAAGTCCAATGGCGATGGCGTTTCTTTGGCCGCAAGGTGTTGTAGTGAAGACCTTCTTGC
>JBEKZQ010000111.1:0-15094 GCA_049509675.1 Thermoguttaceae bacterium | reverse complement strand
GGCTTGGCAGCCGCTGAGGATCTCGGCGAAAATGGCCCGGATCGCCGCTTGGGGCAACGGCCCTGCGCTCTTCCGGCCCAGTTCGGCCAACATGGCATCATCAAGGCCGGGAGCCGCGGCGGGCTCGGTCGAGCGGGTGGCGGCCGCCTGAACGACCATTTCCGCCCGCTCCTGGATCAGCTTCAGGAGTTGGGCGTCGATCTGGCGGATCTTCGTCGCCGCTTCGGCGGCCACGGGGGGGAGGCCTGCGGCAGATGCCGACTTCCCCTTGCTCGCTCGTGTCTTGGCCATTAGAGAAACCTGTTTCCGCAGAAGTTGAATTGTTTTCTTCTACCTGCCGGAGGCGCAAAAGTCAAGGAGTGCGGGAACTTCTTCTTCCTTGACGCTCTGCGGCGCGTGCGCTATGATCGAAGTGCTGCGCAAGTTGCCCGCTCGCACCGCTCGTCATACACATGATCTCCGCAGAACAGTTCCTCGACATTTTGGAAGAAAAGGACTTACTTCCCCCGGAACTGATCGAGAGCTTGCGCAAAGAAGTCCGGCAGTCGAAAAAACCGCCGGGCGTCTTGACCCTTTCGCAGCGTCTGATTCGGCGTAAGCTGCTCACGCCAATGCTGGTACAGCGGCTGTTGACGGCGGCGGAAACGGCCGGACCGGCGGAGCCCGGTCCGGCGACGGGGAAATCGGCCGCGGACGACGAAGAACTTGGGCTGGCCCCCCTGGAAGGCGAAGAGGTCGACGAAGACGACTGGAAGGTCGCCGAAGCGGAGTTGCAAAGCGGGACCGGGCCGGCGGGCAAGCGGCCGGTCAAATCCGAGCCGCCGCCGTCGCAGTCCGGGCTGCCCAAACTCGGTGCGGGGCCGGCGAGCGCTCCCACACCCCTGGATCCGTTGGCCGATGCAAACCTTTCCGATTCCGCGACCGTCGGCCTTCCGCTGGGGGCAAAGCGGTCCAGGAAAAAGGGCCTGCGCGGAACTCTTCGCGGAATGTGGAAGCAGTTTTGGCGACGGAGCCGGTCGAAGGTCGTGTACGTGAAGCCGGCCGATCCCAGGAAGGTCCGCCTGATGCTCATTACCTGGGGCGTCGCCTTGACCTTGGTTTCCGGCGTGTTGGTCGGATTCCTCCATTTCTCTCCAGCGGGGCCCGATGAGTTGTTGCGCCGGGCCGACCTGGCCTACGACGCCGCGTCCTATGCGGTGGCAATCCAGCAGTACGACGCGTACCTGGCCAATTACCCGCGACATCCGTTGGCCGGCAGCGTCAGGGTGCGGTTGGGTATTGCCCGGATCCGGCAGGCACTTGCCGACAGCGACGATGCGACCCGCGCGTTCCAGGTGGCCCAGGAAGTCGCGCCGCAGGTGGCCCAGGAGGAATCGTTCCAGGCCTTCGCCGACGAATTGGGCCTGGTGCTGGCGGCCGTCGCCGAGCGCTGGGCCAATCAAGCCCAGGCGCAGCCGGACCAGGATGCGGTCGAGCATGCCCGCGAGATCCTCACCCTGCTGGGCCGGTACGTTCCCTTGGCGGCCCAACCGGAGCAGAAGGTGGCCGAGATCAACGCCCGCTTGGTCGTGAGCGAAGGGAAGCTGGCGCGGGACCGTGATCTGTTGCAGGCCGTGGCCGATATCGGGGCCGCGATCGGCAAAGGCCGGGTCGTCGAGGCCTATCGTGTCCGCAACGAGTTGGTGAAGCAGTATGCGGAACTGGCCGACAACGCCCAACTCGAGCAAGCCCTGGCGCCGGCGTCGCAGGCAGAGCAGGCGGCCGTCCGATGGATCGCCCGGCGCCGGGAAGCCGAAACGGCCGAGCGGCCCGCTGCCGTGTTGGCCACCGTCGCCCTGACCCAGCGCACCGAGAACCAACCGGCGCCGGCAGCCGCCGGCTCATTCCTCTTTGTCAATGCGGAGGGAGCGGCCTACGGCCTGGACGCCGCCTCGGGCAAGGTCCTTTGGCGGCGTCCGCTTCCCGCTCCGGCCAGCGGGCCGCCGGCCTTCCTGCCGGTGCCGCTCGGCCCGGGACCGGCCCAGGACGTACTGTTGGTCGACGTGCTGCACAACGAGATTCTGCGGGTACAGGGGGCGACAGGCCGGTTGCTGTGGCGACATGCGGCGGCCCAGCCGGTCGACCTTCCGCCCGTGCTGGCCGGCACGGAGCTGTTGCTGCCCAGTAGCAACGGGCGATTGGAAAAGGTCGATCTGGCCTCGGGCCGGTCGCCGGGCTCGATCGAGTTGCCGCAGCCGATCCGCGTTCCGCCCACCATCGACGTACGGCGAGGGCTCGTGTTCCAAATGGCCGACCGGGCGAATCTTTATGCGTTGTCGCTGGCCGACGGCGCGTGCCGGCAGGTATTGCACCTTGGGCATGAACCGGACGGCGTGGCGGTGCCGCCCGCGATCGCCGGCAACTTCCTGCTGGTCGTGATCAACGAGGGCCCCAGGGAAGCCACGCTCTGGGCGTTGGCTCAAGGTCCCCCTCTCCCGCCCGTCGCACGCGACGGGATGGGAGAGGGTAGGGTGAGGGGAACCGAGATCGAACGGGGCGTGCTTGATTCCCCGGCGTCTCGGAGCGTCCCATCTCCCGGAGCGAGAGGGGGAACACTTGTCGATGCTCGCCACGACTTCGCAAACGTTCGGTTAACAGTCGCGCAAAAGATTCGGCTCTCCGGCCGGGTCCGAATCGCACCGGCCGTCGATGGGAATCGCGTGGTTCTGGCGACGGGCCAATCGGCCTTCTACGCCCTCATGCTCAGTGCGGCCAATCCGCAGCGACCCTTGGACATCGTGGCCCAGACCGGACCGCTGCACGACGAAGAGCGTCTCGGCTCGCTCTGCTTGCGAGGTACGCAATTCTGGATGGCCGACACGCAACTGGCCAGATACGACATTCTCAGCGAACAAGGCCGCATCGTGCCGCGGCACATCAGCGATCAAGTCTCGACGTTCCTCCAGCCGCTCTCGGCCATCGGCCAGACGCTCTTCGCGGTGCGGCGAAAGGCCGGCATGGCGGGGGTCGTGGCGTCGGCGCTCGATGCCCGAAAGCATGAGCCGTGGTGGGACGCGCACCTGGCGGTGCCGTTGGCGGACGAGCCGCTGGTCGATGCCGAGGGCAAGACGCTGACGGCCGTTTCGGCCTTGGGAAGCATGTTCCGCATCGAGGCCGCGGACCTGCACGGCACGACCATCCGCGACGCGCCCACCCTCGCTATGGACGCCGGGCGTCTTCAGCAGCCGATCCGCCACGTGACGGCCATGCCCGACGGCATGTGGGCCATGACGGCCACTTCCGGCGCAAAGCAGATCATCGTGTACGATCCGGCCGAACAGCCGCCGCGTTATCGCTGGCTCCTGCTGGGCGACGCGATGGCTTGCCCGCCCATCTTGCTGGGCAGCGGGCTGCTGGCGCCGAGCCGTTCGGGCCAGGTGTTCCTGGTCGATCCGCGCACCACCAACAATCTGGCCGATCCGTTCGTGCCGAAACTTCAGGCCCTGAGCGAATGGACCTGGCGCACGCCAGTCGCGATCGGCACGCAGGAGGCCGTGCTTTCCGACGGCGACCGCCGGCTGTATCGCCTGGTGTTCCAGGCTGGCCCCCCGCCCAGCCTCACGGCGGCGGAAGCCATGAGCGCCAAGCCAATCGTCTCGCCGTTGGCCGCCTTGGGCAAAGTGGCATATGCGGTCGACAACGCGGCCGTGCTCGAGAGCTTCGAGCTTCCAAAGCTGACCCAGGGAAAGTCGCATCCGCTCTCGGGCCGCCTGGGATGGGGGCCGCAGCGGGTCGGCAACTACGTCCTGCTGGCGACCGACAAGGAACTGCTCGCCATCGACGAGCGGCAAGAGTTGGCCTGGCGCGTGGCTCTGCCTTCCGGCCCGCTGGCCGGACCGCCCCTGGCCGTGGGCCACGATTTCGTGCTGGCCTTTCAGAACGGCATGTTATGGCGCATTGCCGCCGCGACGGGCCGCGAACAGGGCAAGATCGACGTGGCCGTGCCCCTGGGCACGGGGCCCGTGCTGTTGAACCAGCGGCTGGTGGTGGGCGGCCGCGACGGCACCGTCTTGGAAGTGTGGAAAAAGTAGGGTAGGTCGAGCGCAGCGAGCCCCACCATTTTTCTTATCGCCTTTTCTCAATTACCAATCGCTCAGGAATTCCAGGCGGCCGCGCATCCATTCAGCGTCTTTGGCCCTGGCCAGGCGAAGGAGACGACGCACGATGTCGCTGATCGGCCGCTGGCTTGAGACGACGATGCCCGAGTGATGCCGCCCTTGAGCGAGCCAATCGGCGTGCAGTTTAGCAAAATGGGCGACGTTGAACGTGACAATCACCCGGCCATCAGCCGATGCCCAATCGAGTTGAGATTCGTCGGACTGCTGACGACGGCCGGTTTCTGGAGTAGAAACAGTGTCAATGCCCGCGCGTCGCAGGGCTGGCGCCACGGCTGCGTAGACGTCTTCATCCGTGAAGAAATGTGGCTCAGTCATTCCGCAGAACCACGATCGGTCAGCCGGGCCTTGACCACTGCTTCATCGTCGGCCGCCAAGTCGGCGTCGATCTCATCCAGGTGATCGTAGGCGTAGGCCAGGGCGTCGTGGACGTCGGCCGGCCGGAGCCCGGGGTACTGCTCGACGATCTCCTCCACGCCCATGCCCCGGCGATAGCATGCCAGGATCGTGGCCACGCGAATGCGGGTACCGGCCACAATCGGCTGGCCGCCGCAGCGGGCAGCGTCTTTCTCGATATTGCGGTAATCCAATTTGGGCATACGGGAATGTCCCGGACCGATGGGAGGTTACCTCGACGGCATATCTATTCTACCACCGATGTCGTCTTTTACCAACCCGGCCGAACGGCCTGTTGCACACCAGCGCCAATCATTCCAACACGCTTATGATCTTCGCCTTTATGAGGCAGGTAACTTCCACGCTCGGTTCCAGGCCCAATTCGGCCACCGCTTCCGGGGTCACTTCGGACCACAAGACTTGTCCCACGTCGACCACCACGAAGGTCGCGGGCGGCGATTGACCATTTCCGCCCGCCGTTGTAGGATGCGGGCAATGTTCTCTTGGGGAAAAACACTCAAACCGTAAAGTCGTTCTCTTCCCAAATGAATAGTTCCGAAAGACTGGAACGTGCCCGGGTCGCGGCCCTGGACGAAATTTTGGGCGTGCCCTTCAAGGTCCTGGACGACGGTTTCGTGCGCGTCATCGATTACCTGGGCACGGACGAATCGATCGTGCAGGCGGCGCGGGTCTCCTATGGCCGGGGCACGAAACGATTGCAGGAGGATCGCGGCCTGATCCGTTACCTGATGCGGAACCGCCACACCACGCCGTTCGAGATGTGCGAGATCAAGCTGCACGTCCGCGTGCCGATGGACTGCTGGCGGCAGTGGATCCGCCATCGGACGGCCAATGTCAACGAATACTCGACGCGTTACTCCGAGGCCATCGACGCGGCCCAAAAAACTCCGCCCGACGCCTGGCGCCAACAAGCGCCCGGCAACCGCCAAGGCAGCGCGGGCCTGATCGATCCGGTCGTGGGCCAACGTCTTTCCGGGCGCGAAGCCGACCTGTACGAGTTGGCCTGGGCAATCTACCAGGAGCGGCTGGCTGCCGGCGTGGCGCGGGAGCAGGCCCGCAAGGATCTGCCCCTTTCCACCTACACGGAAGCGTATTGGAAGATCGACTTGCACAACCTGCTGCACTTCCTGTCGTTGCGGATGGATGCCCACGCGCAACTGGAGATTTCCACCTATGCGGGGATCATCGGCCAGGAGATCGTCGCCCGCTGGTGCCCGATCGCGTGGGAGGCTTTTGTCGACTACGAGCTAACGGCCACGC
The DNA here is from genome assembly GCA_049509675.1 of Thermoguttaceae bacterium. Lineage (GTDB taxonomy): Bacteria > Planctomycetota > Planctomycetia > Pirellulales > Thermoguttaceae > JBEKZQ01. The sequence continues at coordinate 9,263 of JBEKZQ010000111.1, read as the reverse complement.
GACTGTCGGCCGTGGAAAAGGCGGTGATTTCCGCCATCGTTTCCGGCAAGCGCGACGAGGCCGTCGAGCGGGCGCGCGACGGCGGCCTGCTGGCCGGAGGGCCGGAGGGCCTCAAACGCAGCCGCGAACGCGAGGAATTCGAAGCGAAGCTGGCCGAACTGGGCCTGGCAACGCCGTGGTACTGAATCCATCATTCATCCCTCCGCCAGCATCGTTATTCTGTCCTACCTTTAAGAAGATGCGCTAGTGGTCTGTCCAACTTGAGTTTACGGGTGCCACGGTTGGCTTGTCCAACCGTGTTTCCAGCACTGCTGGGCAAGCCAGCAGTGGCACCCAACTGGTAATTTCGAAATGGACAGACCGCTAGGCGATTGTGTGGTGCTCCGTTTGCAAGGGAAAAAGCGATTGTGACGACGGCGGCAGTTGTGATCTTGAGCAGTTTCGCGGTTCTGGCGGCCCCCGCCCCGCGGCCGGAGGACCCGGGCGATCAGGCCCGGGCCACCTTGCACCGCGTTGCGCAGATGACGGCCGAAGGGCAGCGGGCGTGGCTTGATCAGTTGCAATCGCGGTTGCTCGCGGTCGATAAGCTCATTCTGCCGGCGGACGAGGCGGCGCGGGAGCAGACCCGCATCACGGCCTTTCTGCAACAGAAGAAGGTCCCGTGGCAGGGCCTGGTGGAGCTGGTGCGGCTGCTCGATCAGCGCGAGAAAACGGCCGTGAGCCGGCTCGTGCGGCAGTATCGCAGCCAGGTCTATGAGACCTTCCGCGAAGATCATCGCACCTTGATCGCCCGGCAAGAAGCGTGGTTTCGCGTGTGGCGGGCGTGGGAGACGGGCGGCAGTCAACCGGATCAGCAGGACCGGCTCCTGGCCTGGCTCGATGCGGCGATTCATAGCATGGCGGCCGGTGCGGCGCGGCTGCCGCCGGACCCCGATTTCCCGCCGCTGCTGGCGGCAACCGAGCCGCTGAAGAAGGAAGCAATGCCGCCGGCCGCCACGCCGCCAAGCACGAAACCGGCGGAGGCCCAGCCCGAGGTGAATGTGCGACCGCCGCAGCCGATGATCCAGCCACAGCGACCGTTGCCGGAGCCGACGATCGCGGCAGCGGGGCCGGACGGGCGCGTCGCGCAGCTTCGGTTGTTGCCTCCGCCTGAGGCGGTTCAGGTTCCCGGAGCGGCGTGCAAACCCGGGTTGTCGCCGCCGGCCCGGCATTGGGCTGCCCAGCACGAGCCGAGTCCCGTGCCGGAGTTGGCGATGATGCCTCGGGCCGCGCTGAAGATTGCCCTGCCACCGGCGCAGGCCGCGGCGCCCGCGCCGCCGCCGGCCGCGGAGGAGGCATTGCCCAAGCCGCCGGCCGCGGAGCCCAAATTGCCGGTCGCGGAGGCGGAAAAGCCCGGCGTACAGGTCAATGTGGAGGAACTGGCCGTCCGCATCGCCGGCAACAACCTGGCATTGCGCGGTCTGGAAGCGGAACTGAACGAGAATCGCACGTGGAGTGCGGACCAACTGGAGAACGTTTTGAGCCGCCTGGACATCCTCGTCTTGCGGCAGAAGGATCTCACCTTGTTCCGCGACCTGGTCAGTGCCGCCGAGCAGGCCCGGGCGGGACGGACCGAATCGCCGCGGCACGTGATTTCGCAGTTGGCGGCGCGGATCGTGGAGGTTCGCAACCGGCTCACCGCCGGCGAGGCGACCATCGCCGAGGAGTTGCGCCGGGCACAGCTTGAGCATCTCGATCAGCTCTCCCAGCGGCTCGCGGCCCTGGCGGCGGAAAAGTAGGGGCAGTTTTCAGTTTTCAGTTTTCAGTTTTCAGTTTTCAGTTTGAACTGCTCGGCTCGTTACTGAAAACTGAAAACTGAACACTTCAAACTCGTTCGAAAACTCATCTCGCGGGCTGTTCGGCTATAATTAAAGGAGGCCGCTCGCCCCTGCCACGGTCCCCGCCATGTCCGAAGAAACTCCGCCGATCGAGGAGCCGCACGATAATTCGCTGGCCGCGAAAAAGGTCCGCGACTTCCCGCGCAGCCCCGGCGTGTACTTGATGAAAGACGGCGCCGGCCGGGTCATCTACGTGGGCAAGGCCAAGAATCTTCGCGCCCGGGCCGGAAGCTATTTTTTGAAGGCGGCCGCCGAAGATTCCCGCACCGCACGGTTGGTGCAGGAGATCCGCGACATCGACTACATGGAGGCCGAAAGCGAGGTCGATGCCTTGCTCATCGAGGCCCGGCTCATCAAGGACATCCTGCCCCGGTACAATCGCGATCTGCGCGACCAGAAAACATTCCCCTACCTGGAGATCTACACGCACGAGGAGTTCCCGCGCGTGAAAATCACACGCACGCCGCGCCAGCGCGGCGCCAAGCTCTATGGGCCGTTCGCCAACGCCCGCGGACTGCGAGGCGCGTTGCAGGTCCTGCAAAAAATCTTCAAGTTCCGCACCTGCTCGCTGGAGATCCAGGAAGACGACCCTCGCTGGCGGTGGTTCCGTCCCTGCCTGCTGGCCTCGATCGCCCAGTGTACGGCCCCGTGCAACCTGCGCATCTCCAGAGAGGCCTATCGCAAGGACATTCACCGTTTGCAGCAGTTCCTGGAAGGGAAGAAGCACACGCTGCTGAAAGAGATGCGCGAGGAGATGGAGACGGCCGCGAAGGAGCTGCGATTCGAGGAGGCCGCCCGGCTCCGCGACGAGCTGCACCTGTTGGAAACCCTCGACGAACGGGGAAAACTGGATACCCACGTGCAGCCCGAGGTCTTTCCGGTCGATCCCAAAAAGGGACTGGCCGGCCTGCAAAAGGTGTTGCACCTGCCGGAACTGCCGCGGGCGATCGAAGGGGTTGACATTGCGCACACGGCGGGCACGGAGACCGTGGCCAGCGTCGTGCAGTTCATCGACGGCCTGCCTTTCAAGCCGGGCTACCGGCGGTTGCGGATCCGCAGCGTGGAGGGCGTGGACGACGTGGCCAGCATCCGGGAGGCCGTCTCGCGCCGCTTCCAATCGCGGCAAGAGAGCGAAGTGCAGCCCGACATCCTGCTGATCGACGGCGGCAAGGGCCAGCTAGGCGCGGCCCTGGCGGCCCTGGCCGCGTTGGCGATTCATCCGCCGGCGGTCCTTTCCCTGGCCAAGCGGGAAGAGTTGCTGTTCGTGGCCGGCCGCGCGGAGCCGTTGCGCCTGAGCCGCCATAGCTATGCCTTGCGGCTGCTGCAATACGTGCGGGACGAGGCCCATCGCTTCGCCCAGCACTATCACCACATCCTCCGCAAACGGTCCACGCTGGGGGAGTGACCGAGTCAGCGTTTCTTTGGAACGGCCCGCAATGGCTGGGGCGAATCACTCAAGCGACCACAAGGTCACCGCGTCGCGGTCTTTCACGAAGATCCGCTTTCCCGCAACCACGGGGGTCGCATAGGTCGCCGTGTCGGAAACCTTGATCTTCGCCAGCTCGGAATACTGCTTGCCGTCGGGTTTGAAGGCAATCAGTTCGGCGTTGTCGGGCAAGGCGAGGATGACCGAACCGGCGTCCAACATTGCGCAGTAACCGCGACTCCGCGCAGTCTCGTCGGTCCAGGCCGTCTTGCCTGTCTCCGCATTCAAGCAGAACAAGTTGCCTCTGCCGGTCATTCCGAAGAGCAAGCCGTCTTTGAGCACCGGCGAGTTGAATTGCGGCGCGACCTGGTCGTTGCTCCAGGTCACTTTGGCCACGCAGCCTGCACCGGTCTTCTCGACCTTGACGGCCTTGGTGCCGCGGCCCTGGCCCGCGACGATCACCGTCTGCCCATCGACGATCGGCGTGGCGGCGTTGTACGACATGCCTTTCGGCTCAAAGGCGATGTGCCACAAGAGCTTCCCGTCGGCGACGCCGATGCCCACCAGGCGCTTATCGGTCAGGGTAACGATCTGCTCCACTCCCTCCACCGTCATGAGGACGGGCGAGGCATAGCCCGGCCCGTCGCCGACGCACTTCCACTTCGGGTTGCCGGAAGCGAGGTCGAAGGCCACGGTCGTGCCGTCGTCGGCCCCGCCCAACTGCACGATAGCCAGGTCGTCGACGACGATCGGCGACGTGGACGTATAGAACCGCGGCACGCTCTTATACTCCTCGTTGCGCCAAAGCTCCTTGCCGGTTGCCGCGTCGACGCAGCAAACCACCCCGCACGCGCCGAGCGTCACGACCTTGCCTGCGGCAATCGTGGGCGAGCTTCTGGGCCCCTGGTGTTGCCGGGCGGATGGCCCGCTGACGGCCTTGGCCGCGTACTTGCTCTGCCAGGCCTGCTTTCCGTCGGCGGCGTTCAGACAGAGGATGATCTCGTCGTCGCCTTGCCGTGCAAAGACATAGAGCTTGTCGCCGACCAGGGCGGGCGTGGCATCGCCGGAACCCACGGTCGTTTTCCACTCTTGCACGAGCGCCTTGGGCCAAGCCTGCGGCGGCGTGAACCCGCTCACCTTGCCATCGCGATGCGGACCTCGCCACTGGGGCCAATCCTGCGAAAGGACCGCGGCCGAATGGACCAGAACCCAGCAGCCAACAACCACGCCGATAATTCGATTCGCGCTTCTCATGTCAGCTCCCCTCCGATTCGAGTCAAAGATCCTGCACCAAGCCGCACACGCGGCACAGCCACAATGTACCACACAAGAGCCGCGCAACATATTAGCCCGGCAAGAATGCCAGGAGAACTGCAAAGTCCGCTCGCATCTTTGCCAACCCGACGTGAACGTCGGGCCGAGTACCGCCTACGGCGGGAAGGGTCGTGAACGACCCTGGAAACACGCCATCCGCGTATCTTGCAGCTAACCCCGCAATCGAATTCGGGCCGTTAGCCACCATCCCCCCGGCCATCCGCTTGAAGCCCAAGGACTCGTGCCATCCGAAGAATACTGAGTTTGCACCTAGAAACGGTAGGGCCGCTTGCATTTTACCCATTTATCCGTCCTAATTCAGCGATATTGACTGCGGCCGGCCCCCGGGTTATCCTCCCGGCCGGCGCAACCGCCTTGCGCAGGCCACCCTTTTGCACGAAAGCACGATCGCTGGACGATGTTCGATTTCTGGCTCCTTGCCTATGTGATCTTGAGCAGCCTTACCGTGCTGGGGGCGATGCTCTGGGTCGGTCAGGCCTGGGAGCACCGCCGCTACGCCAAGAGTTGCATGCGCGCGCTAGACCAGCGGCAGGCAACAGGCCGGGCGCTGGTTTTGACGCCCTGCAAGGGGTTCGATCTGGGTCTGGAGAACAATCTGCGATGCCTGTTCGAGCAGGATTATCGCGACTATGAGATCACGTTCGTCGTCGAGAGCGGCGACGATCCGGCCTGCCCGGTGATCCGCCGGGTCATGGCCGAGTACCCCCGGGCGGCGGCGCAACTGGTCGTGGCCGGTCGGGCCACGGAGAGCGGGCAGAAGGTCCACAATCTGCGCGCGGCGACGGCCCTGCTCTCGCCGTCGATCCGCTACCTGTTGTTCGTCGATTCCGATGCCCGGCCCCGGCCGGAGTGGCTGCGTGCGGCCATCGCCCGCTTGGATCAAGACGATGCCGGCGCGGTAACCGGCTACCGCTGGTTCGTTCCCGCGCGGCCCACCCTGGCCAACCATGTGCTCTATAGCGTGAACTGCGGAGTGATGTCGCTGTTGGGGCGGAAGAGCCATTACCTGGTCTGGGGTGGTTCGTGGGCCATCCGCCGCGACAAGTTCGAACAAAGCTGCCTGCGCGAGGCCTGGAAGGGAACACTCAGCGACGACCTGGTCGCCGGCCGCGTGTTGCGCCGCGGGCGGCAAAGCGTTTGTTTCGAGCCGGCCTGCGTGGTGGCCTCGCCGCTGCAGTGCTCCTTGGGCCAGATGTTCTCCTTCATCCGCCGACAATACATGGTGGTCCGCTACTACGCCCCCTTCTGGTGGCTGGGCACGGTGCTCATCAGCACCGGCAAGAACATCGCCTGGCTGGCCACCTTGGTTCTGTTGGGCTGCGGCGCCTGCAGCGGTACTCCGCCGCTGGGGATCCCGCTGGGCTTCGCCATCGCCCTTTACCTGCTGGGCGTGGGGCATCGCTGGCTGGTGCAAGACCTGCTGCGCAGCTACTTTCCCGAACGACGACACGCGCTGCTGGCAGCCCAGCGTTTTGACATCTGGGCCGGATCCCTGGCCGGGTTGCTGAACTGCCTGGGCCTGCTCAGCTCGATCTTCGGCCGCCACATCCGCTGGCGCGGAATTCGTTATCGACTTTCTCTCGGCGGCCAGATCCGCTCGGTACATCACGAGGCCCATGCAGGGTCCGCGCCGCACGCCGCCGCGCGGCGGGCCGCCAACGACAGATTTCAAAGGGCTGCTTGACGATGCGCGTGGTTCTCTGGGATACGCGGAAGCTGGATGTCTCCAAGGATTTCGCCGGCGGCTTCGGCATCGGACAATATCCGGGCCACGGCGGCCTGCGCGGGCGGATCATCCGCCGCTTCTTCAAACGCGACTACCGCCCGGCCGCCTTGTTGTTCGCCTACCTGGCCGCCGTCTTCTCCCGCTTGGGACATCGCGTGGAATATGCCGAAGACCGCCTGCCCACCGACGCCGACCTGTACGTCTTCTTTCCCGCCCTGATCACCTTGCCGCTGGAGCGGCAGAAGATCCAATGGCTCCTGGCGCAGAACCCGGCGGCCCGGGTGCTGGTGGTGGGCACCGTGGCCTCGGTCCTGCCGGAGGCCTTTGCCGACCTGGGTGTAACGGTCGTCAAGGGCGAGGCGGAGCAACTGTTTTGGCGGCTGGACGAAGTGCTCGCGCAAAAGGGCGCTACCGTGCAACTGGGCGTGCTGGAAGACCTCGACCGGCTGCCCATGCCCGATTGGTCGCCCTTCGAGCCGCACCGCTTCCGCATCGGCTACGATTTTTGGCAATTCCCCACGGCCCTGATCCAATCCAGCCGCGGCTGCACGTTCAAGTGCAACTACTGCCCCTACATAATACTGGAGAATTCCACCCGCTTCCGTTCGCCGGAGGCCGTGGTCGATGAGATCCGTTACGACATCGCCCACTGGGGCTTCCGCTCGTTCAAGTTCCGCGATCCGTTGTTCGGGCTGAAGCGGCAGAATGTTTTCGAGCTGGCCGATCGCATCGGACGACTGCCGCAGAAGATCCAGTTCTCGATCGAGACGCGGCTCGACATCCAGACCCCGGAGATCCTCCGCCTGTTGAAGCGCGTGGGCCTGACCAGCATCACCGTGGGCATCGAAACGCCCAGCGACGAAACGCTCCTCCGCTACCACCGGGCCCTGATCCGCGAGGATCGGCAGGTCGAGTTCGTCGCGCTCTGCCGCAGCCTGGGCATCCGCACCGTGGGCGGCTACATGGTGGGCTTCCCCGACGATACCGAGGAGTCGGTCCGCCGCGTCTGGGAGTATGCCATCCGCGTGGGCACCACGTTCGGCAATTTCAACGTGGTCACGCCCTATCCGGGCACCGCGTTCTACGACGAGATTCGCGACCAGATCGCCGACTTCGACACCAGCCGCTACACCGTCTACACGCCGGTGTTGAAGTACAAGCACCTGACGGCCGAGCGGATGACCGCTCTGTTGGCAAAGTGCTTCAACCGCTACTATTTCCGCTGGCCCTATCTGCGCGACAACGTGCATCTGCTGTGGCCGTGGCTGCAGAAGTTGGGCATCGGCAGCCGGCGCATGGCGGCCGCCGCGCCGATCGCGGCCGACGGCAGCGTCACAGGCACGCCCAAGCCGCACGCGGGCGCGAAGGACCTTAATTGCGGCACGCGCCGCGCCGACGGCCCGCACCAGTCGCGGGATCATTGACATCCCGACACCAGCCCGAAGCGCAAGTCTTGAAGTTGCGCACGGGTGCCACGGTTGGCTTGTCCAACCGTGTTTCCAGCACTGCTGGGCAAGCCGGGTACCGACCGGAGGTTGGTCGTGGCACCCAATCGGTAATGTCGAAATGGTCAGACCACTCGCCCGAAGCGCAAGTTTTGAAGTTGCGCATTTTTCAGCGCCGTCCGGGCGGGAAACGAATCACGAAAACCCGAAAGGACGAAAGCCCGAATCGAAAACAAGGATTTTCGCGACAAGAATATGGGTGGACAGGAAAATGGAGGTCTTGTTGATCTTCTTGTCAATGATCTTCCTGTCCAATATCGTTTTGCCGTGCCGTGGTTGGGACGAAGCGATGCCAGATTACCCTCAGCCCGCTACTTCCTTGTGTTTTTCGGGATTTCGTCCTTTCGGGCTTTCGGGATTACCGGATTTCCATGCTAAAGCGTCAGCGAGGGCGCAACTTCAGAACTGGCGCGTCGGGCCGGTGTGCCCCGATTCCTGAAAGGCTTTCCCCCCCATAGGGTGAAGTCACACGAGATTTCCAGGCAGTCGCCGCAAAATTATTGACAATTTCCCTTTTTTGTGCGATCCTAACGTTCTGCTGGACAGAGCAAAGTCGCTTTTTCTACGAGAACGGGTATGCATCGCTGCCGGAGACATCGGCTGGACTGTCTGGCGCTCTTGACGCTGGTTGCGGTTGCTCCATTGCTCAGTTCGCGTGCCTCCGCCGCCACGTATTACTGGGACACTACGCCCGGCGCGATGACCGGCGGCGATGGCGCCTGGAGCACCGCGGGCACCGACTGGTCGCTCAGCAGCACGGGCGACGCCTCGCTCGCGGCCTGGCCGGGCGGGGGCAACATCGCCGACTTCTACGCGAACTACAGCGGCTCGGCCGGCTCGATCGCCGTCAGCGGCAACGTGGCGGCCAATGCCATCACCTTCGACGGCGCCGGCTATCTGCTCAGCGGCGGCGCCATCTCCCTGGGCGGCGGCGGCGTGGTTGCCAACCAGGCCGCCATGATCAACTCCACGATCCAAGGCAACAGCGGGTTGCTGAAGACCGGAACCGGCGCCTTGACGCTCGGCGGGAGCAACGTCTATGTCGGCGGGACCACCATCAGCGGGGGCATGCTCCGAGTAGGGGCCTCTAACGCTTTGCCCATTGCGGGAACGGTGACCCTCGGCGGCTTGAATACCGCCGGTACGCTCGACCTGGCCGGTAACAATCAGCAAGTGGCTGGTTTGGCGGTGGCGCCGGCCGCCAATCCCGCCGGCCAGATCATCGGCAACAGTAGCACGACGGGCAATGCGACGATCACCTTCAGCGGCAGCGGGCAACCGCAGACCTTCAACGGCACGATCCAAGACGCGCTGGGCGGCGGGAACAAAAAAGTCGGTCTAGCCGTCTCGTCTGGCGTGCTGATTCTGGGCGGTTCCAACACCTACACGGGTGG